>CAJUJI010000063.1 GCA_910586875.1 uncultured Anaerotruncus sp. | reverse complement strand
TTGTAATATTTTCAGTAGTTCTTCTGGCGAATTTGCAAATTGAATCCCTGTGTCCCGTGCCAATGCGCAACAATCCTCTATTCCACGTTGATGCAGACCGATATTATACAATATGTATTTTTGCCTGCTGGGATTAGACTCCCACTGCAAACTTGCATAAACCAGCGCAAGCTGCTGCTCCAAATTTTCCGTGTCTTTACCGACCGGTATCACCCGATAGACTCGATTTCCCTTCCAAGCCGAATGTACCGCTATCCAGCTCACAACCTGCACAAAACCAACGCAGGCCAATACCGCCAACAGAAACCACAATATGATATTACACATAAAAAATCACCTCTCTGCATCTTATGCAAAAGGGTGATTTTTTGCGCATTTTATAATGATGAACGTGATGGGATCGCGACCGCTTACTTGAGGGCTGCCAGCAAAGCCTCCACCTTATCCGTTTTCTCCCAGCTCACACCGAGGTCTTCACGGCCCAGATGTCCATACGCTGCCAGCTGCCGGTAAATCGGCTTGCGCAGGTCCAGCGCTTTAATAATTGCAGCCGGACGCAAATCAAATACTTTGCACACTGCATCCGCGAGCTGATCGTCTGCCACCTTACCAGTTCCAAAGGTGTTCACATTGACCGAGACCGGCTGTGCTACACCGATTGCATAGGCAACCTGCACCTCACAGCGCTTTGCCAGCTTCGCTGCTACGATATTCTTTGCGACATAACGCGCCGCATACGCTGCTGAACGGTCCACCTTTGTTGGGTCCTTGCCAGAGAATGCACCACCACCATGCCGGCCAAAGCCGCCATAAGTGTCCACGATAATTTTGCGTCCGGTCAAGCCGCTGTCCCCCTGTGGACCGCCAATCACAAACCGGCCGGTTGGGTTCACATAAATTTTGGTTTGGCTATCCATCAATTCGCTTGGGATAACCTGATTGATCACCTGCTCAATGACATCCGCGCGAATCTGCTCCAGAGAAACCTCTGGCGCATGTTGGTTGGAGATTACCACTGCATCCACACGGGTGGGCTGCTCATCCACATACTCCACCGTCACCTGCGTTTTTCCATCTGGGCGCAGATATGGCAGAGTACCATCCTTACGCACCTGTGCAAGCCGTTTTGCCAGCTTATGCGCCATCGAAATTGGCATTGGCATTAACTCTGGGGTTTCATCGCTTGCATACCCAAACATCATTCCCTGATCGCCTGCGCCGGTGCTCGCGGCTTCCTCTGCGTCGCCCTCTTTGTGCTCTAGCGCGTCGTTAACTCCCATTGCGATATCACCCGACTGTTCATCGATGCTGGTGAGCACCGCACAGGTTTTGCAGTCAAACCCGTATTTTGCTCTATCATAGCCGATCTCCTGAACGGTTTTACGAGCGATTGCCGGAATATCTACATAACAGGAGGTAGAAATTTCCCCCATAATCATAACCATACCGGTGGTAACCGCTGTTTCACACGCCACACGTGCGTTTGGGTCTTTCGCAATGATCGCATCCAGGACCGCATCCGAAATCTGGTCACAGATTTTATCGGGATGCCCCTCTGTTACCGATTCTGAGGTGAACAAATACTTTGCCATACTAAAGAGCTCCTTTCGCCGTTTGCTTGATACAAAATGATTTTATAACACCGCCAACACGCTGTCAGCGATTGCATTTACGGTTTTATAAATTCCGTTGCGGCTGGTCATCTGGTCGTATTCTTTGGGATTGGTCAAAAAGCCCATTTCAACCAGCACAGATGGCGCAAAGGTATTTAACGTCACCCGATAATTGGAAAACTTCCCGCCGCGGTTGACACGTCCGACCTTCTCGGAAATCGTGTCTGCAATGCGAACCGCAAGCGGCTTTGCAATATCCTCATAATAATAAACCTCTGTGCCGCTCGGCTTGTTTGCGTCCTGGTTATAGCCGATGCTGTTGCAGTGCAGTGAAATAAACAAATCCGCATCCTTTGCCGCAGTGATTTCCATCCGCGTATTCATCGAAACGTCATCGTCCCCTGTGCGGCACATGACAACCTTTGCCCCCAATGATTCCAAACGTTTTTGCAGCGCAATTGCGGTGGCTAGGGTGATGTCCTTTTCCATCGCTGCATCGGTGCCCGCCGTGCCAATCGCGCCTGGATCGGTGCCACCATGTCCTGCATCCACCGCGATTACAGTATTTTCAAGTGGCTGGTTGCCCGACGTAAGCTTTGGCGCATATTTCGCATAAATAGAGGTCATCCCATCATGGTATTCGATGCTGTAGCCCCACAGCTTGCGTTCCCCTGAAAGCTGAAATTGCAGGATGGTATCGCCATCGGTTTCGCTCACCTGTACGCCGGAAAAAAGCTGACTGCCATTTGTCCAATCGCTGGTGTCCTGATCTGCAATCCCTGTTGTGTGCATCAGGCGGACATACAGCTTTTCCTGGTCCTGATAGGCGCGATAGATCGGGTTAACCGTACCTGTAATGAGGTAATACTCTCCATTCTCCCGCCAGCTATCCGAAGTGCCACGCCCGATTTTAGAAACCTTGTTGCGCACGCTCACCTGCCCTGCAAGCGGCTGCATCGACTCTTTATAAACCCAGCCGCCGCTTGAAAGGCGGTACATGGAGCTGTTCATCTCCGCGACGGTATCCACTGCGCCTCCCTTGAGCGTTTCGATAAAGGTGCTGCGCTGCTCATCCTTATACAAGCTCGCTGCGCGGTTTTTGACCGATACAGTCAAGGTGCTGCCCTGTCCGGTGATGAACACCTTTCCCGCCGATTGAAACTGCGTTCCGCCATTCAAAATATATGTAACCTTTCCGATATCCTGCGTGCCTTCCACATTTCCTGCGGTTGTCTTTCCCTGGAAGGTGGCCGGCACCCCCTCTCGTGCCGCAGCTACCTGCTCCAGCTGTACCTTGCGGCCTCCAACAACTGCTGTCACCGAAGCACCCGCAGGCGCTGTACAGGAAAGATTGATCGTGCTGCCGCTGGTGGTCGCGCAGTCATAGGAAGGCGCCATTGAGCTGATCACCTTTGTGGTTGGCGCTGTGGTGGAGGAGCCCTTGGTGATGGTTACACTCTTGCGGCGCCCGCTCTGTTGAAACACAAAGGTGTTTTCCCCATTGCTCAGATTCACTAATATCCCAAAGCTGCCGCGAGAACCGCGGTTGGGAACGGTTTTTCCATCCATTTTCAGCTCTGCCTCTGGATTAGAGGTACCCGTAATAAAGTAAACGCTGTCGGAAGTGGTGATATCTTCAGCGGGCCGCACAATATTCAGCGAACTTGGCACCTTTAAATTGATATGACTTGTAATATAATCAAAATCATCATAGGTGCGTGCTGCCACGGCTGGCATTGCGCCCACACAAACGCTCAAGGCCAATAATACACCTGCCGCTCG
This sequence comes from uncultured Anaerotruncus sp., assembly GCA_910586875.1. Classification (GTDB taxonomy): domain Bacteria; phylum Bacillota; class Clostridia; order Oscillospirales; family Ruminococcaceae; genus Anaerotruncus. Next base: position 11,712 of record CAJUJI010000063.1, on the reverse strand, counting down.
TTTACAAAACAGTCGTAAATTCAAACAAACCCCTCCATTCTTATTCTTACTTATGGAGTGCAGATTTTTCGCCAAATTGCTGCACTTTATCAAAAAACGCCCGGCTATATAACCGAGCGTTTTTACTCCTCATCTGTCGGTTATACCGCAGGATTTAGCACCTTGCATTTGCAGGTTGCCGGGCTTCATAGGGCCAGTCCCTCCGCCACTCTTTATAAGGTCTTATTCAGTTTACTTTTCTATTCTACACAATCTAGTCCGATTTGTCAATAGCAGGTTTAGCATGTACATTTTTGTCTTTTTTGCCTGCACAAAAGCGTTTAGCGTTCCTCGCGGAAGTAGGGATTCCCCAACGCGGCGGGCGGCTGATTCTCGCGTTTCTTTCCGCGCACAATCAATAGCAACACAATAATCGTCATCAAATAAGGGATCATATCCAGCAGCTGGGAGGAAATCATAATCTTATACCCAAACATCCGCAGGTCCACATTTTGCAGCTTAAAGCCGATTCCCCGCAGCGCACCAAAAAAGTATGCGCCACAAACTGCCTTTGCTGGGTTCCAGGTTGCAAAAATAACCAATGCAACCGCAATCCAACCGATGCCCGCGGTCAGATTATCCTGCCACAATGGCACAAATACAATCGACAGATAGGCTCCACCCATGCCACATAAAAATCCGCCCATCAGCAGATGCACATATTTATAGAGGTTGACATCTACACCGGAGGCGTCCGCCGCGCCTGGGTTTTCCCCGACCGCACGCAGGTTTAGCCCGAAGCGGGTGCGGTTCAGATAGAAATACAGCAAAATTGCTAGGATGGGTGCAATCTGCACATAGATGCTCTGGCGGAAAAACATTTCACCCAGCACAGGTATTTTCGATAACCCCGGAACATCATAGGCAGCAAAAGCGCTCGCAATCGTGGCGGGCAGCGTTTTGCCGCCCAACGGTTTACCCAGCAGTCCAGAAACGCCGGTCCCAAAGATGGTCAGTGTCAGGCCGGTTACCGTATGATTGCCGCGCAAGGTTACGGTGATCACTGCATAAATCAGCGCGCCGAACGCCCCCGCTAGGCCGGCCGCAACAATTGCCAGCAATGGATTGCCGGTCGAGAACGCCGTTTTAAAGCCGAACACCGCGCCCAGCAGCATCATGCCTTCCACTCCAAGATTGATGTTACCAGCCTTCTCGCAGAGAATGCCGCCCAGCGTGCCAAACAGAATGGGGGTGCCCATCTGCACTGCGGTCTGTAAAAACAATGCCAGCTGCTGCATTACGCCGCCTCCTTTCCGCTCTTATGCCATGCCAACTGATAATTTAAGAAAAACTCGCTTCCCAGCACAAAGAATAAAATAATGCCTTGCAGGACCTCTGCCACCTGCGCAGGTATTTGCATTGCAGTTTGGATAAATGCGCTGCCTTGAAGCAAGCAGGCGAACAGGAAGGACACCACCAGAATACCAGGCGCAGACAGCCGTGCCAGCCAAGCGGTGATCACCGCGGTGAAGCCGAGCCCTGCTGAAAGCTGGTCGGTCAGCGATTTTTCAATTGCGGAAGCCTGCATCATACCTGCAATACCGCACAGACCGCCGCCCAAAATCACCGCAAAGATGGTGACCTTCGTCACCGAGATACCCGCATAGCGCGCGGTGGTTTCGCTTTCTCCGATGACCGCAATTTCATAGCCAATTTTGGTACGGGTGAGCAGAATATGAATGAACAGCGCCGCTACCAACATCACAATCCAACCGATATGCACCCCAAACAGCTTTGGGAGCACCGCCGCACTGATAAATTTGGGCATCTTTGCAAAGCCGCCCGCTTTTGGGTCCTTCCATGGCCCATACTGTAAATAGGTGATATATTTGGTGGCAATATAGTTCATCATCAGCGTTACTAGGATTTCATTGGTTTTAAAGCGCGACTTGAAAACCGCAGGAATGAGCGCCCACAGTCCACCGCCCAAAAACCCCAGAATTCCCATCAGCGGAAGCAGCAGATAGATCGGCAGCTGCTTAAAATTGAATGCCGCCCAGGTTGCGAACATCGCACCCATATAGAACTGTCCCTCTGCGCCGATGTTCCAAAACTTCATCTTAAAGCAGACTGCAACACCCAGCGAGAGGGTTGCCAGCGGAATGGTTTTGTTCATTGTGCTTTGGATGCGCATAGCGGTACCGGTCGATCCCACCACCAGGTTTTTAAACACCTCAAACGGATTGTATCCGATAAAGCCGATGATCACTGCGGCGCAGATAACCGCACCCAGCAGCGCGCCCAGACGGGTTAGCACATCCTCTCGTCTGGTTGGGTCGGGACGTTTTACAATCTGAATCATGCGCTCACCTCCCCTTGGGTATGCCCCAGCATCATGAGGCCCACATCCTCTTTACTGACCTTTGTTGGGTCCACAATTCCCATAATCTGGCCGTCGTGAATGATCATCAGGCGGTCGGAAATTTCCATCAGCACGTCCAAATCTTCACCGATGAACAGCACCCCAACCCCTTTTTTCTTCTGCTCGTTGAGGGTGTCATAAATAAAATAAGACGCGCCGATATCCAGTCCGCGCACCGGATATGCGGTAATCAAAAGCTGTGGCTCCATATCAATTTCACGCCCCAGCAGCACCTTTTGAATATTGCCGCCCGAAAGCTTTTTGACAATATGGTGGATGGAAGGGGTGTCCACCGAAAAATGTTCTACAATCCGCTGTGCGTCCTTTGTGCCGCCCAGCCGGTCGATGAACAGTCCTTTGCCGCGCCGGAAGGTTTTTAGCATCACATTGTCTACAATGTCCATCCCTGCAACCAGGCCCATTCCCAGCCGGTCCTCCGGAATAAAGCTCATCTGCACACCGCGCTGGAGAATCTCAATCGGCGTTTTGCCCACCAACGATTCCCCTTTGAATACCACATCCCCGCTGGAGGCCTTCTGCAAACCAGCGATAATCTCGCACAGCTCCTTTTGGCCGCTGCCCGCGATGCCTGCAACCCCTAAAATTTCGCCGCCGCTTAGCTCAAAGCTGACATCATGCAGCGCGTCGGTGCCCAGCGGAGTTTTCACCGAAAGATGCTCCACCCGAAGCAGCAGTTTTTTCAGCTCATCCGCCACCTGCGGCCGCTCGATTTCCAGCGAGATCGCGCGTCCAACCATCATCTCTGTCAGCGCACGTGCGTCGGTTTCGGCGGTGTTGACCGTGCCAATCGTCTCTCCTCTGCGCAGAACGGTCACGCGGTCGGATACACCCAAAACCTCGTGCATCTTGTGGGTGATGATGATAATTGCGCAGCCCTCTCGCTTCATGTTGCGCAGAATATCAAATAAAGCGTCGGTTTCCTGTGGGGTAAGCACTGCGGTTGGCTCGTCCAGAATCAGCACATTCGCCCCGCGGTAAAGCACCTTTAGAATCTCTACCGTCTGCTTTTCACCGACCGACATGTCATAAATTTTCTTGTCCGGATCAACCGCCAATCCGTATTTTTGCGCCAACGCCGTAATTTTTTGGGAGAGCTCTTTTCCACGGATAAAAATGTTGCCTGGCTGCCCCAGAATGATATTTTCTTTCGCGGTCAGCACATCTACCAGCTTAAAATGCTGATGGACCATACCAACGCCGGCCCGAATTGCGTCGGCAGGAGAGGTGAAATGCCGCTCAGTACCATCGACAAAAATTTGCCCCTTGTCTGGGGCATAAATGCCCGAGAGCATGTTGACCAGTGTGCTTTTTCCCGAACCATTTTCTCCAAGCAGCGCATGGATCTCTCCTTTGCGCACCTCTAAATCAACAGCATGGTTCGCCTGTACACTGCCAAAGGATTTGCTAATCTTTTTCAGTTGGACATATGGCATATCCCCCATCAAACCGACCTCCTTAACATCCTGAGCCAATCTCTTTTTCCCAAGCCGCGCAGCGCACCAAAAATTTCGCCGGCCTTTTTAAAGGCCGCGGGGTCCAGGGGCAGCGCCCTGGCCGCTCGCCGCAGCGAGCGAAACCTCTAAATATCTAAGCGGATTTTTGGTGGGTGAATTTCCGCTCCCAGGAGCGGAAAGAGGGCGGCTTTTTGCAAGAGAAAAAGCCGCCCTACTGCTCCTACCTGATGCCATCTGCGGCAGCAGGAACCACCACACAACACTCTATGCGGCAGAAATTCATCTTTTACGCCTGTGGAACCGAACCAATCACGTTGTCAACAAACCAGTCGAACGCCAGCATTTCCACATCGGTCATCACAACGCCTTGTGCAACCTTCTCGTTGCCCTGGTTGTCCTTGAGCGGACCGCCAAATACCTGGAGCGAGCCGTCGTCCAGCTTTGCCTTTGCCTCGTCAACAGCAGCCTGGCTACCCTCTGGGCAGTTCGGGGAAAGCGCATCCAGCGAAACAATGCCATCCTTCATCTCGCCCCAATAGTTTGAGCTCGCCCATTTGCCATCAATCGCATCCTGGACCTGCTTGGTGTAATATACGCCCCAATCCCACAATGGGCTGGTCAGATAAGCCTGCGGTGCGGCGTCATAGGTTGCTGCATTGTAGCCAACCGCAAAACCGCCCTTTTCCTGTGCCGCAACCTGCGGTGCAGTGGTGTCGCAGTGCTGGCCCAGTACGCCGCAGCCGCTGTTGAGCAGCTCCATTGCGACCTGCTTTTCAACCGCCGGATCATACCAGGTATTGGTGAACTTAACCTCAACGGTCGCCTCCGGATAGGCAGCTTTTACACCCAGCGCAAACGCATTCGCGCCGCGTACAACCTCCGGAATCGGCATTGCAGCCACATAACCCAGCTTCGGGTTGCCGATCTCCTTTGCCTTCATGCCCGCCACGATACCAGACAGATAGCGCGCCTCATACATTCTACCAAAATAAGCGCTCATATTCTCACCGGTGGTGTAACCCGAGCAGTGCATAAAGTGAACATCCGGGAACTCCTGTGCGACGTTCGCAGTCCACTCCATGTGACCAAAGCTGGTGGTGAAGATGATGTTGCAGCCCTGGTCAATCAGGTTGCGCAGCTGATCCTCACAGGTGGAATCCTCCGGTACGTTGGTGACAACCAACACCTGGCTCTCATCCAGCCCCAGGTTTGCAATCATCGACTGACGGCCCTGGTCGTGCGCATAGGAGTAACCCATATCGCCGACGTCACCGACATAGACAAAACCTGCTTTGATGTCCTCCTTCGCAATCGCCGGGAAGGTGGTTGCACCGGTTTTCGCGCTCCAATCATCCAGCGGCTCCTCGGCTTGCCCGTCCGGTGCCTCGCTGGGAGTCTCAGAGGATGCTTCACTGGATGCTGCCGGCGCTGGCGCCGCGCTCGACGCGGGAGTATCTGGTGTTGCAGAACAGCCGGTTGCAACCAGCATCGCAGCAGCCATCAGCAGTGCTATTACTTTGTTTTTCATTCCTTTTCTCCTTCCAATTCTTCAAAACTGGTGTGTGGTTCTATTCAAATACCCGTTGGGTATTTGGAACGGATTTTAAAGCTGATACATACTTTTTATGTACCGTGGCGTTGGATTTTTTAATCGCGGAAGAAAACCTGGCCGGTTTGGTCATCCATCCCATCGATAATCGCCAGCGATTCCACCCGCACGCCGCGTCCGCGAATTAACGCGCCACCGCCCTGGAACCCCTTCTCAATCACGATGCCTGCGCCGACCAGCGTTGCGCCGGAGTCCTCTACCAACTTACACAGTCCCTCCAAAGCGCTGCCCTTCGCCAAAAAATCATCGATTACCAGCACGCGGTCCTGCTCGCTCAAATACTTTTTGGACACAAGGATGTCATAAATACGCCCATGTGTAAAGCTTTCCACGCGGGAGCTAAACACCTCGCCGTCGATATTCTTGCTCTGTGACTTCTTCGCAAACAATACCGGAACCTGAAAATACCGCGCGGCAATACAGGCAATTCCGATACCGGAAGCCTCAATTGTAAGAATTTTGGTAACTCCATCCTGGGAAAATCTGCGCTGAAATTCCTTGCCGATCTCCTCAAATAATGCAATGTCCATCTGATGATTTAAAAAGCTGTCCACCTTGAGTACATTGCCAGGCTTTACAAGGCCATCCCTTTGGATACGTTGTTTGAGCAGTTCCATAAGCCGCAATTACCTCCAAATAAAATTGGAAGCCAGCCAAAGAAAAAGGGCTGCTTCCTGTATCCTCTGTTCACAGATTTTCTACTCTCAGTTTACCGTAAATTTACAAAATCTTCAATAAGGCAAATCATCAAATCATAAACAACACAAATCTTTTTATTTTATAGAATTCGACGATTAGTATGTCTTATTCTGCTGAAATCGCAGTTGTTCTGTCGAATTCTCTAACAGATTAAATTGACAAAGCGCCTTGCAATTCCACGCGGGAACCTGTAAAATAGAAAAAAATGCGGTTTGCTTGATAAAGGAGGATGCAGCATGAACGAACAGATTAAACAAATTTCCGAACGGATTAGAGAGCTGCGCGATATTTTAGAGGTGGATGCAGCAACCCTTGCCAAAAAGGTGAATGTATCACTTGAGGAGTATATGAACTATGAAAGTGGTGCAACAGACATCCCCATCGGTGTGATCTACGCCGTCGCCGCCGAGCTGAATGTTGACCCAACCGTGCTGCTCACCGGCGATGCGCCGCGCATGAATGACTATACCATCGTGCGCCAGGGCAACGGCGTTTCTGTCGAGCGGTACAGCGGCTATAAATTCAGCTCGCTTGCATTCAACTATATCGGCCGCACCTTTGATCCCATGGTGGTCGATTTGGAGCCGATGGAAAAGGGCCCTGAGCTGGTTGTACACGGCGGCCAGGAATTTAACTATGTATTGGAAGGTACCGTACAATTGGTCATTGGCTCGCGGGAGTTTCTTCTGCACGCAGGTGACAGCGCCTTTTTCAACCCGATGACGCCGCATGGCCAGCGGGCGGTTGGCGGGCCGGTGCGTTTTCTAACGATTATCAATGAATAAACGAAATTTGATATAGGAGAGGTGAATCCCATGATAGAGAAATTCCTTGCGCGTACCGAGTTCGACTCCTATGAGGATTTCAAAGCGAATTATCGGTTAAACATCCCCGAAAATTTTAACTTTGCGTTTGATGTAATTGATGAATGGGCGCGTCTTGACCCGAAAAAACCTGCACTTGTCTGGGTAGATGGCGATGGACATGAGGAACGCCTCACCTTTCATGATTTGATGCTGCGTTCCAATCAGGCGGCAAACTTCTTCGCCCATTACGGAATACAAAAGGGAGATTTTGTACTGCTGATCCTCAAACAACGTATAGAAGCCTGGGTTTGTATGCTTGCGCTACACAAGCTAGGGGCTGTTGTAATCCCTGCAACCTTTCAGCTGATGCCGCATGACATTGAATATCGCTGCAACAAAGCAAATATTCGGATGATCTGCTGTGTAAATGAACCCGAGCTGCTGCACAATATTGCACAGGTGCGGACCCAGTGCCACAAGCTGGAGCAGGTCGCAGTTGTTGGCGGGCAGATCCCCAGCGACTGCCTGGACTTTCGCGCAGAGGTCCAAAAACACAGCACCGATTTTGCGCGGCCGGCCGGCGCTCAGGCCACCTGCAACGACGATCTGATGCTGGCCTATTTCTCCTCCGGCACCACCGGAATGCCCAAAATGATTGTGCACAATTATATCTATCCGCTAGGGCATATTACAACCGCTCATTATTGGCATCAGGTGCAGGAGGGACAACTGCACTTTGTATCCGCTGACTCCGGTTGGGCAAAGTTTGGCTGGGGTAAAATTTACGGCCAGTGGATCTGCGGTGCGGTGATTGTCGCTTATGACACCGAGGGCCGCTTTGAACCGCTGCATCTGCTGGAAACCCTCCAGCGGCTGCGTCCTGCTACCTTCTGCGCCCCGCCCACCGTTTACCGCTTTTTAATCAAAGAGGATCTATCCAATTATGATTTGTCCTCGCTGAAAAAATGTACCACCGCTGGCGAACCACTGAATCCCGAGGTATTTTACCAGTTCAAGCGGGCTACCGGTTTGGAAATTACCGAGGGCTTCGGGCAATCCGAAACCACCGTCATCATCGCGAATTTCCCTTGGATGCCGGTTAAGCCAGGTTCAACCGGCAAATTTTCTCCGCTTTATGATTTGGACATCGTGGACGAAAACGGCAACAGCTGTGAAGATGGTATTGTCGGCACCATTGTGGTGAAAAACCTGGATAAGCAGCGGCCTGCCGGACTTTTGGTGGAATATTACAAGGATGACGCGGTCAATGCAGAGGCTTTCGCAAACAACATGTACTCCACCGGCGACACCGCATGGCGGGACGGCGACGGTTACATTTGGTTTGTGGGGCGCAACGATGATGTAATCAAATGCTCCGGCTACCGCATCGGGCCATTTGAGGTGGAGTCCGCGCTGCTGACACATCCCGCGGTGCTCGAGTGTGCGGTCACGGCTGCACCTGACCCTGTGCGCGGTCAGGTGGTCAAGGCGACCGTTGTACTGGCGCGTGGCTGGGAAGGCTCCGACCTGCTCAAGAAGGAGCTGCAAAACCATGTGAAAAAGGAAACTGCGCCTTATAAGTATCCGCGCATTGTGGAGTTTGTTACAGAGCTACCAAAAACCATTTCCGGCAAAATCAAGCGCAAGGAAATTCGTTTGGCAGATCAGGACAAGTAGCTTCTGCCGCGCTCTGTGTCAGTGCCCCTGCGCGCAGTGGGAAAAGGAAAGGAGCATCTCTATTGGCGACTGCCATCCTCCCAACATTGAACAGGGAGCAGCAACAAGCTGCCACCGAATTTTCGCGCCACATCCTCTTATTAGCAGGCGCGGGCACCGGAAAAACCAATACACTTGCGTGTCGGGTAGCCAACCTTCTTAACAGCGGCATCGCCAGGCCGGAGCAGATCCTCTGCCTGACCTTCACCAACCGCGCCTGCCGCGAGATGGCAGAGCGGATCGATGAGCGCGCTGGCAGCTCCTCCGCACAGGTGGTCATCCGCACGGTACACAGCTTTTGCGGCTGGCTGCTGCGCCAATCCTCCACCCGCTTAACCGATATTGGAGCAGATTTCACCATCTGCGATCAACCGGATTGTCTGGAAATCATCCGCGAGGTCACGCTGGAAGCCATTGGACGCGAGGCGGCTGAGGAGCCCGCGACCATCCTGCAAAATTTTATCGGTCTGGTGAAGGAATGCCGATTTGCGCATCCAGAAACCGGCGCACATGCGGCCGACTATCTATTCGCTCACCAGCGCGGCCTGATTGAAAAGCTCTGCATCGACCAACATCGCAGCTTTGATCTGAAGTTTTTCCATTTTCTCGAGCGTTATGGCCGCTCGATCGAGCAGCTTTACACCGCTAAACTGGTTCGCAACAACACACTTGACTTTCATGATCTGCTTTTACGGGCGGATGCGCTGCTCTCCGATCCTGAACAGGCCGCCCTTTGGCAACAGCGTTTTGCTTACATTCACATCGATGAGGTACAGGACGTCAGCCTGCCGGAATACCGCTTGCTGACCCGCCTGTGTGGACATGCAAAGCTGCTGCTCTGCGGCGATTTTAACCAGACCATCTATGAATGGCGCGGCTCCGCCCCCAATCAGCTTATCGAACTGTTTGTCAAAGAGTTTGACCCGCTGGTGCTGCAATTTACGCAAAATTATCGTGCAAGCCAGCAGCTTCTAGCAGTCGCACAGAATTTTCTGCACAACGCATTTTCTATCGGAGAGGATAGCGGACTTTCTCCCGGCAGCGCCGCCTGCACCGACATAGAAGTACATCGATTTGATACCATGGAGGATGAGGTCGCCTGGCTTTATCAGCAGATCGCTGCACTGCATCTTTCGGACTATTCCCGTGTGGCAATCATCACCCGCAACAATCGCGCCTGCACCGATGTTTGCCACCTGCTGCGCCCCTATTGTCTGGAAGCCAGCAGCCAAATTCGCTTTATGCTTGCAGACGAGTTTCGATTGTTTAAACGCGCCGAGATTAAGGATTTGCTTGCGGGGGTACGGCTGCTGCTCAACCCACAGGATGGCGCCAGCCTGCGGCGCATTCTAACCCGCCTGGTGCGCGGCGTTGGAGATGCAACCGTTCAGGCGGTGATTGCAGGGTATAAAAATGGCCTTGGCGTTGCGCTGACCGATTTTGTAGATATCCGCACCCGCTCCGGCGACTTTTTTGACCTGCTGCTGGATGCAATGGAAGGCGGCCGAGTTGTTGTGTTTGATGTAGAATCCACCGGTACCGATGTGTACTGTGATGATATTATTCAGATGGCGGCCGTGCGCCTCGCCCCAGACGGCAGCGAGGCCGCCCGCTTTGAGCGCTTTTTACGGCCGTCACGTCCGGTCGGCAGCTCGGAGCAGGTGCATGGCTTTTCTGACGCCTATCTCACAGAGCATGGCGTTTCACCTGCTACTGCATTGACCGAGTTCCTTGATTTTATAGAGGGCTGTGTCATTGTTGGACACAATGTCGGATTTGACATGACCATCACAGCACAAAATCTGCTGCGGTACCAGGTATCCCGACCGCTTTCCAACCCCTGGTATGATACGCTCGATTTGAGCCGGCGATTTCTCAAAAAGCTGGAAAACCATAAGCTTTGCACCGTTGCAGCAGCGCTGCATACTGCGCACGACCCCTCCCATGACGCGATGGACGACATTCTTGCCACCGCCGATGTGCTCAATTTATTAACCGTAAACTATCTGCGCCCGCAAACCAATGAACGTCGTGCCTTTTACGCAAAATATCTGCCACGTTTGGAAAATGCGGCAACTCTACTGCAAGGGTTGCGCACCCAAACCTTTGAAAGTTTGCCCGCGCTACTGGAGCGGTTGCAGGAGGTGTTCGACCTGCAAAGGCTCTATGCAAGGCAGCCGGAACAGCTTTCCAATCTCGCATTGTTCTGTTCCTTTGCGCAGGAATATACCAATCCCCAGCAGCCGCTTTTCCGTCAGCTTTCCGAACTGTTGGAGCTGAGCGCACTTTCTGCCAGCGAAATGGACCGCCTTTCCAAAACCGCCAACAAGGTCGCTGTCATCACCGCACATCAGTCAAAGGGCTGCGAGTTTGACTATGTATTTCTGCCTGTTTTGCAGGACGGAATCTTTCCCAGCTTCTTTGCGGTGCGGGATGGCGCCCTAGAGGAGGAAAAGCGGGTGTTTTATGTTTCAATCACCCGCGCCAAAAAGCGGCTCTATCTTTCCTGGGCCCGATATAACACGAACCACTTTCCTTGTAAACCCAGCCCGTTTTTGGAACTGCTAGAGCCACATTAACATAATAATATTGTATAAAAAGTTTCGTCCACCTTTTCAAAGGTGGCGGGGTCCAGGGGCAGCGCCCCTTGGTCGCAAAAAAGAAAGCTCTGAAAGGGCTTTCTTTTTTGCGAAACGCGTCTTTATCGTTTAAGAGCCGAACCGCAGTTCGGCGATATCCCCGCAAGCGCGGTGCCAAATCGCAGATTTGGTCGCCATGCGCTTGCTTCTTTTTTCCTTTAAAGGGGGCTTTTTTTCTTACAAAAAGCCCCCCTCTTCCAGTGCATAGCATACACTATGCACTGGAATTCACCCCAAAAAATGCGCTTCTCAGGAAAAGACGCGTTTCGGACAAAAAGAAAAAAGCCCCTAACGGGCTTTTCCCTTTTTATCCGACCAAAGGCTCTGCCTTTGGAATCCGCAGCCTTTGAAAAGGCTGGCGAAACTT
>CAJUJI010000062.1 GCA_910586875.1 uncultured Anaerotruncus sp. | reverse complement strand
GCGAAAGCACTGAGATCGACTATGACCCCCATGAGGATATGACCTTTGATTCCTGGGAGAGGCTGGTTCAGAAGGTGTATGAAGGCCGCCAGGAACAGCCGCCCGTGCCGGTCCGCTCGTTTGATGAACTGCTTGGCCAGGAGATGGACGGGCAGGAGGGCGAGAAGGTCCTCATTGACGGTGTGGAGAGCTACCTCTACTGCTACGGCCTGGAGAGCGCAAATCTCTACTGGGTCCGAGAGGTTCCGGTGTATGCCGCCTTCTGTGCGACCCGGCAGGAGGCGGAAAAGCTGCTGGAGGAAAACCGCGATCAGCTGCGGGATCCCAAAGTTCAGCCCATTCTTCTGGGGAAGCTGCTGGAACGATAATTCTATCTATGGCATAGAAAAAGGGACAGTCCATTTTCTTGGGCTGTCCCTTTTTTCATAGGCTGTTAGCCTTCTCCTTCATCTTCTGCACAGAGGGATTGGTATATCGTAGAGTGGTGCGGACATTGGCGTGTCCCGCTTGATTGGCCAGCTCAGCGATGGTATAGGCGCCGGTTTCCAGCGCATGGGAACAGAAGAAGTGCCGCAGGGTATGCGGGGTGATAGACTGGGAGTATTGGGCGCAGATCTGGTTGACCCGGCTCCGGTGCAGCTTCGGTGCCTGTCGGCTTACGAACAGATATGGACTGTCTGCATAACGCTGCCGGTTTCGCACCGGAAGGTATTCCCGGATCGCATGGACTACTTTATCCCCCAGATAGACGATCCTCTTCTTTCCGCCCTTTCCCTGGCGAACGGCAAGCTCTTTGCTGATCAGGTCAACATCTGCCAGTAGAAGCCCCACCATTTCGCTGTCCCGCAGTCCCCCATAGGCGAGCAGTGTCACCATGGCGTAATCCCGCTGGCAGAACTCTTTGCCGGAGGCCAGGATCGCCTGCCGGAAGGTGTCCACCTCTGCCTGGCTGACGGTACTGGGGCTGGCGTAGCTTGTCTGTACCGGGATATAGTCTGTCTCCCGGTCGATGACAAGCTGCTCCTGCCGGCCAGAGGCAACCAGGAACCGGTTGTAGCTCATCAGGGCGGCCAGACGGGCGTTGACCGATTCCTCCTTCAGCTTGCGGATATTGACCAGGTAAGATTTGTAGTCCAAGACATTGGGGCGGTACAGCAGGGTGAGCTCCAAGCCAAAACTGTCCTGATACCATTTCCGGTATCCCTCCACCGCCAGCAGGTAGGTTTCGATGGTATTGGGCGAGCGCCCAAGGGATTCCAAATAGTGCCGGTATTCTTCCATATGCTTTTCCTCCAAATAGGCTTTTTCTATCCATAGAAAGGACGGGAGTGATTTGCAACAGAGATTCAGTTTATTTATGTCGAACTCGTTTTTCCACAGAAGCCCGGCAGTTATGTTGAACTGGAAGGGGAAAACAGCGGAAATGAAAAGGGCCGGTTCAACATAAGTAACATTATGTTGAACCGGCCTGATGAGTCTTTTTCAATGATAGACCGACAGGGCAGCAGGATTTCTGCTGCCCTGTTCTGCTCTTATCCAAAGGTTTTACCGCCATAGGAAAATCTGTACTCATGGACCGCCTTCAGATATTCTGGGAAAAGGCTATCCTCCATCTGCTCCAATCGCCGGATCCCAAACTGTTGGTTTAGGTCCAGGCTCATGTGGCGTTTGATCATTTTGATGTAGAGAGAGGTAGTGGTACTCCCAAACTCCCGGCAAAGTCTGGCGGAGATCACTCTGGCGTGCCGGTCCTTCTCCTTTTTGATATAATACAAATGGGATCTTGAGAGATTCATTTCATCCCCCCTAATTATGTCTAAATACAATATTTGGTTCCTGTCATTTGAGAGCTTCTCTGGATGGTAGCAATGCGTCAATGGTGATTTTGTCAAATGCTCCGTTCTTATTCCCCCATATAAGCGTTCAAGACATAATCTGTAAAATAGGGACGCGGCGCATAGAAGTTATATCCCCGGCAGGTAAATACTGTGACCAGTTCCAGCTCCGGAACCACATAAATGAATTGTCCGCCATATCCGAATGCAAAGTAAGTATCAAAAGATTGATTTTTGTAGGGTGTTGCATGGGTTCCGTATTCGCCGGTGACATGGGTGCGGATCCACCATTGGTACCCATATTGACCGGTACTTCCTCCGGGGCCGGGATTCTGTATTGAAGTAGAAGCCTCCACCCAGGCAGCGGGAACCAGCTGCTCTCCGTTCCAATTTCCGCCGTTCAAAAACAGCTGTCCGAACTTCGCCGCATCCCGTGACGAGATCTGTAATCCGTCGCCCCCATCGACGATCCCCTGTCCATCTTTCCACCAGTGGGCATTCTCGCTGATCCCCATGGGGTCAAAGAGATGGAGCCGGCAGTATTCTTTCTGGGACATTCCGGTTGCTGTTTCCAGAACTGCAGAGAGAAGGTGGCGTATTCCCAGTGCTGTAATTGAATACCGCACCTGGTTCCTGAACCAGTCTGCGATCCAGGATATATTCCACCCAGTTTTCCGCAGACTGAAACTCGTTCCAGTTGGAATAGCCGCCGCCCCATTCATACCATTCCAAACCGCTGGTATGGGTAAGAAGGTGGCGCAGGGTGATTTGCTGCTTGCGGGTATCTTCCAGTTCCAACACCTGGGGCAGATATTTCGAGAGAGGATCCTCTATACTGTCAATATAGCCTTCATCAATAGCAATGCCAAACAGGGCGCTGGTAAAGGATTTGGAGGCGGAGTAGATTCCAAAAAGGCTATTCTCGTCGTACCCATCCGCATAATACTCATCAATGATAACCTCGTCCTTTACCGTTACTGCAGAAAGGATCACCGAATTGGATAAAGCCTTATGAAAATCATCCAAGACTGCCGGATCCATAGCATGGTTTTCCGGCGCATCAAATTTCCAATCGTTGTCCGGAGATGTTTCCCCAGAAACAGGTTCCGGTTCGGCAGGGGAAGTCTCTGTCGGCTGCGACTGGGATTCCGCTTCCGATTGAGATGAACTTGACAAAGCCTGTACTGCGGCAGAACTTGACGGGCTTTCGGTCATAGGAAGGGAAGAGCTTTCTGGAGGTGTCTGATTGGAGCAAGAAGATAGAATCAACATTCCGCAAAGCAAAACGGAAAGAATACTTTTCATGGTGCGTCCTCCTTCAAACATAGAAACAAAATGGTCACTTGAAAGAAATCATCCGAAAAACCAATTAGAATAAGATAAATCCTCATAAAATTGGTTTTTCGATGAGACGGGGCGGCGCGAAGCGACGCCAGCACGCGCAGCGTGCGTATCGCCGACTTTTAGTCGGTGATTAGTATCAGAAGATACAAAGCAGGTTTTACAGAAACATATTTACGCTCCAACCCGTAAGCAGAGAAAACGACATAACAAACCCCAGATACAGCAAAAACCGCCTCACTCCCAGCACGATCTTCACCGCTCCCAGGTTGGTGATCTTGGTAGCCGGGCCAGTAATCATAAAGACCGCCGCGCTGCCAAGAGACATTCCATCCAGCAACCAGGCTTGCAGCAGCGGAATGGTCCCGCCGCCACAGGCGTAAAGGGGGACGCCGATAGTGGCCGCCATCAACACCCCAAAGGCTTTATTTCCCCCAAACAGGGAGGTCATCAGCTCCTGGGGGACATACCGCTGGAACAAGGCCGAAAGAATGATGCCCAATAGAAAGTAAAGCCCGGTGGCCTTGATATTCCGCCCCAGATTTTTCAGAAACCGCAGCAGGATGTTCGGGTCAGTGTCCCGGCTTTTGGGCTCATCAAAGCCGGTGAAGTCAAAAAAGGATCTCTCCCGATAGAATATCCGTACCAAAAGGCCCGCAAGCACGCCGCAGAGAAAGCAGGACAGGATGCGTACTGCAAGAGCCGCTGTTCCCAGAGCGGCGCTGTAAACGATCAGCTGGGGATTGAGGAGGATAGAACTCATCATAAAGGCGGCCAACCAGTCGTCCCGAATGCCGCTGCGGGAGAAGGATGCAGCGATAGGGATGGTCCCATACATACACAGCGGCGAAGCGATGCCCAGAACAGCCGCCGCAACGATACCAAACACGCCCAGCCTCCGCGCCCCCAGGGAACGGAGGCTGTTGTGGATAGCGTCTTTGGCAAAGACCGAGACGGCAGACCCCAGCACCATCCCCAGCACCCAGTACCAGAAAATCTGCTCCAGCTGAACCATGCAGTAATACCAAAGATAGACCATCTCCCGATGGATCGCTTCAATCATGATCTATGCACCTCCGTTCTGAAAACGATCAACAGGGAATCTTTACAGCCTCATCGTTACCAGCCCCAGCCGCCCCGCTGCCCGGAACTGGCAGAAATAGAATCCATCGTGATTTCCACACGCTCTCCATTGACCGATAAAAGATAGGTTTCACCCACCACCAGCAAGGGACTGCTGAAGACAACAGAATTGCCAGACTTTGCCGCGCTATGGCGGTACAGCTCATTTCCTGCCTGATCGGCAATGCGTATCTCATCCCCGGAAGAAAAAGAAGCTGCCAGGTTGTGGCGGAAGGAAGGCTGCCTGGAAGATCTGTCAAAGGTTTCCGCCATGCCGGAACTCCCAATCGCCAGCACCGTTCCGCCGTGGATCACACAGCTGCCTCCATTTTCCGTGCCGGAATCAATGGCGCCGTTCCAGCTGCTGGATGGCCCGTCTACCACCAAAAGTCCACCTTCAACAAGAATATCTCCATTAGAGTCCACACCGTCTCCTTCTGCGTTGATCCGTACTGTTCCCCCGGTGATATGAAGCAGAGGCATCTCATCGGTCTGTTTCCCGGAGCCTCCCCACCCCCTGCGCCCCTGGCCGCCATAGGCGTTGAGCCCGTCGTCGGAAGCGTAGACAGAAATTTCCCCGCCCCGGATCAGGATGCGGTTGGCTTCGATCCCCTCATAAGAACGGCGTATTTGGATCGTTCCGCTTTCAATCGTCAAATCTGTATCCCCGTGGATACCATCATCACCGGAGGCAATTTGAAAATCTCCGCCGGAGATCAGAACCGTTCCGTTGGAATGAAAGGCGTCGTCACGGGAGTTTACCGAAAACCGGCCGCCAGTGACACGCAATTCGGTTCCGCTCTTAAAGCTCTTGGTGCTGGTTTCAGACTCTCCTGAAATATCCCAGTTGGTGTCAGGAGCTCCCCAGCCTGTTTCGGAGGAAAAGGCTACATTTTCACTGCCGTTTGCGGTGGTGACATCAAATTCGCCGCCGGAAATTTCCAATACGGTTTCAGCCTGCACACCATCGCTTTCGCTTTGAATGGAAAAAGTTCCCCCGGTAATGGAAACTGTTCCATAGCCTTCACCACTTGAATCATCGGATTTGATGCCGTCTCCTCCGGAGACAATAGAGAAATCACCGCTGGTGATCTCCACCGAATCCTTGCCTTTTATCCCGTTGTTCTTTGCTCGAACCGTAATATTCCCGTCGTCGATCCGCAGACGATTTGTTGTGTGAATCCCATTATTGATGTATCCATAGACCTGAAGGCTCCCTGTCCCTGTAATGGACAGGTTATCCCTGGCATACAGCGCCGCCCCGGACAGTTTTTGATCCACTTGGTCATCCACTGAGCTCGTTTCCGCAGTCTGGCCGCTTTGCAGGCTGTTTTCGGTTCCTTCTTCCAGGACGATCATCGTTTGTCCGGCATTTTCTACCTGGATAGCCGCTTCGGAGCGATTGGTAATACTGACACCAGCCAGGATCAGCTCCACAGTTTCACTGTTTTTCGCCTCCACATAGATCTGCCCGTTTTCCAGAGTACCTTCCAAACGGTAGCTTCCTCCCTGGCTGATTCGGATGATATTTTCCGATACCCTTGCCCCGGCCCCTTTGACGGTACTTCCGTTCTGGGAAAGGGTGATCCGAGTTATGGTATCCTCTTCCTGCATTTGAGCCGTTTCCTCGTTCTCTGCCGCAGCGGAAGCCGCTCCTGATGTCGCTGGGGCATCGGACACAGCAACCGGTCCCTTCTGGGAGGATAGCTGTGAGGGGCCTGACGCCAAAGCCTCAGCTCCTGGCTCGCTGTTCAGCTGGTTTCCCTGTAGCGCGCCGAAAATGACCGTCCCAGCCAGCAAAACGACCAAGCCGGCTAAAACAAGAAACGGAAGACCTGCTATTTTTTTCAAAGGTATCGCTCCCTTACAACATTTCTTTGTCTGAAAAATCTCCGATCACAATATTCAGGTTTCCATTTCGGGTACGCAGTTCATCCAAAAACGCTTTGGATACCTCTTTTTCCTTTAAGATAATATCGTAAGACAATTCAAAAAGTGTTCCCATATTGGTTGTCCTGATTTTTGTCAAACAGGCTTTGGCGGTGTATTGTGCAAAGACATCATCAAAAAGGCCCTGGTAATTGAAATTCTCCGGTATCGTGATCTTCAGGTGTCTCTCAAACCGGGAGGCGCCCCCAAAGTTTATTCTGGTGAGGGAGATGGTAAAGACCGCTGAAAAAAGAAAAAACAGTACGGCGGTCCCCACATACCCCATCCCAAGGGCGAGCCCAATGGCCATTGCGGTAAAGATAGCAGCGATCTCCCTGGCCGACCCTGGAACACTTCGGAACCGGACCAGGGCAAAGGCTCCGGCTACCGCAACACCCGTCCCGATATTTCCGTTGACCAGCATAATAATAACAGCAACAGTCATTGGGAGCAGCGCCAGGGTCAGGGCAAAGCTGGCGCTGTGCCGGCTTCTATACAGAAAGACCAAGGCAGTCAAAATTCCCAAAGCCATAGCGCTGGCCAGGCAAAGCAGGAAGGAGGGCAGTGTCATAGGATTTGTCAAAATGCTGTTCAACATAGCTGTAATTTCCTTTCTGTTACGATTTTTTTTGACAGGTATCGCCGGTAGCAGGTTCCGTATTTTGAAAAACTTGTAGGGTAGATCGAAAATTCGCTCAGCAGGGAAACCAGCCACAGAGGGGCCGCCTGGCTCAGTTTGATCTCCATAACGATTCCATCCTCCGGCAAGACAGGGCTCCCGTCCGCGCCGGCCCGGAGATCCATGCGGTCCCTGCGCCATCGGATATTCTGGTCAAAGGTAATGCGAAGCTCCGGATCGTTTTTATCCACAAAGGCGGCCCGGTCATAACCGATAAACACCTTGGGGGCCAGGGGGTACCTATGTAAAAACCAGTGGATCTCCCGCTGGATTTGTTCGTCTTCAAGGGGGAGATGGTCTCCTGATAAAAAACGCTGGATCTCGCCAAATTCCCCCTTGACCCTTCGCTTATAAACGATCCCATCAAATTTCTTTTTGATCTCCGCAAAGACAGAATTGTTGCCGGCAGGAACACCATAGCTGCGTAGTCGAAATTTTTCTTTGTAAGGGGGCTTTTCGATGGATACACGGATCAGATCATAGGTATCTGTATCAAAATAGAGATTGCAGATGGTGTGCTCCCCGAATTCGTCTATTTCCATCCGTTCCCGCAGACGGGGAAGAAAGGTTTCGTACTGTGCGCGTGTCAGCAGATATTTTTTCTCATACCTTTTGAATGTGTACTGTGTTTTCGACATAGATACCTCCGGCCTTTTTGAAACGAGTTCAATTTGAATTTTTAATTTCAGCAAGCGCTTCGTCAAGATATGCAGCCCGTTCATCAATAAAAGCTGTCAATCCATAGTGGTTACTTTCAGAAAACTGCCGCTCAAATTCATCTATGGAGAAGAACTTTGTCGGGTCCTGTTCCACAGAAGGCTGGACCATGTTTTTCAGTCTGCGAACCTGCATCGGAAGCTCCCCTTCCAGCCAATCCTTTAGGATTTCAATATGTGCCAAATATTGCTGGTAGTATTCAGGAACAGACAACAGTTTCTCTGCAAGCGGACGGCTTCCTGGCTCGACATCTCCTGTAATGGGGGTGGAAATCGTTTGTCTTGCTCCATCACTTTCCCGATAATATGCCTGTGTCTGTAAAAAGCCTTCATTCATATCCCACGGCAGCATATAAAACTTACCCTGTTCCTGATAGAAATAGTAGTTGTGAGAAAACTGTCCGGCGTAATCGTCCCAGTTATGGATGACTGTATTCGCCGCAAAGTATGAAAGAACAGAATCTATATCAAGAAGATTCTCCAAATCCTTTTTTTCAGTTTGAGGTTCATTTAGCAGGCGGATCAATTCTGAAATATCGCTTTTACTTTTATCTCTGCCTTTTTTCTGCTCCAAAAGCTCCAGATCCATTCCCGTTTCCAGCGAGGCGCCCTCTTCGGCTTTGTACAGATTTCCCCGATGGCTTTTGAATACTCGTTCCAGATAGCTGTTATCTACCGCTTCTACGCCGACATACATTCCGTGTAATTCTCCATTGATATACAAATCGAAAAAAGAAACATAAGGGGCCTCTATACCTAATTTCCGAAAAGCCTCATATCCTAAATATTCTCTTAAAAAGGAAGGATCGTCGTTGCTGTTGTTCAAAACAAGCTCGTCCAATCCCAAAAATGTCTGGCCCTTTACATATTCGTCAAACTTGATCCGCAGGGGATACCGTTCTGACTGAAACCGTTTTGCTGCTCGGAGAGAGGAACTTCCTCGTGTACGGATCCCTGCGTTACCTATGGTCGTGCCATCTATGGTGATGCTCGCTTCGTAATACTTTTTCTCTTCTGGCTCATTTTTCATAGCCTGCCAGTCGTCGGAAGAAAGCTCGACATCCATACGATGAACGCTTTGAATCGAAAAGAACTCCGAATAATTTTGTGACGGGGGTTCCTCGCCGGACGATTCCGGCGCATCGGACAGGGGCATTACGGTTCCTGTCTGCTTTGCACTGTCCGGTACAAGGCTCGTTTCTGTAATTTCATGGTTTTCCTGAACAGGAACGGAGCAGGCAGGGAGAAAAAGCAGCAACAGGCTGACTATGGCAATCCAAAGTTTGTTTTTTATCATATCAACTCACCTCCCAAGAGCTTACCGGCGAAGAAAATAGACAATGCCTGCTCCCAGCAGCATCAATCCGCCTGCGTACATCAGCCGCGCCTGATAAACAGAGGCTGTTCCCGCTATCTCAAAGATCCCGCGTAGGAGACTGCTGACAGTCAGCGCTGCCACGCCGGAGTTCCAGAGATTGATACAAAGCCTTCCCGGTTCATGAAGCCTTTTCCCTTTCCAGAAAACAAGCCCCGGAAGAACCCCTAAAACAAAAGGCCAGGCAAACAGCCAGGTCATATAGGGGGAGTGGACTCCGTGGGAAAAAAGGTCATAGATTCGGTAAAAGAGACAGCAAAACGCAGATAAGCCGAGATAAATAGCTGTTGCGCTTTTCCATCTATTCGCCGATGTAAACAATATCGCTCACCTTCCTTTCACCCTCCCGCCATCCGCTGGTAGGATTGTTGACGATCCGGCCCATAAACCACATGGCGGAAGAACCGCCGCCATCCAGATTGTAGGCAGTTTTACATCCCAGCTCCTGCATCGTCTCCGCCACCTGCCAAAGAGTCAGACCGGTGCTTTCAGATGTCTGGCCATCCGACACAAGGAAGATGTAGTGCAGCGGACCGATCTGCCCGATAGCGGTCCGAGGATTGCTCCGCATGGCCTGTTCCACCTCGCTGGTCTGTGTAACGGAAATTTCAGAGTCCTGTATCAGTGCCGGGCCGAAAGAAAAGATTTGTTCTGCCCCGTTTTCCACCAGCGCATCGGCTGTTGTTTCCGTTTCCCGGATGTTTTCCATCCGACCATCCCCGTAGATCACCAGCGCGTCGTCGCTGCCAGATGCCCTGGCGGTGTTCCGGTAAAGATAACCGTTTCTCATCACAAAGCCGGTATCCCGGAAACCATAGTAATCACCATTGATGGCAAGAATGGCCCCATTCTCCTCCGCCATAGCGGATGTGGTCTCGCTGAGATTTCGGCCAAAGGCCCCTCCGGCAAGGCCGGTTTTCAGAGAAGAACTTTCTTTCAGCTGTACCTCGGCAAAATAGACCTGGGTATCATACCGCCGCTCGGTAGTAATGTGGATGGAAATATTTTCGTCCTCATAACTTGTATCGGTAATGATTGTCTGCGCCGGCGTTTCTTCAGCCGGTGGAAATTTAGGCTCCAGAGGGTCAGGCGCTGATGATTCCGCTTCTGTGGTTTCAGGAACAGATGAGCTGTCCGATCCCGGCTGGGGGGACTGCTGCTCCAAAACCTGGTGAGGGTCATTTCCCGGCAGATCATCCAGATAGATCATATCCCTTGGAATGACAAAGGCATCTAACAGGGTAAAGACGGTATAACCAGTCAGCAGGATCCCATACAGGATCGCCCATAAATACGGATGCCGTTGTTTTCTGTTTTTATGTTCCATCTATTTTCCTCCTTTGGAGGAACACCCAGTTTTTCTGGATACGGAAGCTGATGAAAAACAGGAGCGTATCCACCAGGATCTTAGCCGCTACCGGCGGAATGGGAAGACAGCTAGCCAATGAAACCAGGCTGGCGCTTGCCAGCATTTGCAGCAGGAAAAGAAGGAAATAGCGCAACAGCTCTGTTCCGGCCGGAGCCGTACTGTGAAAGCAGAAGTACCGGTTCAGCAGGAAATTTACAAATCCCGACACGACCCTTGCAAGGATCGTTCCGCAGAAGATAATCTGAGGGAAGGGAAGCGGCAGGATCCACAACAGCAGAGAAAAGAGGAGCCAGTCTACCGCAGCCCCTGCCAAAGAGGAAAGAGCAAACCGCAAAAGCCGCCCGTAAACGCGGCAGGAATCGGCAACCGGCCTGAAATGAGAGCCTCTGTTTCTATTTTGATACACCGTTTGGATCGGCACATATTCTATCGGGGCGAGGGTGGCCGCGTCCATCAGGAAATTCATTTCATACTCATACCGGCTCCCGTCTTCCGAGAGGGCAAGTTCAAAAAGCGCCGGGGGGATCCCCGAAGCCCGGTTTGGGTATCCGGGCAGGCAAGCCCGCTGGTCAGCCGAAAAAATACAGAGGTGATTCGGTTCCCCAGCAGGCTTCGCACCGGAACATCTCTGGAATGAAAATCACGGGTTCCCAGAATCAGAGCATTCGGTGCTGCGTCCATCCTTTCGGCGATCCTTCGGACATCTTCCGGCTGATGCTGGCCGTCTGCGTAAACGGTAATATACCCATCCGCGCCAGCCCGTCCGCCCGCTGCCCGGAGAGCTGTTTTGATGGCCGCGCCTTTCCCGTGATTCTGCTCATGGCGCACCACCAGACACCCCAATTTCTCTGCCCGACGGAAGATGTCTGAAAATTCCGCCGCGCTGCCATCATCAACAACGATGAATCGAGCAAATCCCTCACCTTGTAAGCCCTTGACTAGCTTTATCATCGCTTCATCCGGATTCAGAGCAGGAATCAAAATGATTTTGTCGGACACTGCCATCCCATTCCCCCCTTTCTCATCCAGGCGGATACCATGCACAAAAAATGATTTTGCTTTCTTTCACTTCGTTACGGATAGGAGACATTCCGGTCAAGACCAGCGCAAAGGTCAAAACAAGGGCAAAAAACACTTCATGGAAATACCTCCTGTGACCGGCTCATTCCTCCATCAGCTCCAGCACGCCGGAAAAATCCTCCGTTTGACCGGAGATCACTTCCAGGTCGCTCTCCACCTTGCCCAGAGGCACCAATTCAGAAGAATAGCGGAAATCGCCGTAAAAGATGGTGAAGTTCGCCCAAGGACGGTAGATGACCATTTCGCCGGGAATAGGGGCGTAGCCGGGTTCCTCTTCCCCCAGGGAGAGAGGTTCCTCCAATTGCTGGATCGGTTTTTCTATACCGGACAGGTCAAAGAAGGAGAGTTCTTCCAAAGGAAGCCGTTCCAGCAGGGCGTCCGCGGCGGTGTTGTCGTATAAGGCGATCACCACCTCTTCCTCTCCGTTTACGGTCAGGCGGAGCTTTGTTCCACTGAAGCTGGGGGTGCTGCCGTCTTCATAGGTCCCGGTAGCGGTTGGGTCGTAATCGTTTCCAGAACCTTCTGCCGTGCTTTGGGATCCTGCCGGACTCTCCGGGGAGGAGCTTTCCACAGAACCGGACGCTGGCTCGGAGGAACTCCGATTTTGTCCGCTTTCCCCGGCGCATCCTATCAAAAGGCTGCTCAAGAGCATCAGAGCCGCCAAACAGGCGACAAAATAGTTCCTATGCTTCATTCTATGTCATTCCTTTCCTGATACAATAGAATCGTTTCCCTTTATCTGTCAGTGAGACCAAGCTGGTTGATCCATTCTTCGATCTTCTGCGCCCCCCTGGCCGACCTCTTTCATGGGGATATGTAGGCCGTTTTCCACCACATCGGCGTTTGGCTGCGCTTCACGGATGGCAGAAATGGTGTTGGAAAAGCCGCCGCCTGCGCTGGCTGCAAAGGGGATGAGCGTCTTGCCGGACAGGTCGTACTCCTCCAGAAAGCTGTATAATGCCATAGGCATATCGTACCACCAGTTGGGGTAGCCCAAAAAGATGATGTCATAACGCTCCATATCTTCCAGATGGGTGGCCAGCTCCGGGCGGAGGTTTTGGTTTTTTTCCTCTCCTCCCAGATCGATCAGTTGGTCATAATCAGTGGGATAGCTTTGGGTGGTCTGGATGGAGAACATCTCGCCGCCGGTGACGGAGGCGATCATCCGCGCCATCGTTTCTACATTGCCGTGGGCCTCTCCATCCGTCAGGGTGATGCTGGCGGATGCAATGGCGTCTATATCCGCGTCAGCAAAGGAGTCGCCCAGCGGGCCGTAGGGGCCGCCGCCCTGCACAATCTCATCCAAGGTCGCGTCTGTATTGTCAAGGCGGGTAAAGTAGGCAATCAGGATGGAGGGCTGGTGCTCAGATGCTTCTCCCTGTGAAGCGCCGGAGCTTTCCGTATTCTGCGACTCCTCCTGAACCGGGGCCTGCGAGGTTTGTGATGGGGTATTTTGTACTTCATTTTGTTCTGGTCCCCTTTGTCCAGAGCACGCTGCAAGGGACAGCATCCATATGGCAGCCAGAAACAAGGACAGTATTTTGTTCATAGTACCTCCCTTTGGGTATTTCAGAGCCTAAACAGGCGCTTAGGAATCAATGCTCACCAGCTGGTAGCTGCGGCTCCCCAGGCCGATAGCCTCGGCGTGCTCCAGGGTATGCAGGCCATTGCGGGATTCGATGCGCCGCACCAGTGATCCGCCGTCCTCAGCGGCGTATACCAGGTCAATACAGGCTTGGTCCAGCGCCACCGGGTCGTAGGAAGCCAGGATGCTGATGTCGTGCATATCCGGCTCGGCTGGATTGCCATTACAATCACAGTCCACTGAAAGGCGGTTCATCACATTGATATAGAGGATGTTCCCGTCCAGATGATCCACTACCGACTTACCGGCCTCGGCCATAGATTCTAAAAAGGGGTCCTGGGCGGCGCTCCACATACTTCCGCCCTGTCCGGCAGTGTGGATATGGGATTTCCCCTGGGACGAGGCGATCCCGATAGAGATATTTTTAATGGCTCCGCCGTATCCCGCCATAGCGTGGCCCTTAAAGTGGGAAAGAACAACGAAATAATCGTAGTTGGCGAAATTGGCTCCCACATAGTTTTCCGTCAGGTTGCTCCCGCCTGTTACCGGCAGGGGCATGGAACCGTTTTCGTCCATAATATCCACTGTGGCGATGTCGGTATAGCCGTGGTCCTCCGCCACCTGGTAGTGCATGGCCGTATTGGAGCGGGAACCGCCGTAGGCGGTGTTGCACTCCACAATGGCAGGACTATCGAAGGAGCGGACCAAATCGCCAATCAGGTCGGTACGCAGGTAGTTGCCGGTACTGAGCTTTACTGCGATATGCCCTTCCGGGGCGGCCTTCAAAGCGGAGTAGGCAGCCATCAGACCTTGGCTGTCGATGCTGCTGGTCATATAAACAATGGGCGTCTCCGGTGAAGGCATCTCTGTGTTCTCTCTATTTCCCGCCTCGTCGGCAGTTCCTTCCGGTTCATCGACTTCGGGGGTGGAATTGCCGGAGGAAATTTCTTCCCGGCTTTGGCCGCCGGAACTCTGGCTGCTGACAGACTGGCTGCCGGAGGTTCCCTGCTGTGCAGACGGTGAACAGCCTGTACAGCAGAGGCCCCCCATCATCGCTGCCAAAAACAGCGCAACTATTTTTTGTGTCATAAAATGATACCACCTTTCCATGAAAACAGCGTGAAGCCATCTTGAAGACAGCATGAAGCTATGGCGCTGCCTTTTCCATCGTCATCTTAAATTCGCCGCTTTGTCCGGCAAGCCACTGAATGTCCGAATCCAGCTGCCCCAAAGAAACAAGACTGCTGGAATTGCGGAAATCCCGGTAAAAGATGCAAATATTTCCCCAAGGCGCATAATAGCACAGGTCGCCGGGGGAGGGGTCAAAGCTGTCCGGTTCTCCCTGGGTGGTCAGGGACGAGGGCAGATAGGCGATCTTCTCCGTCCCATTGTAGTCCTCAAAGGATAGCTCCAGCGGCAGCGATTCCCATAGGTCGTTGGCCGCAGGGGTGTCGGAAAGAGACCCGTAGATCTCTTTCCCTTCCGCCACAAGGCGGAACCGTTTCTTTCCGGCGGCGCCTTCCTCCTCCGGGCTTTCCTCTGCCTTCCCTTCCGGGGATGTTTTATCAAAGCCAAGGCGGTCCAGCCATTCATTGACCGCTCCCTGGGAGGAATCTACCTCCGGCCGGTAGACACCGGTAGGCTCCAAAACGGTGGCCGAATCCGGCAGGGCGGCAGTCAGGTCCCGGATGGTACCGGCAAGGCCGCCGGTGCCGTGGGTGCAGAAGGGGATGATTGTCTTACCGGAAAAGTCGTATTCCTCCAAAAAACTGTGGATGGCCATAGGCAGGGTGTACCACCAGTTGGGAAATCCCAGAAAGATGATGTCGTAATCCTCCATGTTTTCCAGATGGTTCACCAGGGCGGGGCGGGCATTTGCTGCCTTTTCGCCGGCGGCTCGATCCAGACATTCATCATAGTCGCTGGAATAAAGCTCCTCCACAACGATGGAGAACAGATCCCCGCCGGTGCGCTCCCGGATCCATCTGGCCAGCTTGGCCGCGTTTCCGGGCAGAAGAACGCTGGCGGAGGTGGTAGCGTCAATGTCCACCTCCTCCGGGTGGGCTACCTCGGTGTTTTCCGCCCAGGTAAAGTAGGCGATAAGGATGTGTTCTTCTGCCGCTCCCTCCGGCTCGGCCGTTCCCGCTGGATCGGCTGGGATCGCATCAGGGACCGGTTCACTTTTCTCCTCTGGGGAGCTTGTGGAGAGGGGCGGAGGGGCCTCCGGCTCCTTCACCACA
>CAJUJI010000061.1 GCA_910586875.1 uncultured Anaerotruncus sp. | reverse complement strand
ACCGAGGGCCGCATCGGAATTCTGGTGGACGGCACCCCCTATGCGCTGGTGGTGCCCTATCTGTTCAACGAGCATTTCCAAAGCTTTGACGACTACGCCCACCGCCCCTATTACGCGACCTTCATCCGCTGGCTAAAATATCTGGCGTTTCTTTTTTCCATCCTGCTGCCTGGCATGTATGTCGGGGTTGGCACCTACCATCCGGAGCTGCTGCCGCCGCGGTTGCTGCTCAAGCTGGTCTCCAGCGAGGAGGCGACCCCGTTCCCGCTGATGTTTGAGGCGCTGATCATCTTTTTTATCTACGAGATTATGCGGGAGGCGGGCCTGCGTATGCCCAAATCGGTGGGGCACGCGGTGAGCATCGTCGGCGCGCTGGTGGTTGGAGACGCCGCCGTAACCGCTGGGTTGATCGGCTCCCCGATGGTGATTGTGGTCGCAATCACCGCCATCAGCTCGTTCGTGGTGCCGACCCTCTACGAGCCGGTCACCCTGCTGCGCTTTGCGTTCATCCTCATCGGCGGAATGCTCGGAGTGTTCGGGGTAACGCTGGGCTTCTGCGTCGTGCTGGTCAACCTGTGCGCGATCAATCCGCTGGGGGTGCCCACCACCACGCCCGCCGCCCCATTCTCGCTGTATTCGATGCGGGACGTGCTGTTCCGCTGGGGCTGGCGGACGCTGGCCAAGCAGGACCTGCGGGTGCAGGGACTGGCCGGAAGCGATCTGAAAGGAGGGCCGCAGGATGCCCGTTAAACCGCGCAAAATTTCCATCTGGCAGCTGGTGCTGCTGCTGTTCATCAGCCGCTTTTTCTCGTTTATGACCTACGTGCCGCGCGCCCAGCAGAGCATGACCGGCAGCACCGCGCTGCTGGCAATCCCGCTGTCGGCGGTGTGTATGGCGGTGGCCTATCTGCCGTTCTGGCTGCTGTGCAGATATTGCGGGCCCGACCCGCTCGCCGCGGCGCTGCGGGGATGCCGCCCGCTGGGGCTGGGGTTGACCGCGCTGCTGGGGCTGTATAGCCTGTATCTGGCGGCCTCCACCGTCAGCGGCTTTGAGTTTTTCATCACCGGCAGCGTCTACCAGAATGCGCCCCCCTGGATCTTCATTTTCAGTCTGGCGCTGGCCGCCGCCTACGGGGTCAGGATGGGGCTGGAAGCGTTCGCGCGCATGGGAACGCCGGTGCTGATTCTGCTGCTGCTGGCAATCGGCCTGCTGCTGGCCACGCTGGGCGGCGAGGTGCGCCTTTTGCGCATCAGCAACCCGCTTTACGACGGGATGGGCGCGGTCTGGCAGGGCGCGCTGATGCTGCTGATCAACACCACCGAATACCTGCCGTTCTTTCTGCTGCTCTGCCGCACCGACGGCCGCAGCGGTGGCAAGGCATTTTTCAGCTGGCTGGCTGGCGTGACGCTGCTGGCCGAGCTGCTGAGCGTGCTGCTATTGAGCGTGCTGGGCAGCTACGCGCAAACCCGCCTGTTCCCGTTGCACACCGCGGCCGTGCTCGCGCAGGGCAGCGTATTCGGGCGGCTGGATCTGCTGCATATCATCACCTGGGTGATGGTGGCATTCTTGCGCGCCACCTTATATCTGTACTGCGCCGCGATCTGCCTGCGCCAGCTGTTTGCGCGGGTGGGCCTGGGCAGCAGCGCGCTGCTCTGTGCCGCCGCATCCATCCTATTTTCCATGCTCGCGGGGACCGGCAGCGGCTATTGGCGCGCGCTGAACTCGCTGTGGCAGATGGGCGTGCCGTTCGTGCTGTTCACCATCCTATTCCCGCTGCTGGTGCTGGCGCTCCCACGCGCACGGCAAACCTCTGCCAAAAAGGAGGCGTGCGCATGAACAAGCTCGTTTGTCTGCTGCTGGCGGTGCTGCTTAGCGGGTGTATGCAGAGCATCCGCCTGAACGACCGCGCGATCATGGAGGGCATGGCGATCGACCGCGCGGAGGACGGCGGCTACCGCATCACCATGCAGGTGGCCGGCGTGGGCGGCACCGGCGAAAGCAGCGAGCCCGCGCTCACGGTCATCGAGCAGGAGGGCGGCAGCCTGACCGAAGCGCTCGCCCGTTGCAGCAGCCAGCAGGGGCGGCAGATGTTTTTGGGCAACTGCTCGCTGCTGGTCATCGGGGCAGAGCTGGCGCAGGATGGGCTGGATTACCTGCTGGAATTTTTCAATGCAAACTACCGTGTCAACCCCTCGCTGACCGTGCTGCTGGCCCAGGGCGAGGCGGCACCGCTGCTTTGCGCACAAAAGGAAAACCCTCTGCTCAGCGCAGAGGGTTTGGTAGACAGTGTCAATGCAAGCATCAAAGGGGGCTATCTGGTGCGCAGCCATCTGATCGATCTGATCGACGCAATCCGTGGCCCGCAGGGTGCAGCGGTCCTGCCGCTCGTGTATTTGCAGCAGCCGCAATCCGCCGAATCCTCCACTGGCGAGAACGCCGCCTCCAGCGAGAACACCGCCTCCAGTGAAGACGCTTCCTCCGAACAGCCTGAACCGTCCCAGCAGTCCACACAACCACTGCGGCTGCAATATGCCGGATTGGGGCTGCTGCAAGGGGACCGGCTGCAAGCGCTGCTCTCAACACAGGACGCCCAGGGGCTGGCCTGGATCCAAAACCGCATAGAAGCCCGCGCGTTGGAGGTCTCAGAGCCTCAGTTCGGACGGGTGTCCGCGGTGCTGCGCCCCAAAAAGCTCTGCCTGGAGCCGGAGCTGACCGGTGACCTGCTGGTACTGAATTTGCATCTCAAGGTGCATAGCACCGTGCTGGAAACCGAGCTGGCGGATGGGTCGCGAATGGGCGACGCGGAGCGCACCTATACCCAGCGGCTGCAAGAGCGCGCGATCACGAAGGAAATCGAGTCGCTGCTGGCGGATACGCTCAAGCAAGGCTATGATGTGTTCGGCGTCTCGCAGCTGATCCGGCAGCGATTGCCGGACTATTATCGCGCACACCGGCAAAACTGGACGGAAGCCTTGCAGCAGATGGGGTTTGCTGTGCAGGTGGAATGTGTGATCGATCGCAGCGGCGTCGACCAATCCATCCACTAAACTTATCCCCGCCGCTCGCCGCAGACGTACTAAAATTTTCGCCAGCCTTTTTTAAAAGGCTGCGGGGACGAGGGGCAGCGCCCCCGTCGCACCATCCCAAAAACCCGCAGGGTTTTTGGGATGGTGCGAAACGCGTCCTTTTCGTTTTGCGCATTTTTGGGTGAATTGCGCGCTTGCAGCGCAGGCGCGCAAGAGGGGCTTTTTGCAAGAAAAAAAGCCCCTCCAACATCGGATCTATCAAATCCTACCCCCTATTCCTCTTTAATCCGAACGATGCGGTACGGCGTCCCCGCACGGGTGCAATAGTCGAGCGTGTACGCGGTCCCACGCGACTGATAATCCCAAAACGCAAGCACAAAATCCGCATAATGTACAATCTGCTCATTGCGCAGCAACGGCGCACGCTTTCCAAGCCTGCTGTACTCCGGCAAAAACACCCGAATCGGCAGCTTTAACCGCTCCGCGGCCTGCTCCGCAAGCCTGTCCACTCCAATCGCACCACCACTTACCAGCTCCGAAGTATTCTCTGGTAGCTGATCGATCACGTCTTGTACTGTTAGGTTGCCCGCTTTTCGGGACCCAACCACTGCAACACGCATAGTTACACCTCCGATATGAAACTTTTTTCTATCATATCACAACTGCGCAAAAACTTCCAGTGAAATTAGAAAATTTTTTCTCGTTCTTTGAAAATTTCGTGCCAAAAAATTCGGCCAAACTTTATGCAAAAAATGCGAAACGTATGCGCAAGCCGCAAATTTTCGGCAATTTGCCCATCTAGCAAAAATCCTTGCAGTTATTCCCCAAAATAAAAATTGCGTAAGGTGGAAAGTTAAAAGCATCAAACCAATCAAAAAAATCAGGGGGAATTCCGATGAGACTCAGAACACATTACCGGAGATTTGCAAAGCTGCTGTCCTTAGCCATCATCACCGTGCAAGGCTTTGCTCTCTATACACAGGCGACCCTTCCCGACCAATATTACGTAGCCGCAGGTGAAACGCTCACCATCCAAAGCACGCTGCCGATCACCTCGACCAACAGCAGCGACAGTATGCCGGTGGAGGCCTACGCCGCGCCCGGCAACAGCTATAACGTCGATCTGAAGCTGCCCTACGGCGTGGAGATCAAACAGGTGCAGGTGCAGGTGGTCGATCGCGAAATGGTCATCCCTGGCGGCAACCCGTTCGGCATCAAAATGTTCACCGAAGGGGTGATGGTGGTCGGGATGAGCGACATCGCCAGCGGCGGCGACTCGAGCAACCCCGCGCGTGAGGCCGGCGTCAAGGTGGGCGACATCATCCTCTCGATGAACGGTCAGCCGGTGCTGACCAACGAAGACGTTGGTGCAGTGGTCTCCTCGTGCGGCGGGCGCGCGGTTGAGGTACAGCTCGAACGCGCGGGCGAGTCGATGACCTATCAGCTCAATCCGGTGCGCAGCGACGACGGGGTTTACCGCGCAGGCATCTGGGTGCGCGACAGCTCGGCCGGCATCGGCACCATGACCTATTATAACCCCACCACCAACGTGTTTGCGGGGCTGGGACACGCCATCTGCGACGTGGACACCGGCAATATCATGCCGCTGCACTCGGGCGAGATCGTGGGGGTGAAGATCACCGGCGTGCACCGCGGGGCAAGCGGCGCGCCCGGCGAGCTGCGCGGCAGCTTCTCGGGCGAGAAGGTCGGCGAGCTGCTGATCAATTCCCAAGAGGGCATCTTTGGACTGGGCGTAAAGCCGCTGCGTCTGGCACAGGCCATCCCTCTCGGTTTAAAGTACGAGGTGCAGGAGGGACCTGCCAGTATTCTCTGCACATTAGACGACGGCGAAACGCAAGAATATGCAATTTCCGTCGAAAAAGTGAATATTATTGAAAACAACCCAACGAAAAATATGGTAATCCGTGTAACCGATCCACAGCTTCTTGCCAAAACAGGCGGAATTGTGCAGGGAATGAGCGGCAGTCCAATCCTTCAAAATGGCAAATTGATCGGTGCAGTGACACATGTGTTCGTAAACGATCCAACTCGAGGATATGGAATTTTTGCAGAAAACATGGCAAAAATGTCGAAAAACATCGAAACAAAGCAAAACTAATGTAGAGATATTTACCAAAGTTTCCTACGAAAAACCTCTAATATTTCGGAAGAAAAAAGATTGTCAAAAGCAGATGCAAGTGTTAAGATAGGCATAGGGAAAGTATTTGGAGGAGTACGGATGAAAGAATTTGCAAAAGTGCTAATCGTGGAGAGCGGCGGCGATTATTGCAGCGGCTGCGCCGCATTTCTGCAAAAACATGGCTTCGAGGTCCTTACAGCCCCAAGAGACGGAATGGCAGTATTACAGTTGATCCGTGAGGCAGAGCCCGCAGTTGTATTGTTAGATGTTTTTATGCCAAAGTTGGACGCGCTAGGCGTGATGAA
This sequence comes from uncultured Anaerotruncus sp., assembly GCA_910586875.1. Lineage (GTDB taxonomy): Bacteria > Bacillota > Clostridia > Oscillospirales > Ruminococcaceae > Anaerotruncus. Next base: position 9,880 of record CAJUJI010000061.1, on the reverse strand, counting down.
CACCATTCGCGAATCCAATCTGAGAACAAAACCGCTTTTCATGGTAACTGCCACCTTCAGTAACCCAGTTCTCGAAGCCCAGCTCATGCAAGCCGGAATGTGTTATTTTTTCCCTATGCCGTTTGACCCTGAGCTGATCGGTCAACGGGTGATGTCCATGTTAGGAGTTGAACAGCAGCCGCCGGCAGATCCGCCCAGCGGTCCGGACATCGAGCTGATGGTCACCGAAATCATCCACCAAATCGGTGTGCCCGCCCACATCAAGGGTTATCACTACGTCCGAGAATCCATCATCCTGGCGGTGCGCAATCCAGATATTATCAATTCTGTCACAAAGCTGCTTTATCCAGCCGTTGCAAGAAAGTTCAGCACCACCGCTTCCCGCGTGGAACGCGCCATCCGACATGCGATTGAAGTGGCCTGGGATCGCGGCGATGTCGACACCTTAAACAGCTATTTCGGCTACACCATCCACAACGGGCGCGGCAAGCCTACCAACTCCGAATTCGTCGCCATGATTGCAGACAAGCTGCGATTGCGCCTGAAAAAAGCGGAAATGCCCCGCCTGGACGCAAGGTAAATCATACTGCTATCAAACCTTATATGCCTTTGGTCTATCCGGACGGGTATTCGGCTTTGATATTTGCAGAACACTTTTACAAACATTTCGCCGTCAGGCATCGGAAGGCCGCGGGCATCTACGGACTGCTCTGGCTTTTGTTTTTTCTCAATGTGTCTGTCCAGCAACCGGCCTTGTCCATCTGACAGCGCCGCAGCTAAGCGTTCCAAAACCGGCGTGGCACTTGAATGAACATCCTGTATCTGGTTGGTTTTGCTGCCGCTGTATATCGGGGTTCGGTTTACTTCGTTTCAAACATGTCACGGTCCGGCTTTGGCGTATACACCGGCCGCTTTCTTTGTTTTAACGGTTGGGATCTCTTGCACCCAACCGGCTGCTCAAGGCAGTTTTCGCTGCTTTTGACAGCTTCATGCTTTTTTATGTGGTTTCTTTCACAGCCTTTATCCTCCGCAGTATGAACACAAGGGAATAAAAAAGCACTGATGAAGCCCGACCTTATTTGTCGGGCGTTCTTGCAGCTTAGGCAAAAAACGGCACAATCAACATGCCGCACAAAAACAAAAATGCAAGTGCAAACAGGAAAATTGGCAGGCAGCCGCACCCGCGCGGGCGTGGACAGCAGCATTGGGGCTGGCAGCAGCGGTTGTTCTGATTCATCAAGCATCACCACTTTATTGTATGTGCGAGCCTCTCAAAAAAGTCCGGCGGATATGCGCTTGCATCCGCCGGACTTTTGCTATCCTTCCCGTACCCGCTTGACGCTGTCAATCGCCGCAGCCGCAAGAATAATCGTGCCGGTCAAAACAATCTGGTAATAGTACTCCACCCCCAGCAGATTCAACCCGTTTCGGATGATCGCAATGAGCAGCGCGCCGATCAGCGTGCCGAGGATGCTGCCCTTGCCGCCGTCCAGACTGGTGCCGCCGATGACCACCGCTGCGATGGCGTCCATCTGCAAATTGTCCGCCATGATCGAGCGCGCGGCGCTCAGGCGCGCAGACATCAGCACACCGCCCACACCGGCGAGCAGTCCGCTCATCACATAGGCCAGAACGATTGTGCCCGCAACCGAAATGCCCATGACCTGTGCGGCGCTCCTGCTCCCGCCCACCGCATACAGCCGGCGGCCGTAGTTGGTGCATCTGAGCAAAAACCAGCCCACAAAAAACAGCAGCAGCGAAATCACAAAGGTGATCGGAACCCCCGCCATCTTGCCCCAGCCGATGGTACGGTAGCCCGCAGGAAGCCCGCCGATCGACTCCCCGCGGGTCAGCGCAAGCGAGATGCCTCTGGAAAGGTTCATCATCGCCAGCGTTGCGATAAACGGCGGAAAGCTCAGCTTGACCGTCACAAGGCCGTTGATCAGCCCGCACAGCGCGCCCACCAGCAGCATGACCAGGATGCCCAGCGGGATGCTCTGGGTGCGCTGCATCACGCTCGCCCCCAGCACGGCGCTCATCGCCAGCACCGCGCCCACCGAAAGGTCGATTCCTGTGGTGAGGATGGTCAGCATCACGCCGATGGAAACCACGATCAGATAGCCCGCCTGGGTCACCACATTAAAGAGATTGCCAGGCGTCAAAAAGTTCTCGTCCTGGATCGCAAAGCTTGCGATGATCCCCAAAATGGCCAGGTAAAATCCATAATTGAGCAGCAGCTCTGTCAGGCTGCATTTTTTTGCCGCGCTAACAACCGCGCGCTTCGCAGAGAAACTAGCCATAAGCGCCCCTCCTGGCGGTTCTGCCTCAGCCGGCAAGCCCCCAGAGCTTATCCGGACCGAGCGTATCGATATTTTCACGGCTTACCACGATGACCGGATAAAGCTCCTGGGTGGTCTGCGGCGTTTGGCCCTTTGCAAAGCCTACCGCGGTCTCCATGCACTTGTTTGCGATGTCGGTGAACAGCTGCGCGATCACGACATCCTGCGTGCCCTCCCGAATCGCGTCCAGGCAAGCCTTTTCGCCGTCCACCGAGCCGATCATCACATGTGCCGCGTCTTCGGGACCGGCCAGCTTGCCCAGCTCCTTGAGCGCCGACTGGATCGGTGCCACCCAGATATCCCCCGAGGTAAAGATCACCTTAATGTTCGGGTTGGCCTTAAACGCATCGATGGTCGCGTTGTAGGCTTTCTCGGTGGAGGTGCCAATCGACGGCTCCGCCACCAGCTTCAGGTTCGGATAGTCCTGCAAGCCCTGCTTAAAGCCGTCCTGACGCTCGCGCAGCGCGGTCGCGGTCGGGTCGGAGATCAACAGCAGCACCTCCAGCTGCTCCCCGTTCGCCTGCTCCCCAAAGAATTTTGCCGCCGAGCGCCCCGCCTCCAGGTTGTCGGTCTCGATCGCATAGTCGACGGTGCCGCCGGCGATCTTCCGGTCGATCGCGAGAATTTTGATCCCCTGGCGGTTTGCCTCCTCCACCACCGGTACGATGCCCTCCGCATCGACCGAGTTGATGATAATTGCATCACATTTCTGGGTGATCATGTCCTGCACCTGGTCGATCTGCCGCTCCAGGCTGTGCTCGGCCGACAGCACGACCGCTTCTGCGCCCAGCTCGGTGGCCTTCGCCTCTAGCGCGTCGGCCATCGCCTGAAACGCGGTGGACTGCACCGACGCCATCGCAACCCCGATTTTGATGGGTTTGTCCTGCGGCGCGGGCTGCTCGGACGGCGCGCTTGTGGAGGCGGGTGCGCTGCCGGCAGGCGCCGCTGTACTGGACGTGCTGGATGCGCTGCTGCCTGCGCAGCCCGCCAATGCAGCCGCCATCATCATACCGGACACAAACAATGCTGCGATCTTTTTGTTTTTCATGTTGTTGCTCCTCTCTCAATTTCAGTCAAGGCTTCCAGGGACTCCGCCTGTTTTTTGCCGGATTGGTCGATCAGTACCGCCAGGAAAATCACGATGCCCCATACAATGTCGTAAAAATAAACCGAAACGTTCAGCAGACGCAGCAGATTCTCAATCGCGCCCACGATGAACACGCCGGCCAGCGTCCCGCCGAGCCGCCCCTTTCCTCCATAAAGGCTGGTCCCGCCCAGCGCGACCGCGGTGATGCAGGAGAAATCCAGCCCCTGCCCCAAATCCACCTGGGAGCCGCCCAGACGGGAGGTCAGCACCACCCCGCCGATGCCGCACAGCAGGCCGGTCGCCAGATAGATGCAGAACAGCACCCGCGGCGTTTGGATGCCGGAAGCGTCGGCGGCGTCCCGATTGTTGCCAATCGCATAGATGAAATGGCCAAACGGCTTCCTATTCAGCACGAACCAGGCGAGGACGAACACCACCGCATACAGCAGCACTGGAATGGGGACCCACGCGAGCAGCTTCCCCTGTCCAATTTGGGTGTACCGCTCGGGCATGTTCAAAATCGCCCTGCCGTTTACGATGATGTGTCCCAGCCCCCTGGCGATGCTGGTGGTCGCGAGCGTCGCAATCATCGGCGGCAGCCCGAGCTTTGCGACCGAAAAGCCGTTGATGGTGCCGCAGACGCCCCCTGCGAGCAGCGCGGCCACCACCGCCAGCCAGACCATCCCGCTCGCGCGCATGGTCAGCACTGCGGCCACCCCGCTGATGTAGAGAATCGAGCCGACCGAAAGGTCGATGCCACCGGTCAGGATGATAAAGGTCATGCCGGTGGAGACGATGCCGATAATCGAGGATTGGGTGATCAGGGTGATCAAATTTCCTGGGGAAAAAAACACCGGCTGGAATAGGATGAGCAACGCCACCACTGGCGCCAGCAGCAGATAGATCCCATACCGGAGCAAAAGCTGCCTCATGCTTGCGCCCCCTTCATCGCGCAGGCCAGCAGCTTTTCCTGGGTAGCCTGCTGCGCGGTAAACTCTCCGGAGATCCGCCCGCCGTGCATCACCAAAATGCGGTGTGCGATCCCCAAAATTTCCGGCGCCTCGGAGGAGATCACCAGAATTGCAATCCGTTGCTCTCTGGCCATGCGCGCAATCAGGTCGTAAATTTCCGCCTTTGCGCCCACATCCACCCCGCGGGTCGGCTCGTCCAGAATCAGCACCCGCACGTCGGTGGCCATCCATTTGGCGAGCACCACCTTCTGCTGGTTGCCGCCCGAGAGCTTCTTCACAATCTGCTCCGGGCCTGCGGCGACAATCTGAAAATGCTCGAACGCGCGCTGCGCCGATTCCCGATCCTTTTTGCGGTTGAGCACCCCCCAACGGGAGAGCTTGTCCAGGATGGTCAGCGAGAGGTTTTGCCGGATGCCCATTTCCGGGATGAAGCCCTCGGTGCGGCGGTTCTCGGTCAGAAAGGCGATGCCGCTGTCGATGGCCTGCTTGCAGCTTTGAATCGAAAGCTGCCTGCCGCCGAGCAAAAGCTCACCCTGACAGATGGGGTCCAGCCCGAACAGCGCCCGTGCAAGCTCGCTGCGTCCGGCCCCCACCAGCCCGAACAGCCCCAAAATCTCCCCTGCGTGAATTTGAAAGCTGACCTGGTGAATTTTGCGGTTGGAAAGCCCCCGCACGGTGAGCACCGGCTCAAGGGCTTCGGGCGGCTGCTTTTTTGGAAAATACCGGTCGATCTGCTTGCCGATCATCTGCTGCACGATCTCCTGCTCGGTGATCTGCCCGATTGGTCTGCTGCACACGTTCTGGCCGTCCCGCAGGATGGTCACCCGATCACAGCTTGCAAAAATCTCCTCCAGCTTGTGGGAGATGAAGATGATGCAGACCCCCTGCTGCTTTAAATTCTGCATCACCTCAAACAGCCTTTGGATCTCCTGGCCGGTCAGCGAGGAGGTCGGCTCGTCCAGAATGAGAATTTCCGTTCTAGTGGAGATCGCCTTGGCAATCTCCACCAGCTGCTGCTGTGCGATGCTCAGCTTGCCCAGCTGGGTCTGCGGGTCCAGCGACAGGCCGACCTTGCTGAGCATCTGCGCTGCAAACGCATTCTTCGCGCGCTCGTCCACAAACCGGAGCGGGCCGCGGGTGGGCAGGTTGGAAATACAGATGTTCTCCGCAATGCTCAGGTAGGAAAACAGCTTGAGCTCCTGGTGGATAAACGAGATGCCCAACGCCTTTGCATCGCTGGGGGTGCGGATCTCCACCGGTTTTCCGTCAATGAAAATCTGACCGCCGTCCTTTTGCAGCAGCCCGCCCAGGATGTTCATAAAGGTCGATTTGCCCGCGCCGTTTCCGCCCAGCAGCGCGTGAATTTCCCCTCTGGCCACCTGAAAGGAGACACCCCCCAGCACCTGCACTCCTGGAAAGCTCTTTACAATATTTTGCATGTCAAGGTAATATGCAGCCTGCTTAACCATCGCTATCCTCACACCTTTCGCTGCAAACCGCGCCGGTCTCAGTAAAAAATCTTCTGCGCACGGCGGGCGTCTGCAATCTGGAACAGCTCGACGACGATGCCGTCCGGATCGTAAAAATAGACGGTCCTTGCGCCTGGCTGGGTGGTTTCGTCCACCGGCAGCGGCTCGGTGGTCGGGCGGTATCCCATCTGTACCAGCCGCTGATAGGTCTCCCCGATATCGTCCACCAGAAAGGAGATGTGCGGTGCGCCGATGTCCGCGCAGTTCAGGGTGAACGCCTTGCCACGCGGGTTTTTATATTCCAGCAGCTCCACCAGCGTTTCCCCCTCGGTGGTCGCCAGCCAGATGAGCCGGTTGCAGGCGTCCTCCAGCTGCACCTGTCGGGAAAGCCGCTCCCCCTTTTCCTCCACGTCGTTCACAACCCGCAGTCCCAGGCCATCCCGATAGAACCGCAGCGAGGCCTCCCCGTTCGAGATGGCCAGCGATGTGTGGTGAATGCTCCATGTTGCCATATTCTTACCTCCTGTCCTGTTCCAGCTGAATTTCTACCAGATCGTCCTGCGGAAACTCTCGGATGAGCACATCCGTCTGCTCGGTGCCGGTCTCGAACATGCAGATGATCGAGGTTTGGTCCTCCAGCGGCATCGGCGTCCAGTGCCAGACGTTTTTGTGCACCACAATGCCCTTGGCAGGCGGGATCAGGAACGCCTCTGCGCGGCACGCCTGCGGCAGCTCCGCCGGATCGGTTCCCTGCTGGCGTGCAAACGGGATGATGACGCCGCCGGTCAACGGGATCATAATTTCCTCGCTGCACAGGTGCCGCTCCATCGTCGCCAGGCGCAGCGGCCGCTTTAAAAAGGTGGAGATGCCAATTTGGACCTCGCCGCGCGCACACTGGAAGGTGGCCAGCTTTGGCCAGAAGTTAAACCGCTCGGTGATGCAGCTGGCCCCATCACCCGTCTGGATTTCAAACAGCTGCCCATACGGTGCAAAATTCTCCTGGGTCAACGGCTTGAGCGCAATCTGATAAACCTGCATAACAACCCCTCTTTCCTGTTTATCGCTCGCTGGGCACCAGGTAACTCCTGTCGATCTTGACCACACAGGAGTACTCGCTCTCGCAAACCTGGCCGATGCGCACCTTTCCGACCAGGTTGAGCAGCTGGTAGGCATCCAGCTTATCAAAGCCATAGTAGCGCTCCATCCGCTTGACCAGATCCACATAGCCCGCGCGGATCTGGTCGCTGAGGTTGAGCGCGCCGCCGCAGATGATCGAGCCGATGAACTGCTCGCAGTTCACCTGCGGCCAATCGGCGTACTGCGCCTGCTGCGCCGAAAGAACCGACACCCTCACGCGCACCTCACCGCGGCATTCCAGCGCACAGCCGGTGATCTCCCCGTCGCCCTGCGCGCCGTGCACATCCCCGATCGACAGCAGCCCCCCGTCCACATTGCAGGGCAGCACGACCGTGACCCCTTGCCGGATGTCTGGACAATCGACATTTCCGCAGTAGTCCTTGCCATGCTGGAAGGCCGAGCGCCGGTCCTCCTTTGGCGCAACACCGATGGTCCCGATAAAACGATTTAACGAAAAGCGGATCACCTTGTCCTGGTTGTGCAGCTTAAAAATACCCTCGTCCCCCTGCATCTCGCAGATTTTCGTGCGGGGCTCCAGGTCATCCTGGATGGAAAACGGACTGGAAAGCGCGCCCAGACCTGGATACAGCGCAGTGTATCCGCCGCCGCGCTCCTCGCCGGCCTTGACCGAGAGGATCTCCACCGCAAGGTAGTCCCCCTTCTTCGCCTCTGCGACATACACAGGGCCGGAGATGGGGTTGCAGCCGCCGCCCGCCTCGAGCAGCTTTTGGAAATCGTCGTAAACATCGCTCTCCTGGGTGATCTTGCTGACGTTGGCGTCCTCGGTCATAAAAATGACCTCGTCGCCTGAATGGATGGTCAAAACCGGCGCGACCTGCTTATCAAACGAAAACTGCATCGTCTGCATCGGTACGACAGGAATATTTTTTTCCGACATGTTAACAGCTCCTTTACGCTTCTTTCAAGCTCTGTGCGGATTTTCTGGGGATAAATTTGGGGGCGAGAATCACGGTTTTCTGGGCAACCAACTCCTCCTTTATCATCGAATTGAGCACGATCATGGAAATCTGGCCCATCTCATATTTGGGCTGCCAGACGGTGGTGAGCGGCGGGTCGATGAGCTCCGCGAGCTGGATATCATCAAAGCCGATTACGCTCAAATCCTCCGGCACCCGAATGTTGAGCTGCTTGGCCGCGCGGATGATCTCGATTGCGACCACATCGGCGGTCGCAAAAATTGCTGTGATCTTTGGCTTGGCACGCCGGATTTTTTTCACCAATCCGTTGGCCTGGTGGAGATATTCCAGATTGGTGGACTTCAAATGATAGAATAAATCCTTTGAAACCTCCAAACCGTATGCCTCCAACGCCTCCTTGTAGCCTCTGAAACGGTCCTCCATAATTCCGACCGACTGCCCTGTTTCCACAAATGCAATCCGCTTGTGACCGCCTTTGATCAGGTATTCCACCGCCTCAAAGCAGGCTTCTCGGTTCTCGATCATCACAGAGGGAATTTTCCCATTCAAAACGCCGCGGTCGACCGCCACCACCGGAATCCCATCCCGATCCAGCGTCGCCAAAAGCGCAGCCTCCTGCTCGCCGCCGTCGTCCACGCCGCAGATAATCACCCCCGCGACCTTCAGCGACTTGAGCGTGTCGATGAAAAACGCCTCCTGCTCGAGCTTGTTGTCGCTGTTAAAGAGGATCACATTGTACCCCAGGCTGTTGGCCTTGTCGGTCACGCCGCGCACCACCTCGGGATAAAACGGGTTGGTGATGTCCGGAATCAGCAGCCCGATCATCGAGGAGGTCTTGCCCTTTAAAATCTGCGCGTTCAAATCCGGCTGATAATTCAGCTCCCTTGCCACATCCAAAATCCGCTGGCGCGTTTTCTCCCGAATGCGCATCTGGTTGTTCCCGTTGATGACGATGGAAACGGTCGCCACCGATACATTTGCTTTTTTGGCCACATCGCGTAACGTAACTCTCTTTTTTTCCATCCTACAAAATCCTTACTAATATTTGAACATATTCTAAAGGAATCCCCCCGCTTTTTCAAACAAGGGATTTTCTGAAAATAAAACGTTTTTTCACTGGTAAAATTGTTAATCATTCTATATCCTGCTTTATTCTAACAATTCCTGTCTATTTCGATCATTTTTCATTTGCTATTTTCCAATTTTATAGTGATTCTACCGAAATATAAAATCCACCTTTGACAAATCCGTGCATAAATCCTCGGATTTTAGAGAAAATGCCGCTTGTTTTCGGGGCGATTGATAAAACGATTGAACGAATTTTTCCAAAAAAAATCCCCCTCGCGAGGAGGGGGAAAAGGATGATAAATCAAAAATCGGAGCAAGCTTTCTAAAAAGCTTGCTCCGATGCAGCAGGGGCAGAAGGACTTGAACCCTCGGCACGTGGTTTTGGAGACCACTGCTCTACCAACTGAGCTATACCCCTATCTTTATAAACACAAAAAAATGGAGTGGGCCATCGGGGACTCGAACCCAGGACCAACCGGTTATGAGCCGGTCGCTCTGACCAACTGAGCTAATGGCCCTTAAGGGCATCCCGTTGCCGCCTGGCAACGGGATTTGGCGCCTCAAGTTGGACTCGAACCAACGACCCTGCGGTTAACAGCCGCATGCTCTACCGACTGAGCTATTAAGGCAAAATGAAAGGAGATTCTCCAGCATAGCGGCCGCCATGCTGGAGAGAGTGCTGGCATAGACCTATCTTCCCAGGCAGCTTCCCGCCAAGTATTTTCGGCACTGCTGAGCTTAACTTCTGTGTTCGGAATGGGAACAGGTGGGACCTCAGCGTTATTTACACCAACTAGACAACCTCCTCGGACTGCATCCGAGCAGCTTCGCCAAATGACCCGTGGGGGAATCGAACCCCCGTTACCGGCGT
>CAJUJI010000060.1:12579-15436 GCA_910586875.1 uncultured Anaerotruncus sp. | reverse complement strand
GCTTTTCGGTGCGCAAAAAGGCGCAGCGGCCTGCCCATCGCAAAAAAACTGCCCGCCGCAGGACCTCGCAGCCCCCGCGATAAATATTCTTGCGGCAAACAGCGGAAAACGCTTGACTTTTTTTACCGGTTATGCTATTATAGTTTCCGTCACGTACGGAGAGATGTCCGAGCGGTTTAAGGAGCTGGTCTTGAAAACCAGTGACACGTCAAGTGCCGTGGGTTCGAATCCCACTCTCTCCGCTTTTTCTCTCAAGATTACCACCTGTTTGGAGATGTACCCAAGTTGGTGAAGGGGCTCCCCTGCTAAGGGAGTAGGTCGGGAAACTGGCGCAAGGGTTCAAATCCCTTCATCTCCGTATCAAAGGCCACAGCAGTTTATTGCCTGCTGTGGCCTTTTTGCAGTCTAAACCGGCTTTTCATAGACCTTCTTTAAGTTGATTAAATAAAAAATTCGCCCCTGGTGCAGCCAGGAGCGGATAGTCGAACCTACAAACTCAACCGAGAATTTATAAAGCTCTGCTATGATTGTAACACATTTCTAAGCAAGCTGCAAGGGCTTAGAAAAGATTCCTTTAAATGACGGGCACTTCCCCACGCTGGCATACAACACCCTGCGCGGATACAAGCCTGTCTGCGCACAAGGCCCGCCAGCCGGACCCGCCTTATCCACGCGGTCTCGCACCCCGCCGACCGAATCCGCCTTGTCCGCATCCTCACGCCCCGCCGCGGTGCAAAATTTCCCGCAGCTTGTCCAGATCCAAGGAGCTGCTGTCCGCGGGCGGGCCCTGCGGCAGCTTCTGCTGCGGCTGGCAGAGGGTCTGCTGTTGCTGCCGGTGCTCCCAGCTGCGCACCAACGCTTTCCAATCCTTCGCCTGACAGCCGTTGCTGAGCACCCACCCTCGCGCTTGGTAGTAGTCAAAAAAGCGCTGTGGGTCCAGCCTGTTCTCGCGCTTTTTACAGTACTGTATAATTTCTTCCAGTGTGGGCGCGCCATGGCGCAAGGCGCCCTGTGCTTTACTTTGCTTTACTTTGGTTTGCTTTTCTTTACTTTGCGCATTTTCGCAGTCCTTTTGGGGATTACCGGCTACATTTACAAGGTTGATGCGTGTATTTTCGCAGATAGACGCAGCGTCCACCAGAAGGTATCTGGAATCGACCTCGACCTGCTTGCGGCGGCTGATCGCCTCGAAGTAGCGTTTTTGTATCCCACGCGAGGTGAGAATCCGATACTTTTCATACAGATCTTTGTCAAAGATACCCCGTTTGATCGAAGCCTTGATAATTTCAGAAACGGCGTCCCCACCCAGTCCAATCCTTTTGGCGAACAGGAGCGCAACCTCATTTGTCCATTCAATGTAGTAACCATGCTCGTACACCTTCTGGTAGAGCTTAACGACCACACCAAATCCATTCAGCCCAAATTCCGCTTCAATCAGTTCAAACTTTGTGTCCAGCACCACATCAAGTGCAAAGTAGTCGATCCCGCTTTTCAGCGGACGTGCCAATCCTCTACCACCTCCATATGTCAGCTCACCTTCCCACCGTTTTTGCCGCAGCGCAGATGCGTCTGCTGCGCATCGACCGCAAAGAGCACCTCCAACGGGAGCTGCACCTGCAAGATCGCCTTGAGCCTTTTGGCCTCGGGCAGGGTAAACGGCCGCTTGCCGGTCAGCTTAAAGGAGATTGTGGACGGGTTGCAGCCCATCTGCTCCGCCAGCGCCAGCCGTGAAAGCCCCCTTCTTTTGATTTCCGCCTCCAAATTGCGATACATCCAATCACCTCCAATCCGAAATTTCATATCCTAACTCTATAATACACTAATTTTCGTATTTCGTCAAGAGGCTTTTGATAAAAAATTTGAAAATTCGTATTTTCCTCTTGCTTTTTCTTAGCATTTGCGGTATGATAAGAACAGAACAAGCAGCAAAGCTGTTTGGAGCCGCGAGGAGGTGAACCGTATATGATTGAGCAAGCTTTAAAAGCGCTGATTCTGGAAAAATACAAAAGCGTCAAAGAATTTGCGAACATCGCGGATATGCCCTATTCTACATTAGATAGCATCCTCAAGCGCGGGGTGGAAAAGGCAAACATCTCGAACATCATCCGGCTTTGTAAAGCTTTGCAGATTGACACCGACGCGCTTGCCAACGGACAGATTGTTTACAAGGCGGATTTGATAAAAGCTGAAATTTCCAAACGCGAGCAGGCGCACATTGAAAAATACCGCGCGCTGGACGAATACGGCAAGGGCACGGTTGACCTTCTGCTGGATCGGGAGTACGGCCGCTGCATCGGCACACAGGAGGAGGCGGGCGCCACAGGGGTGCTCATCGAGCTGAATTTTTCCGAACAATCGGCCAGCGCAGGCACCGGCACCTATCTGGGGCCCGAAAGCTTCCGCTCGATTTCCGTGCAGGAAAACGCGCTGACCAGCCGCGCACTGTTCTGCCTGCCGGTGTCGGGGGACAGCATGGAGCCGCTTTATTACGACGGTGATATCCTGCTCATCGCCGACGAACCGGTGCGGATCGGTGAAATTGGCATCTTCACCATCAACGGCAGCGGCTATGTCAAAAAGCGCGGGGAGACGTCGCTGCTCTCCCTAAATCCGCTTTATGAGCCAATTCCTATGAATGATTCCATCCGCTGTAACGGCAAGGTGGTTGGTATCCTAAAGCCGGATTGGATCGCAGAATAACCCTCTACCAAACAGAAAAGGAGTGCCAGTATGGAACAAAAGGAACTGTTATCCCAGATCGCACAAATTATGGAGCAACAGATCGGCGGGCTGCGCCAGGAGATGCAGCAGCAAGGTCAGCAGCTGCGCCAGGAGATGCAGCAGCAAGGTCAGCAGC
>CAJUJI010000060.1:0-12479 GCA_910586875.1 uncultured Anaerotruncus sp. | reverse complement strand
TGCGCGCGGAAATCCAGCAGGTGCGCACCGATCTGCATGAGGAAATCCAGCAGGTGCGCACCGATCTGCATGAGGAAATCCAACAGGTGCGCATCGAGCTGCATGAGGAAATCCAGCAGGTGCGCACCGATCTGCATGAGGAAATCCAAGAGGTACGCACCGAGCTGCGCGCGGAAATCCAAGAGGTACGCACCGAGCTGCGCGCGGAAATCCAGCAGGTGCGCACCGATCTGCATGAGGAAATCCAGCAGGTACGCACCGAGCTGCGTGCAGAGATGCAGCAGCTGCGTGAGGATGTACATAAGGAGATGCAGCAGACCAAAGAGGAGATCAAGGAAGCGATTGTCAAAAACAATGTTGCGATCGGTGAGGTTTTCGAGCAGGCGTTGGAGCCTGTGTACGGGCAGATCCAGGAGCTACGGGAGGACGTGGACATGCTGCAAGAGATCACCGCAAAGAACAGCTTAGACATCGCGCGGCTGAAAAAGGCGAGCCAAAAGAGCGTCCCTTCCTGCCGCCAGCAGGCGAGCGCGGTTTGATCGCCAGGCGCCGGCCATCTGTTCCAGCGGCGCGGCATCCCCTCTGCCGCCGGCAGGCGCGCACAGTTTGACCGCCAGCCGTCTCTCCCAGCGGCGTGGCATCCCCTGCCGCCGGCAGGCGCTCCCCCTTCTGGCGCAAGAACGGTTTTCGCCGCAAGCAGCCCGAAGCCCTTGCCCTTTACAAGCCCCGCTTGCAGAGGGCTTTTTTCCGTCCGCAGCTCTCCGGGGCGCCGCCTAGAAAAGCGCCGCGCAAACACCCCTGAAACACAGCAGCTTTCACGACCTTTTAGAGAATGAGGGAAACAACATGGATTTTATCGGTATCCTTTCCAATGAATTTCAGATTGCACCGCAGCTGGTGGAGAACATCCTCCGGCTGATTGACGAGGGAAACACCATCCCGTTTATCGCCCGCTACCGCAAGGAGCAGACCGGCAGCTGTAATGACCAGGTGCTGCGCGCGCTGTCCGAGCGGCTGGAGTATCTGCGCGGGCTGCAAAAGCGCAAGGAGGAGATCACCGCCTCGATCACCGAGCAGGACAAGCTCACACCGGAGCTGGCGGCCGAAATCGACGCCGCACAGACGCTCGCGCGGTTGGAGGACATCTACCGCCCGTATAAGCAGAAGCGCCGTACCCGCGCCTTTATCGCGCGCGAGCGCGGCCTGGAGCCGCTCGCCCAGCTGCTTCTTGCGCAGGAGCAAAAAAGCGGCAGCCTTGAGGCGCTGGCCGAGCCGTATGTGAATGCAGAAAAAGAGATTGCCACGGTCGAGGACGCACTGGCCGGCGCCTGTGACATCCTGGCCGAGCAGATCTCCGACGACGCCCAGGGCCGGCTGCTGCTGCGGGAATACTACCACAAAAACGCGCTGCTCAGGAGCGCCGCGCTCAAGCAGGCACAGAGCGTCTACAGCCCCTTCTACGACTACACCGAGCCGGTGTCAAAGATGCCCAGCCACCGGATTTTGGCGATCAACCGCGGCGAGAAGGAGGACTTTTTAAAGGTCTCGATCGAGGTGGACGCTGGCTATGCGACCGGCCTGCTAAACGGCCTGTTCGTGAAAAAGGGCAGCATCACCACCCCCGCGGTGCAGCAGGCGGTCGCCGACGCTTACAAGCGGCTGATCCACCCGTCGATGGAACGGGAGATGCGCACCACCTTAACCGAGATGGCCAACGAGCAGGCCATCAAGAACTTTGGGGTGAATCTCAAGGCGCTGCTGATGCAGCCGCCAATCAAGGGCAAGACGGTGCTGGCCATCGACCCCGCCTACCGCACCGGCTGCAAAATTGCGGTGGTGGACCCGACCGGCAAGCTGCTGGACACCGCCGTCGTCTACCCCACGCCGCCGCAGAGCAAGGTGGCGCAGGCAAAGGCGAGGTTGACCGCGCTCATCCGCAAGCATAAGGTGCAGGTGCTCGCGATCGGCAACGGCACCGCCTCAAAGGAGAGCGAAATTTTCGCCGCCGAGCTCATCCGCGAGCTGGATTGCGGACTGTCCTACATGATGGTCAACGAGGCGGGCGCATCGGTCTACTCCGCCTCCAAATTGGGGGCGGCGGAATTCCCAGAATTTGACGTCTCGCTGCGCAGTGCGGTTTCGATCGCCCGCCGCCTCCAGGACCCGCTGGCCGAGCTGGTCAAAATCGAACCGAAGTCGGTGGGGGTCGGCCAGTACCAGCACGACATGCCCCAAAAACAGCTGGACGAGACGCTAACCGGCGTGGTGGAGTCCTGCGTCAACCACGTCGGGGTGGACCTGAACACCGCCTCCGCGCCGCTGCTGGGGTATGTGGCCGGCCTTTCGGCGACGGTCGCGAAAAACATCGTGCGCTACCGCGAGGAAAACGGCGCATTCACCAGCCGCGCCCAGCTCAAAAAGGTCCCGAAGCTCGGCCCGAAGGCGTTCGAGCAGTGCGCGGGCTTCCTGCGCATCCCGCGGGCGGAAAACCTGCTGGACAACACCGGCGTGCATCCGGAATCCTACCCCGCGGCCAAGGCGCTGCTGGCACAGTTCGGCTACACGCTACAGGATGTCGCCCAAAACCGCCTGGAGCAGCTGCCACAGCAGATCCAGGCGCAGGGCAGCGGACAGGTCGCACAGGCGTGCGGGGTGGGGCTGCCCACCCTGTGGGACATTGTCCGCGAGCTGCAAAAGCCAGGGCGCGACCTGCGTGACGAGCTGCCCCCGCCGATGCTGCGCAGCGACATTCTCGAGCTCAAGGACCTGAAGACCGACATGGAGCTGCAAGGCACCGTGCGCAACGTCATCGACTTTGGCGCATTCGTGGACATCGGCGTACACCAGGACGGACTGGTACACATCTCGCAGATCAGCAGCCGCTATATCCGGCATCCCAGCGAGCTATTGCAGGTGGGGGATATCGTGACCGTCTGGGTGCTGTCGGTGGATGTCCCAAAACGGCGCATCTCGCTGAGTATGCGCCCGCCCGAGGAGCGCAACCATGCGTAAGATTCTGCTGGTGGCCCTCAACGCCAAATATAGCCACACCAGCCTGGCGGTGCGCAAGCTCTGCAACGCGCTGTCCGCGTCCGGCATCCCCGCCGCGTTCGCAGAGTACACCATCAACCAGCCTGTGCAGGAGCTATTGTCCTCCCTCGCCGCAGCCGCGCCGGACATGCTGCTGTTCTCCTGTTATATCTGGAACATCCAGCTGGTGCAGCGCCTAGGCGCCGATTTTCGCAAGCTGTTCCCACAGGCGGATATCCTGCTGGGCGGGCCGGAGGTCAGCTTTGAGGCAGAAGCGTTGCTTGCAAGGATGCCCTGGGCGGATGCAATCCTCTGCGGCGAGGGGGAGGAGCTGCTCCCGCAGCTGCTGCAAACGCAGCAGCATCCGCGCGGCGTCTACCACCCCAAACGCAAGGTTATATTGCGCGAGCAGCCGTTTGCCTACAACGATTTGGACAAGCTGCAAAATCGGGTGCTTTATTATGAGAGCACCCGCGGCTGCTTTTATGGATGTGCCTATTGCCTGTCCTCGGCCGACCGCGAGGTGCGCCCATTGCCGCTGCCGCACGTATTCGCCGATTTGCAGCGCTTTTTGGACGCGCGGGTCATGCAGGTAAAATTTGTGGACCGCACGTTTAACCAGCTGGAAGGGCGCGCGCTGGCCATCTGGCAGTACCTCATCGAGCATGACAACGGCGTCACCTCCTTTCAGATGGAGCTGGGCGGGGACCTGTTCACCCAGGAGCAGCTGGATTTACTGCGCACCGCGCGAGCCGGTCTTTTCCAATTTGAAATCGGGGTACAGAGCACCTGTAAAGAGGCGCTGCGGCTGGCGGCGCGGCCCACCAATTTTGCAAAATTAAAATGGGCGGTGGGGCAGATTCGCGCGATGGGGAATATTCACCAACACCTGGACCTGATTGCAGGGCTGCCTGGCGAGGGGTTTGCGCAGTTCATGCAGTCGTATAACGAGGTATTCGCGCTGCAACCCGAGCAGCTGCAGCTGGGCTTTCTCAAGCTGCTGCGCGGCTCGCGGCTGTGGGCGCAGCGGGAGGCGCTGGGGCTGCTGCACAGCGATGCGCCGCCGTATGAAATTTTGCAGACGCCGCAGCTTACCTACGGGGAGCTTGCCCGCATCAAGCGGGTGGAGGAGATGACCGAGCGGTATTATAACAGCGGCCGGTTCACCCATAGCCTGCGCTATACCCTGCAATTCTGCCGCTCGCCGTTCGAGGGGCTGCTCGCGTTGGGGGAAACGATGCCCACCGGCGCAATCGGCAAGTACGCCTATTATGAGCTGCTACACCGGTTCTGCGTCGCGCAGGGCGGTGACGCAGAGAAATGCCGCTGGCTGCTCAAATACGACCTGTGCCTGCACGAGCGGCCGCGCAAGCTGCCCGCGTGCTGCCCAGAAAATGTGCTGCCACCGCAGTGGCGCCGGTACCTGGCCGAGCAGTTCGCGCACCAGAACGTGCACCTGGAGCTGTTCCCGCTGGACGTGACCGACCCCGCATTGCCGCAGCAGCAAACGCCGCTGCTGTTCGACTACCGCACAAAGGTGCGCAGGGCCCGCTTATGTAATTTAAGCTGCCCTTTGGAATGAGGCAGACGAACTACCCCCAAAGCGGGTTAGGGAAATTTTACCTCGCCAGGGGGTGGCCCATGGAGGGGGACGCGCCGCTCCCCCTCCATGAGGTGCGCCGCGACGAGCGCGGGCGAGCCGTCAGGCGAGCAGCGAGGAGTTATAGGAGTTTTGGTCGGGGGCCGAAACTCCTGCGCACCCGCGAGGAGCTATAGGAGTTTCGGACGGGGGCCGAAACTCCTGCACATCAGGGCAGCTTAAATTACTCAGGCGAGCTCTGCCAATTTGCGCACCCGTGCTTAATCCAGTATATAGATATCCACGATGCGCCGCCCATTGAGTACGCTTTCCTGGTAGGTTTCATAGAACAAATCCACGTCAACGATATCCTGGAGCAGGCCCGTCCCCGTATCCGCGGCGATGGCGCAGCCGTATACAAACCGGTTATCCGTGGAGACAATGTACATCCGTGAGCCGTACGGGATCTCGTTGGGGTTCACCGCAACATGACCTGGCACCGCGTAGCGGCCGCTCGCCGTTTTTGCGCCTGGGCGGGCGCTATAGCCGGTTGCCACCTGGTTTTGCAGCAGTCTGGTATACTCCACCGGCCGGCCGTTCTCGTCTACATTCAGGTCGAAATCCAGCGGCGAGATCGGCGTCAGCGCCCCGATCAGGATGGTCTCGGTCACCGGCTGCAAGGTCACCTGCTGCCCCAAAAGCTGCACATCCTCCTGCTCGCCGTCCACCGTGCGCTGCACGTAGGTTTCTACCAGCCTGCCGTCCGCGCCCTCCTGGATGCGCCTGCTGCTTCCTACCCGCAGCAGCGACGAATTCTTGCGCACCGTCTCATAAGGGATCGGCTCCTCCACCGTGAACTGCTCATACTCCACCCGTTGCAGCACAATCTTGTCCCCGTTCTCAATCGGTTTATTCTCATCCAAAGAGAGCAGGTCGTTTCCGTCGTAGGTGATGCCGTTTTGATACAGCAGCTCTCCAACGGTGGTGCCGTTTTCCACCTGGTAGGGGATGGTCTTCCCATCCACCGTGATGCTGGTATTCATCAGCACCGGATGTTCCTGCTGGATCAGATGGCTGGACGCGGGCTCCTTGATGGTGGCGGGCTTGGCCAAATTCCATTTGGGCAGCAGCGTCTCAGGCGTATTCGGCATGGTAAATTGCAGCGAGCGCCCCTGTTCGTCGGTTACGTAAACCGTATTCGTTCTGGTTGTGATTTGGAATACGGCAAAGGCCAGTACAACCGACAACGCGCTGATCGCAAACGCTCGGGTGTGCAGGAACCCCCAAAGGGCAAGCACCTTTTTCCAAATTTGAATCATAATAGAAACTCCTTCTTGCTATTTTGCCGCCCGACCGGCGGCAAAGACATAGGATTTCGCTTTTCCAATCCTTGTATTTTGGGATAAGCTTCCTGTGTTTTAGTATATCAGAGCTTTTGAAATTATATTCAACCTGCACAGTTTTGTCAAATCGCTATTATGCAAAACGCTCGACAAGAAACGATCCTTTCGGTCATTTCGGAAAACACTTCGACTAAATATCCCTTGCTTTTCAAGGGATATTTTGCACTGCCTATGCAAACTTCACAAAAATTTTATACTTTCCTCCACCGAGACGCGCGGCAGCTTCCCGCCAAAAACCCGCTGGGGCGCCCTCGACCTGTCAAACAGGCGATCTCAGGCGGCCGCTGGGCGCAGCAGGGGAGGTGAAGAAAACCCCGCAGAAAAACTGCGGGGCAATCAAGCAGGTAGATCCATCGGCGCTTGCTGGACTGCATAGCGCGCCGCGTTGCCTCGAGCTTTGTGCAAAATGCGCTGCTGTTTTTGATGTATTCTGAATCGAGGCCGCCTGATGAAAGGCCCCCTTCACCATGGCAAAAGCTTCCTCTGGCTTATTATACTTCACCTGGGCGTAGATGTCCATAGTTGATTTGCTGTTTTCATGCGCTGTAGGCCGTTGGAAGCTCTGGGGAGGAGCGCGAACGGGGCTAATGAGAAAAACGAAACCGGCCCCGCCCCTCTGCCTGGGGGACGAGGCCGGTTTTTGGCGGGCTTAAAAGAAGTAGCAGAAAACGAACATGGCAGCGACGGCGCCAATGGGGGCGAGGACAAGCGATGGAAGAAAGCCCATGCCGGCATAGAGGCCAAACCGAATACCGCTAGAAAGCCGGCGACCCCTGAGATGACGGCCGGTTTTTCATACTCGACCTCATGGAGAATATAAAAGATGCCAAAGATCGAAGCGACGGAGCCGATTAGCAGCCCCCTGCTGATAATCGCAACCAGTACATTTCCCAATCCATACGTCTCGTGCAAGCCCCACAGGACAAAAACGACAAACAAAAAGCCCAGGCAACCGAGGCACCCGCCCCAATCAGGGCCGCTTCCTCCACCACCGCCGCCGACAGGAAGCTCATCTACATGAATCCAGTATCCCATAACAACACACCTCTTTTTTTGATTTCCCCGCCCCAGGTCAGCTGTGGGTGGGGGTGGTCAGCGAAGGAACAAAAACGTCAAACTGGACGTACACCGCACCCGCCCGGGGATGCTCGGGGTTTTCCTTTTCGTAGTTACTTACGTAGCAGTTGGAGCTCCCAACATAGTGGTACTTGTCGGCGATCATGGCGTCGTAGTGCTCCTGGGAATAGCGATAGTTGATGTACCAGGCGTTAAAAGGACCATTCTGCAAGGCGTAATCCTTGGTTTGTGGGTATCCGTGAACGGTGTTTTCCCCCCAGAGGTTTGCATTGAGCACGTCTAAGATCATCCCATCGATCTCGTCCTGGTTTTCGTCGGCCTGGATCCAGTCGTGAGCGTCCCAATCCTCCAGGGCGTCGATATAGGACCGATAGCAGGCCAGGGCGGAAAGCTCGGCGTCATATTCCAGAGCAGACACACCCACCTCTGCCCGATACTTGTTGATATTCTCCAGCTCTGAGCGTTGCATCGCAGTCAGCTTGGTGGTCAGCTGCTTCTTCTCGTTGCCGGTGGCGACGACCTTTTTCTGGGTCTTTTGGTTCATGGCGTAATAGAAGTAGTAGCACTCATAGCTGTCCCCAAAGGCTTCCCTGATCTTGGGGTCGCAGTTCTTTTGGTAGGCGGCTACATTGAACTGTGCACACCCCTGGCGGCCCTCGTGGATGCCCACCGTCTGGAAGTGCCGCAGGAGCAGGGCCTTATCCTTGTGGTAAAGATGGGCCAGGCCAGGGAAGGTCTGGATGTAGTAGTCCCCGTCAAAGAGGAGATCCCAATCCACCTGCTGGACAAACGCGTCGTACAGCTCGCCGTAGTCCCAGGTGACGTCATAGGGATTCTCCCCCTCGTCCACATCTACGACACAAGCTGTTCTGTGGGTTTCCACCTCGGCTTTCAGCCCGATCAGCTGGGCGATCTCCTCCAGGCTGGGGCCAACCCGAAGCTTGTCCTGCGTTTCGGCCTTGGAGGAAGCAGAGGCTTTGCTGCTGGAGGAGGCTTTAGAGGAAGCGGAGGACTTGCTGCTGGAAGAGGCGCTGGAGGCCGTGGAGGAGCTGCTCCCGGCGGCCTTTTGCTGTTCCTGTAGCTGTTTCATCCGATCCCGTACGGTGCTGCGGGAGGAGGCACTGGAGGAAGCGGGAGCCTTGCTGCTCTCGGAGGAGGCGCCAGAGGAAGCGGGAGCCTTGCTGCTCTCGGAGGAATTGGAGGCTGCGGATTTGGCCTTCAGAGCGGCCTTTTTCTGCGCCCGTATCCGTTCGATTCGCTCCCGTGCGGTGCTGCGGTGGGTCGCTCCAGAGGAAGGAAGCTCCAGCTCCTGCGAATTGGGGCCGGCGCTTGCATCGCCCGCGCCTTGAGAGTCTGCCGGCGGACTGGCTGCCTCGGGCTGGCTGGCCTTGTCCGAGCTTTCCTGGGAGGAGCTCATCTCCTGGCTGACGCGCTCCTTGGGGAGGATCGCGCTTTGGGCGGGCGCTCCGCCGCAGCCGGAAAGACCGCCTCCCAGCAGCATAGCTGCCAGGAGCAATGCCAGCAGTTTCGTTTTCTTTTTCTTCAATACGAACACCTCTTTCTGTCCCCTTTCCTCGGAATGCTGTCCACCTTCATTTGGGTTCCAGCCGCAGCCGTTCCGAGCAATCAGTACCTTTCATTATACCATTTTTTGCACAAAATGTAAAGTACCCTACCAGTATCAGACGGAGCAATCGCATTGCGGATTTTGCACCTCCTCTTGCATGGAAGGGCCTTAAATACAAGCGATTACAGAGCTTGAAACAGGTGTCAAGGCGGTCGAGTATTTTATCCGGACAGGGGAGCTTTGCCCAGGAATGGACTGGGTATATGCGTGCGGATAATTTCACCCCCAGAGAGGGCGAAAATCACCGGAAGGTTGTCCTATTATGTAACCATTTGCCCCTGCTTTGGGGGCGGTTGTCCGAGCTTTAGCCCTGAAAAAATGGAATAAAATGGATTTTACTGCGTCAAATTTCATCAAACCGTTTGCAATAGAAAAACCCTGGAAGCCGCATGGTTCCAGGGTTTTTGGCATTCTTGATAAGATTTAGCGCTTGCTGAACTGCGGAGCACGACGGGCTGCCTTGAGTCCGTATTGAAATTCTCTTAGCGCCGTTTTTCCTTGATTTTACGGGCTTTCCCGGCTTTTCATTGTTCAGTTATCCTATGTGGGGACCACGAAAAATAGCAATTTTTCAATCATCCGTGGCCTGACGAAAAGCGCCATTTACCACGCCAAACAACTCCTCTGGCTTATTATACTTCACCTTTGCGTAGATGTCCATAGTTGTTTTGCTGTTTTCATGCCCTGCAAGGTACTGGACAGTCTTAGGGTCAACCCCGGAATACAGCAGGTTGGTGATATAGGTGTGACGCAGCAAATGTGGTGTCACATGGAAATCCAGTGTATACTGAATCTTGGGATTATTTTTCTGCGTCATCCCCAGTGACGGTGTGACGGTGTACTTGATGCTCTGCCCATTTACATATTTATAATAGTTACGCGCCTGAGTAGAGCGGACCACCACATACTGCCATACCCTTTGAAACTGTGAAGCGGATAACGCCTCCCCGTTGCTGTCGCAAATCACATATTCCGAAACAGAGGTTTCTTTGACTTCCCGCAGGCAATCTACCAAGCACTTGGGAATTGGTATGTCCCTCCGGGCTGCTTTCGTTTTTAATGTGGTGGAAATCACCGGTCGGTTATGTTCTGTGCGCCATGCTCGCCTTACAGATATGTAGGGAGTAGGTTCGTCCAGGAATACACAGTCCCATTGCAATGCAAGGATTTCTTCCCGACGTAGACCGGAATACAATCCAAGCACAATAAATAAGTGGGGAGGAAGTCCTTTGACCGTATCCAAAAGCACCTCTACCTGCTGATCTGTCAATGCCTCTTTCTTTTTCGCGGCCTTGCCACCCTTTCCCGATATGCCCACACAAGGGTTGCATTGAAGTATTCGGCTGCGCTCTGCCGAGTAAAAAACGCATTTGAGGAGCATATTCACCTTACTGTATAATCCCTCTGATTTTTTCGACAGCGGTACAAGCGCCAGCCGAATATCATCCGCTGTGACTTCCTCCATATACATCTCCCCCAGGGGCTTGATGATATAGTTCTTCATATCAGCGGTATAACCTCTCAATGTAGCAGCGGTCACTTTGGCAGACTGCATCAGCAGCCACTTCTCGCAATACTCAGCTACTGTTGGATGCTGCCGATGAAAGACAATCTCCTCCACCTGCCGCCGCGCTTCTAATTGTTTCTCATATAGTTCTTCGCAAGTGGCAGCATACAAACTCACCTGCTTGCCATCTGCATCCATAATCCGGGTTCTGTAATATTGGATTCCTTTTAACATGATGGTTCCGTACTTTGGAATCTCAGTTTTCTTTTTAGCCATTTTGGACCTTCCTTTCCTGAAATGTGCGGCCTATGTACCTACACTCCCTTTTTATCAGAAAGTCCCAATTTAATCAAAGATACGGCCAGCGTAAAGCAAAGAGCGAGACATCCTTGCCTCGCTCTTTCTGTGTTTTCTGTTTTATCTTATACAGCATCCCATTGGGCAAATGCACCGCCCATAGCTCTCACAAGTTGATCTGGCCTGTTGTATTTGACCTTGGCGTAAATGTCCATAGTGATTTTACTGTTTTCATGGCCTGCCAGGTATTGGACCGTTTTGGGGTCCACCGATGAATGAATCAGATTTGTGATATAAGTATGACGCAGCTGGTGCGGTGTAACTTCAAAATCCAGGCTGTAAACAACTTTGCCATTATGGGCTGCTTTTTCTCCGAGGACCGGTGTAACCGTATGCTTTACGCGCTTTCCATCTTCATACCGGTAATAGCAGCGTTCCTTAACCGTTCTGGTAACAATATACTGCCAAAGCCGCTTGAACTGCGTATAAGACAGTGGTTCACCATCTCGATTGGCAACCACATAGTCCGAAGTGGAAGTTGCCTTTGCTGCTCTTAAGCACTCTGCCAGACAAATGGGGAGGGGAATGTTTCTCTCCGCCGCTTTTGTCTTTAACTCGGTGAGAATAACCGGCCTGTTATGCTCTGTGTGCCATGCCCGCCTTACCGTCAGATATGGGGTGTCCGTATCCAGATATACAGAATCCCATTGTAACGCAAGGATTTCTTCCCGCCGCAATCCAGCATACAAGCCGAGCATAACAAACACATAAGGCGGTAAACCCCGAATAGCATCTAAAAGGCGTTCTGCTTGTTCATCTGTCAATGCCTGCCGTTCCGCTTGAGGAACACCCCCGCCCTTTGCATCCAAATACATAGTCGGATTTTCGTCAATCACATGGCTCTCTTTCGCTGCCCGGAAAATGGACTTATAAAGAATCACCACCGACTTGTAAACCGAAGCCGATTTTTTTGAAACAGGAACAAGTGCCAGCTGAATGTCATCCAATGTTACATCTGCCATCCGTTTTTGCCCCAGCTCTTTGATGATATGCCGCCGCACCTTAGATGTATAATCAGTCAGTGTGGTGGCACGAATATGAACCGACTGCATCAGCAGCCATTTTTCGCAATATTCAGCAACAGTGGGCGATTTCCGATGAAAAGTGGCATTGTCAATCTGCTCCAATGCCTCTATTTCTCTATCGTACAGTTCTTCAGGCGTTCTTGCATAAAGAGCGATGAGCTTTCCATTCGCATCTCTTATCCTGGTTCTGTAATACAGGACACCTCTTTTCATGACAGTGCCATATTCCGGAATTACAACTTTTCTTCTTGCCAATTCCGTCACCTCCTAAAAATAATCTCCAGCGCTGTATCTTTGTTTTACCAGATATACAGGGTTCCAGCAAGGATACGGAATGAGTCATGCTCTGGCACTTCGTGGTTTGCGGTACGTTGTCCCTTTTTCCACCGGCTTCGCACGATGGGTACATTTTGCGATATACTCCTGAAGGCCCGCATCAGTGAAGTATACGCAACCATTCTGCACATACTGAACATAGGCAATCAGACCGTTATTACGTGCGGCATCCAGCGTGGCAATACTGATCCCCAAAATTTTTGCAGCTTCTTTTCGTGTAATAAGTTTTTCCATGAAGCATATTCCCTCCAATCTGTCAAGTTTGTCATTGTGCTTTCAAAATCACATGAATACGCTGGCAGACGAAACTACCAGCGCATGGTATCTGATCTTGAAATAGAAAGCTATCACAGCAAAAAAGCCGAAGAATCACTTTCTAATTTATATATCTCTGCTTCTCGTCACATTTGCCACGCCCCCTGACGATGGGGACATAACAGGCCGCTCCCGGCAGAGCTGTCATAACTCCGCAGCGCCGTTTTTCTCGTGCGCCGCAGGGTTCCCCCCAAGTCTTTGGCGGGCCGTGAGGAAGTATCTT
>CAJUJI010000059.1 GCA_910586875.1 uncultured Anaerotruncus sp. | reverse complement strand
ATATGTTATATGTTATATTTTTATCAAACTGTTCATTTCGGGTGGAAAATTTTACCCGTAATGATAGAAAATTGCAACGAACATGAATGAAAAGGAGAGATTCCTAAATGAACATGAAAAAGTTAATTGGTATCGCGCTTTCCCTTTGCATAACCAGTGCACTCGCTGCCTGTGGCGGCGGCACAGCCAGTGCGCCGGCGGCCCCTGCCAGCAGCAATGCACCCGCTAGCAGCGCTGCCCCGTCCGCGCCTGCGGCGCCATCCATGACCCTGCGCTTTGCAACCGACTCCTCGGAGGATTATGTTTCGACCGTCCAAATTTACAAATTTGCCGAGGAGGTCGCGCAGAAGACCGACGGCCGGATCAAAATTGAGGTTTACGCAGGCGGCCAGCTCGGTGAGGAAAAAGCCTGTGTGGAGCAGGTGCAGATGGGCAGCCTGGATTTCACCAAATCCAGCATGGGCGCGCTGACCAGCTTTAATGAGCAGCTCAATCTGATGGCGCTGCCGTATCTGTTTAAAAGCGAGGACCACCTTTGGGCGGTGATGGACACCGACATCGGCAAGAACCTGCTGGCCAGCATGGAGAGCACCGGACTCAAGGGGCTGTGCTGGTTGGATGCGGGCAGCCGCTGCTTCTATGCGACCAAAGCAATCAACAGCATCGACGACTTTAAGGGGGTCAAATTCCGCGTGATGCAGGGCTCGATTTATGCGGACACCGTCAGCTGCCTGGGAGCTGTGCCGATTTCGATGTCCGGCGGCGAGGTTTACAGCGCGTTACAGACCGGCGTTGTGGACGGTGCAGAGAACAACATCCCCCGTGTCATCGACATGAGCCACAACGAGCTCTGCGACTATCTGATTGTCGACCGCCACAACATCATGCCTGAAATGGTGCTGGTAAGCACAAACGTCTGGAACAAATTCAGCGCAGAGGACCAAGCGATTATCCAGGAGTGCGCCGATCATTTGCAGGAAAATATGATTGCCGCTTGGATGGACACCGAAAACGCGGCACTGAAAACGCTGGAGGAGGGCGGTATGACCATCATTACGCCGGACGAGGCGACCATCGCATCCTACCGCGCGGCGATGCAGCCGGTGTATGACAACTACGGCGCCGCCTATGCCGACCTGGTCTCCCAAATTGAGAATACCCCTGCCTGAAAATATACACCGCAAAACAGAGCCGCTTTTCGCGGCTCTTTGTGGCCATAGGCCGCATACCGCAACGATTTTCAGGCCAATCGAATGAAGGAGGCGTTGTTGCTTGATTTGGAAAGAAAAGCTGGATTGTTTTTTGGGCTATCTCTTTCATGTGTTTGAATGGATTGTCCGCATCTTGCTCATTTTTATCACCCTTCTCATCTCCTTGCAGGTATTTTTACGCGCAGCTTTTTCCTACAGCATCCCCTGGGCGGAGGAGGTTTCGTTGATTGCATTTATCTACATCACCTTTTTCACCTTCGCAATCGGCGTGCGCTATGACCTGCATCTGCGGGTTCAGCTGTTTGTGACGTCCTTCCCAATGCCTGTGCGCAAGGCAATCGAGCTGCTGAACAACCTGATTCTGCTCGCCATCAGCCTATTGATGCTTTACACCGGCGTGAAGCTGACCCTTTACGGCGTTGCATCGATCATGCCCTCCACCCGCTGGCCAACCTCGGTGATCTACCTGCCTACGCCGGTTGCAGGCTTAATGTGCTGCATTCATCTGGTGCTGCGGCTTTTGGGCATCGCCCACAGCGAGGTGGCTGAGAACTACATAAAGGGGGCGTTCAAGGAATGAATCCCACCATTGGAACAATTATTCTGTTGGGCAGCTTTGTGCTGCTGGTTGCCTTGCGAATTCCCGTCTGTTTTTCGCTGATTGGCTCCTCACTGCTCACCTGCCTTTACATGGGGATACCGGTTATGACCATCTGGCAGCGCCTGACCACCGGCATCCAATCCTTTAGCCTGCTTGCTGTGCCGTTCTTCATCATGGCTGGTGAAATTATGATGAGCGGGGGCATCTCCGACCGGCTGGTGAGCTTTGCGGATATTTTTGTAGGCCGCTTTCGGGGCGGCATGGCCTATGTGAATATTCTGGCCTCCACCTTTTTCGGCGCGGTCTCCGGCAGCGCCACCGCGGACATCTCCTCGATCGGGGCGACGATGATTCCGCTGATGGAAAAGCAGGGCTATGACCGCGATTATGCGATCAATGTCACCGTGACCAGCGCGACCCAGTCGATGATCATTCCGCCCAGCCACAACATGGTGGTGTTTGCAATGGCCGCGGGCGGCGTCTCCTGCGGGCGGCTGTTTTTGGGCGGCATTCTCCCTGGGTGTCTGCTGGCGATCACCCTGCTGATGGTCTCAGGAATCATTGCGCATAAGCGCAACTACCCCTGTGGCAAGCGCTACACCCTACAGCAGGCAAGCAGCATTGCAATCCGCTCACTGCCTGGCATGATGACCATTGTCATCATCCTGCTGGGCGTCTGCACCGGCCTTTTCACCGCCACTGAAAGTGCGGCCATCGCCTGCCTTTACGCGTTCCTGCTGACCTTTGTGTGCTACCGCACCCCCCTGTGTGAAATGTCCGGAATTCTGCTGCGCTGCGGAAAAACGCTGGGCATGGTGCTGAGCATCATTGCGGCGGCCAGCGGCTTTGGCTACTGCCTGAGCTATCTGCGGGTTCCGCAGATGATCACCACCGGCTTATTGAGCATCACCGACAACAAATATCTGCTGCTCCTGCTCATCAATCTGATGCTTTTGCTGCTGGGCTGCATCATGGACGTTGCGCCGCTGATCATCATTACCACCCCCATTCTGCTGCCGATTATCCAAAGCATCGGCATGGACCCCGTACAGTTCGGCATTATGATGCTGCTCAATCTTGCGGTAGGCGCCTGTACGCCACCGGTCGGGCTGGCACTGTTCACCGGCTGCGCGGTCGGAAAGATGCCGATTGAGAAGGTGATGAGGGGGATTCTTCCATTTTATGTGGCGATGGCGTGCGCGCTGCTGCTGGTGACCTACATCCCAGCCTTCTCGCTGCTGCTGCCAAATTGGCTGATGGGCTAACGTGCCGAACGAAAGGGGTATTTAAAAATGGACCAAGCTACCTACAATCTGTTTGATCTCACCGGCAAAAGGGCGATTGTGACCGGCGCCGGACAGGGCATCGGACGCAGCATGGCGCAGGCGCTGGTCGGCGCCGGCGCGACGGTCGCGCTGATCGGACGCGGTGAAAACGTCGCGCAAGCCTGTCGGGAGATCGACCCAACCGGAAAGGCGGCGCTCCCGTTTCTGGCGGACCTTTCCCAGCGTGACCAGCTCCAGCGGGTGTTTGAGCAGGTACTCTCGGCCTTTGGGGGAACGCTGGATATTCTGGTAAACAACGCGGGCATCCAAAAGCGGCACCTGCCAGAGGAGTTCCCGTTGGAGGACTGGGACGCGGTTCTGTCGGTCAACCTGAACGCGGTATGGCTCATGGCGCAGCTTGCAGGGCAGGTGATGCTCAAACAAGGGCGCGGAAAGATCATCAACCTTGCGTCGATGAACAGCTTTCTGGGCGGCACCACCGTCCCTGCCTACACCGCCGCAAAATCTGCCGTTGTGGGGCTCACCCGCGCGCTCTCCAACGACTGGTCGGGGCGCGGGGTGAATGTAAATGCAATCGCGCCCGGATATATTGCGACCTCTTTAAACACTGCGCTGATCGGCAACCCCGACCGCGAGCCGAAAATTTTGGCGCGGCTGCCCAAGGGTCGTTGGGGCGAACCGGATGACATGAAGGGGGCGGTCATCTTTCTGGCGTCCGCCGCCTCGGATTATGTGACCGGTGCAACGCTGGTGGTAGACGGCGGGTATTTATGCACCTAATTTGTGTGTGGAGGGAAACGAATGAACACAGATCTTGTAACCCAGGTGCGCACCCACCGCATCATTGTCGCCTTGCGGGGGGTCTGTGCCGAAAGGACCGAAGCGGCTGCACAGGCGCTCTATGCGGGCGGCATCCGCATGTTGGAGATCACCTTCAACCAGAGCGACCCTGACACGCTGGCCAAAACAACCGCCTCTATACAGGCGGTTCGCGCGGCGCTGGGGGAAAAGCTGCTGGTGGGTGCAGGCACCGTGCTCACCGCTGCACAGGCGCGCGCGGCGGTAGAGGCGGGCGCACAATACCTGCTCTCCCCCAACCTCGATTTAGAGGTGATGGAGCAGGCGCACAGCCTGGGGGTTGCGATGCTCGCCGGCGCGATGACCCCCAGCGAGGTCGCACTGGCATGGAAGGCGGGCGCTGCGCTGGTGAAGCTGTTCCCTGCGGACAGCTTAGGGCTGCCGTATATCAAGGCGCTTTGCGCACCGCTCAGCCACATCCCGCTACTGCCGATGGGCGGGGTCAGCAGTCAAAACCTGCTGGAATTTTTGGCGCACCCATCGGTTGCGGGCGTCGGGGTTGGCTCTAGCATTGCAAAGGCATCGCTGATTCAGGCGGGCGATTTTGACGCAATTCGTGAGCTGGCGCGGGAGTTTACCAGGCAGCTATAGGGCTGTGCTGCCTGTATGATTCGTGTGAGTGGATGTCGTGCAGAGGGATGCGTTTCGCCCTCTGCGTCCAAAAATCCGCGAGGATTTTTGGACGCAGGAGGCGACAAGGGACGCCACCCCTTGACCCCGCGATTTTTTGAAAAAAATCGAGTAAAACTTTTGATTTTTACAAAGGAGAGGCTTCTATGAAAATCACCAATTTGACCTTATACAAGGTACCGCCCCGCTGGTTGTTCTTAAAAATTGACACCGACGAGGGACTTAGCGGTTGGGGTGAGCCGATTATCGAGGGGCGTGCGGATGCGGTGCGCGCCTGTGTGGAGGAATACCGCGAGCTGCTCATTGGCAAGGACCCTGGCCGGATTGAGGATCTTTGGCAGATGATGTACCGCGGCGGCTTTTACCGCGGCGGCTCCGAGCTGATGAGCGCGATCGCCGGCATCGACCAGGCGCTCTGGGACATCAAGGGCAAGCGGCTGGGGGTGCCGGTTTATGAGCTGCTGGGCGGCGCCTGCCGCGACAAAATCAAGGTCTATCGCTGGATTGGCGGCGACCGCCCCGCCGACATCCGCGCCGGTGCACGCGAAGCCTATGCGCAGGGGTACCGCGCGCTCAAGATGAACGGCACCGAGGAAATGCACTATATCGACAGCTTCCAAAAGGTGCAGGCGGTCTGCGAGCGGGTCGCCGCAATCCGTGACGAGCTGGGCTTTGAGATGGACATTGCGGTAGATTTTCACGGTCGGGTTCACAAGACGATGGCAAAGGTGCTGGCGCGCGAGCTGGACCAGTTCCGCCTGATGTTCATTGAGGAGCCGGTCCTGCCGCAGAACAATGAAGCGCTGCGCGAGATCGCCCACGCCACCACCACGCCCATCTCAACCGGAGAGCGGATGTTCAGCCGCTGGGATTTTAAACAAATATTTGAGGCGGGTTATGTTGATATTATTCAGCCGGACCTCTCCCATGCGGGCGGCATCTCGGAATGCAAAAAGATCATTGCGATGGCGGAGGCATATGACATTGCGGTTGCGCCACACTGCCCATTAGGGCCAATCGCGCTGGGCGCCTGCTTCCAGGTGGACACCTGCTCCCCGAACGTCTTTATTCAGGAGCAAAGCCTGGGGATCCATTATAACCGCGGCGGCGATCTGTTGGACTATTTGCAGGACCCCACCATCTACCATTACCGCGACGGCTATCTCGAGCTGATGCAGGGGCCTGGGCTGGGGGTAGACATCAACGAGCAGGTGGTCGCGAAGGCCGCACAAACTGCACCCACCTGGAAAAATCCCATCTGGCGCAATTATGACGGCACCATTGCAGAATGGTGATGGAAAGGGAGGGATAACATGCGTTATATCATCACATTGGACACAGGGACCACCAATACCAGGGTGTGCCTTTGGGATCGCGCATTCCAACTGGCGGCGTCGGCCAAAGCGGAGGTGGGGGTACGCAACACAGCGATTGACGGCGACAACCGGCGGCTGAAAGCGGCGGTCAAGGACTGCTTGGAGCAGGCGCTGCAATGTGCAGGGGCTGGCTATGAGGACGTTGCACTCATCATTGCAAGCGGTATGATCACCTCCAACGTCGGGCTGGTGGAAATCGCACATTGCGTTGTGCCTGCCGGAGCAGACGAGCTGGCCGCAGCGGTCCGGCGGGTCGAGCTGCCGGAAATTTGTCCGCTGCCCATCCACTTTATTCCAGGGGTGAAAAATGCTGCGGGTGCGGTTGATTTCACCAACTTTGAAGCGATGGACATTATGCGCGGCGAGGAGGTCGAGAGTGTTGCAATGCTGGCGCACTATCCGCAGGGAAGGAGCTACCTGCTGGTGCTGCCTGGCTCCCATATGAAGTTTGTTTGTGTGAACGCGCAGGGACAAATCACCGGCTGCCTGACCAGCATCAGCGGCGAGCTGCTCGCGAGCATCACCAACCACACGATCATCGCCGACGCGGTCGGCCGCCAATTTGCTCAGGCGGAAACTTACAATCGGGAGATGGTCCTGTTGGGCTACGACACCGCCGCAAGGTCCGGCATCGGGCGGGCATGTTTTTCTGCGCGGATTTTGAGCCAATTCGCAACCAGGGACACCGCAAAGCTCGCGAACTATCTTCTGGGGGTCGCGCTGCAAAGCGACCTGGTCGGAATTCGCCATTCCAGCGCATTGCAGGTCAGCCGGGAAACCGACGTAATCGTCGCCGGAAAGGACCCCTTGCGCCAGGCAATGGTTGACCTGTTGGAGCATGACGCCTATTTTGCCCATGTGCACACCTACATCCCAGAGGACGCCCATCCGCTTTCTGCCGCCGGCGCCTTGATCATCGCCAAAAAGCTGGGGGTTTTATAGCGCTCTCTCCTCCCTTCACCCCGCACGGCACAAGCTGTGAAATTTTGATGGACAACGCTTGTGAAAAGAGGTATACTTACAACAAGAACTGTTACAGGGTGAAACTGTGCGGCGCCGCCGCATATAATGGAGGATTCTATGAGCATTCTGGAAGTACATGATGTATCAATTCGCTATATCACAGGAGATTTTAAGGAAATTGGGATCAAGGAATATGTGATGCGCAAGCTGACCAAAAATTACCAGGTGCGGGAATTTTGGGCGGACAGAAATATCTCCTTTACTTTAGAAAAGGGGGAGATGCTGGGGATCATCGGCACAAATGGCGCGGGGAAATCCACCCTGTTAAAAGCGATTTCCGGCATCATGGAGCCGACCAGGGGCTGGGTCAAGCGCGAGGGAAACATTGCGGCGCTGCTGGAGCTGGGCAGCGGCTTTGACGGAGATTTGACCGTGCGGGAAAACACCTATCTGCGCGGGGCGATGCTGGGCTATACGCGCAAATTTATGGATGACACCTATGACCAGATTATTGAATTTGCAGAGCTCAAGGAGTTTGAGGACCGCCCGTTCAAGCAGCTCTCCTCCGGTATGAAAAGCCGGCTTGCTTTTGCGATCGCCTCTTTGGTCAAGCCGGACATCCTCATCTTGGACGAGGTGCTTTCGGTGGGCGATGGCGCATTTCGGAAGAAAAGCGAAGCGAAGATGCGGGAGATCATCTCCGGCGGCGCGACCACCATTTTGGTCTCCCACTCGCTGCCGCAGGTGCGCGAGATGTGCAATAAGATCCTCTGGCTGCACAAGGGCCGGCAGGTTGAGGTGGGCAGCGATGTGCAGGCCATCTGCGACCGGTATCAGGAGCTTTTGGACGGCACCCGCAAACTATGAAAACAGAAAAAACACGTCTGTCCAAACGGGCAAACGTGTGAAACGGTCGAAAAGGAGTCCGCTGTTTAGGCGGGCTCCTTTTCGATCAATTTATTGGACAGATGCAAGAAAACCATAGAACCGTCACAGAAAGGGGGGGTACTAGCGGGAACAGGAGTGCACAGGTCGAAGCTTGTGCGGTGAGGTGATTTTATGAGGTGTTTTTTCGTTCCCGTCAGCAGCCAATAGCTGGCGCCTTTTGCTCAGCGTTCTAGTGATATTTCTGCATCACGTCACCGATTGTATTTAAGAGGCTCGGAATATCGATTGGTTTTTTCAGATGCGCGTCCATGCCGCTTTCAATCGACTTCTTGCGGTCGCTCTCAAGCGCGTTTGCCGACAAAGCAATAATCGGGATGCAAGCCAGCGCAGGATTTTCAAGCTCGCGGATGGCCCTTGTCGCCTGCCAGCCGTCCATCACCGGCATTTGAATGTCCATCAAAATGAGATCATGCTCGCCAGGCACAGAATTTCGCACCTTCTCAACCGCGATGCTGCCATCGGTAGCGGTGTCAATCGAGAAGCCCAAATCCTGTAAAATCTCTGTTTCAATCTCCAGGTTGATTTCGTTATCCTCCACCAACAGGATTTTTTGGTTTTTCAGCGACAGCTCCTCCATATTGGGATTGGTACTGGCAGTGCTGTTTTGTACCCGAAGGCGTAGCGTGACCGTGAAGGTGCTGCCCTTGTTGACTACGCTCTTTACCTCGATGGTGCCGCCCATGCTGTCCACAATATTTTTGGCGATGGTCAGCCCTAAACCGATTCCGTGAATGCCGCTGAGGGTTGTATTCTTTTCGCGGGTAAACGGCTCAAAGATGCGCTCTAAAAATTCCTCGCTGATGCCAATGCCCGTGTCCTGTATGATCAGCTGATAAACCGCGTAACACTGCGGGCGGCTCTCCTTCTCGGAAATGGTGATAGAGACCTTGCCGTTGGGTTTGGTATAGGTGATTGCATTGTTGGCTAAGTACAGCACCACCTGCTTGATCTTATCCTGGTCGCCGTAAACGCCGCTGTGCCGTATCTGGGTGCTGTCCAACAGGAACTCGATGTCCTTTTCCAGCGCCTGCGGCAGCAGAAAGTCGTAGATCTCCTGCACGATGTCGCAAAGGTCACATTCATTTTCGTTGCTTTGCTCCTCATTGGAGTCGGTCCACGACAGCTCCAGGACCTTGTCAATCATATCCAACAGCTGCCTGCTGGAGGTTTCAATCCGGTTGAGATAGCTTTGCGCCACCTCGGGGTTTAGCAGGTTCTTTTTTGCAAGGGTGATAAAGCCAAAAATCGCATTGAGCGGGGTGCGCATGTCGTGTGACATATTGGAAAGGAAGGTATCCTTTGCCACAATCGAAAGGTTCGCATTGTCCAGCGCTTTTGCGAGCATCTGCTTTTGTTCCATCTCATATTGCAGCTCCTCGTCCACCCTGCGGTAGCCGATTACAATTTGAGAGGCCGGCTCATCCGGACGCACATTGACAAACCGAAGCTGCAAATACTGGGTCTGGTCGCCAAACAGCACCCGATAGTTGACATAATAGGTTTTGCTGGTGGCCAATCTTTCCCGAATGTAAACGGGGTCGGTCGCCTGCTCGACCCGCTCGCGGTCTTCCGGATGCACCCAGGCGTCGAGGTATTGCGTGGAATACCAGTCATAATCCCGCGGTTGGAACTTTGCCTCGAACAAAAAGCTGTTTCGCTCGCTCAGGCGATAGGGGAAAATTTTATTTTTATATAAATCCACATAAAAGATCGAGTCGTAATTGACACTGAGCCCCTCGATAACCTCCAGCCGTCTCAGCTGCTCTTGGTTCATCAGCGCCTTTTCTCGATTGTACTCCTGGATCAGATTTTGTAGTCTCTGCTCGTTTTTGCGCCGCTCGTCGACCAGCAGCGCCTTCTCGGTCAATAGCTGATGCTTTTTTTCGGTCGCGTCGCTTAAAAATACATAGAAAATGTCCCCGACCGTTTCGCTGTGCACAAAATGCCCGTA
Organism: uncultured Anaerotruncus sp.; assembly: GCA_910586875.1. GTDB lineage: Bacteria > Bacillota > Clostridia > Oscillospirales > Ruminococcaceae > Anaerotruncus. The sequence goes on along the minus strand of CAJUJI010000059.1, from coordinate 5,957 downwards.
GTCCTCAATCCAGCGGATCTCTCCGTCCTTGCGGACAATCCGATATTCCACATAGTCCAATTTGTACTGGCTTTGCACAAGCTGGGTTTGGATGCTATGCTTTACCGCCTGCCAATCATCCGGATGCACCATCCCTTTGAAGGTGTTTCCCGTATACACCTGAAATTCCTTCATGGTGTCACAGCGGAAAATCCAGCGCAGACTTTTGTTGGCATAAATAATTTTTTCGTCGCCATCCGCGTAATAAATGAGAAAGCCGCCTGGCATCTCATTCATAAATTTTATAAACTCATATGCAGTGTGAATTTCCTGTGCACTGGTCAGCTCGGATAAATGAAAATGTCCGTCCGATGCCGTCAGCTGATCGATGGTAATATTGTTTGCTTGGAGGAGATTCAGTAATGTTAAGATATGTTCAATTAGATGGAGTTCCCGATCCTGTTCAGTCATGACCAATGCCCCTTCCCTTGCAAACCAAGTGTAGCACAAAAAAATCCATTTGTCATTAGTTTTATGACCGAAATTTCTAAACAGATTTTTTTATCACGATGTAGGCCCCCTTATTTTGACCGGCAGCGCTGGTGGATACCAGCAAGATCGGATGTGCTGTGAGAAAATCGATCTACCCTTAGTATAGCAGCAAAAATGAATTTTTACAACCCTGTTTCTGCGCAAAACGTCTGTGCGCTCATCGCGCTCCTTGCCCTGCCCAAGAGGAAACAGCACCTCCGGCACCAACCCCCACAGCGCATAAACCAGCCGGTCAATGAGGCCGCGGTTTTTTGCGCAGCGCATCTGCTCAATGGTCAGCAACGGCACACAAACAAAATTGGGCTCATCCCGTCGGACATCCCCCTTTTGCACCAGCCCTTTTAGAAGATTTGTGCAGGTGGTGTTTTTGTTCCAGCTCTGGCGCTGGCGCCGCTGGGTATGTGATGCGCGCAACAGAAAAAGCTCCCTTTTGGGAGCTTTTTCTTTGCAGCCTATTCCAGCTCGAATGCGCCGGTATAAAGCTGGTAGTATTTTCCTTTCTGTGCAAGCAGCTCTTCGTGGGTGCCGCGCTCGATGATGTGCCCTTGCTCCAGCACCATGATGCAATCGCTGTTGCGGACGGTGGACAGCCGGTGGGCGATGACAAACACCGTGCGGCCGGACATCAGCTTATCCATCCCATCCTGTACGATTTTTTCGGTGCGGGTATCGATGCTGCTGGTCGCCTCATCCAGAATCAGTACCGGCGGGTCTGCGACCGCCGCGCGCGCAATCGCCAGCAGCTGGCGCTGTCCTTGGCTCAGGTTGTTGCCGTCGCCGGTGAGGACCGTGTCATAGCCCTGCGGCAGCATCCGGATGAAGCCGTCTGCATTCGCCAAAACCGCTGCCGCCTCCACCTCGGCGTCGGTCGCGTCCAGCTTGCCGTAGCGGATGTTCTCGCGGACGGTTCCGGTGAACAGATGGGTATCCTGTAGTACGATGCCCAGCGAGCGGCGCAGCGCCGTTTTCTTGATCTTTTTCAGGTTGAGTCCGTCGTAACGAATATCCCCCTGCTGGATGTCGTAAAAGCGGTTGATCAGGTTAGTAATGGTTGTTTTGCCCGCGCCGGTGCTGCCCACAAACGCGATCTTCTGGCCTGGCTGTGCGTACAGGCTGACGTCATGCAGCACAATTTTGTCGTCGCTGTATCCGAAGTCCACATGGTCGAATACAACGTCGCCGCGCTCCTCCACATACAGCACCTCGCCGTTTCCATAAGGGCATTTCCACGCCCAAAGTCCGGTGCGTTCGGTGGTCTCTGCCAGCTCGCCGTCCGCCTTGCGGCAGGCGCGCACCAGCTCGACATAGCCCTCATCCTGCTCGGGCTGCTCATCCATCAGCGCAAAGATGCGGTTCGCGCCCGCCAGCGCCATCACAATGCTGTTCAGCTGCTGGCTGATCTGGCTGACCGGCTGGTTGAAGCTGCGGTTGAGGTTCAAAAAGCTGGCGAGCCCGCCCAGCGTGAAGCCGCCAAACCCATTGATCGCGAGCGCTGCGCCGGCCATCGCGCAGACGACATAACCGACATTGCCCAGGTTCAGGTTGATCGGGCCGAGCATATTGGCGTAGGCGTTCGCCTGGTCCGCGCTTTCCAGCAGCGCGTCGTTGAGCTGGTTAAACCGCTCGAGGCTCTCCTGCTCGTGGCAGAACACCTTGACCACCTTCTGGCCCTCCATCATCTCCTCGATGTAGCCGTTCACCGCGCCCAGATTCTTCTGCTGTGCGGCAAAGAATTTTCCGGAACGGCTGGCGACCTTTCCGGTGATGAAGCTCATCAGCCCCACCATCAACAGGGTCAGCAGGGTCAGGGGAATGTTGAGGATCAGCATACTGATGAGCACACTGAGAATGGTGATCGCGCTGGCGGACAGCTGCGGGATGCTCTGGCTGATCATCTGGCGCAGGGTGTCTGCATCGTTGGTGTAGATGGACATAATATCACCGTGCGCATGGGTATCAAAATAGCGGATGGGCAGGCTTTGCATATGGGTGAACAGGTCATCCCGAATGCGTTTTAGGGTGCCCTGGCTGATGTTGACCATAATCCGATTGTAGGTGAAGGTGGCGAGAATCCCCACAAGGTAAAACAGCGCAACCCGTCCAATCGCCGCCGCCAACGCTGAAAAGTCGGGGTTCTGGTGGCCGATCAGCGGCAGAATATAGTCGTCAATCAGCGTGCGCATGAACATGGTGCCCTGCACCACGGCAAGCGAGCTGATGACAATACAGATCAGCACAAGGACGCAGTGCGGGGCATAATTTTTCAGCAGTATGCCCAACAGCCGCCGAAAGGTTTTGCCTGGATTGTCCACCGCCTTGCGGCCTGCGGCGGCCGCTACGCGATTCATTCCGTTTTGTCCTGGTCCTGGCATGGCTGCGCGCCTCCTTTCATCTGGGAATCGTAGACCTCCCGATAGATCGCGTTGCTTTGCAACAGCTGCTCATGGGTGCCAAATCCATTGATCGCGCCTTCGTCCAATACCAGAATGTGGTCGGCGTCCTGCACGCTCGAGATGCGCTGCGCAATGATAATTTTTGTGGTGCCTGGGATTTTCTGCGCAAACGCCGCCCGAATTTGAGCGTCGGTCGCGGTGTCCACCGCGCTGGTGCTGTCGTCCAAAATCAGAACGCGCGGTTTTTTCAGCAGCGCACGCGCGATGCAAAGCCGCTGCTTCTGCCCGCCGGAAACGTTGGAGCCGCCCTGTTCGATGTAGGTGTCATATCCATCCGGAAACGAGCGGATAAATTCGTCCGCGCAGGCCAGCTCGCACGCCTCAATCAGCTGCTCGTCGGTGGCCTGCTTGTTGCCCCAGCGCAAATTCTCCTTGATGGTGCCGCTGAACAGTACATTCTTTTGCAGCACCATCGCAACCGCATTGCGCAGGGTGTCCAAATCGTACGCCCGCACATCGTGGCCACCGACCAAAACCTGCCCCTCTGTAACGTCGTACAGCCGTGGAATCAGCTGTACCAGGCTGGATTTCGCGCTGCCTGTGCCGCCGAGGATGCCGAGGGTCTCTCCGGCACGCACGGTAAAGTCAATGTCCTTGAGCACACGGTTGCCGTTCTCCTGATAGGAAAAGTTGACATGGCGGAATACAATTTCCCCGTTGGGCACCGTTTGCAGCGGTTCGGCGGGATTTTTTAAGCTGCTCTCCTCGCCGAGCACCTCCGCAATACGCTCGGCGCTCGCGCGGGACATGACCACCATCACGAAGATCATCGAAAGCATCATCAAATTCATGAGAATATTCATGATGTAGGTAAACAGGCTCATCAGATTGCCGGTGCTCAGCCCGCCGGCAACCACCAGCTTCGCCCCCATCCAGGAGAGCGTCAGCAGGCTGGCAAAGATGGTGAACTGCATCAGCGGCATCACCAGCACCATGCGGCGCTCTGCGCGCACAAACAGGTCGTAGAGCTTGCTGCTTTCCAGCTGAAATTTTTGCGTTTCGTGCGCCTCACGAACATACGCCTTCACCACCCGAATGGCGCTGACATTTTCCTGTACGCTCGCGTTGAGCGCATCATACTGACGAAACACCTTGTCAAACAGGTGAAAGGTGCGGGTCATGATCATGCCTAAGCAGCCGCCCAGAAAAATGAGTGCGACCACAAAAACACTGCTCAGCCGCGCGCTGATCGAGAAGGCCATCACCAATGCGCAGATCAGGCTGACCGGTGCGCGAAAGCACATGCGCAAAATCATCTGGTAAGCGTTTTGCAGGTTGGTCACATCGGTCGTCAGGCGGGTGACCAAGCCCGCAGTCGAAAATTTGTCAATATTGGAAAAACCAAAGGTTTGGATCCTTTCATACATCGACCGCCGCAGATTGCGTGCAAAGCCGGTGCTGGCCTTCGCAGCCGAACGCGCGCCCGCCAGACCAAAACACAGGCTGAGCAGCGTTGCTGCAACCATCAAGCTGCCAATCCTCCACACATGGTTGAGATTGCCAACATTTACGCCGTTGTCAATAATCGAGGCCATCATCCGCGGAATGATCATTTCCATGATGACCTCTAAAATCATAAAGACGGGCGTTATTATTGATACAAGTTTATATTCGCCAATACAGGCGGACAATTTTTTGAGCATAATCGCCCTCCATTCGTGATCTAATCGATACAGGGCCGTCCTTTGCGGCCTTTGTGATACTTTGCTCCTTGGCTTGCACACATCCTCCTATTGCTTCTAAATTGTACGATACCGAACTATCTGGGAATGAAATTGCGATGGGCGCTTAGGAAAGGCGCTCCTCCAGCAGGTCCAACGCATGAAACAATGCAGCAACCTGCTCCTCGGTCAAGCATTGGCGCAGCTGCTGCTCAAATGCTTTGATGCAGTGGTTGACCTCCTCAAGGATGGTGGTTGCCTTCGGCGTCAATTGCAGCCGCTTTAAACGCGCGTCATAGTCCACCGGCGTACGGGTGATCAGACCATTATTCTCCATCAGCTTGAGCAATCCGGTCGCAGAGGAGCGTGTGATATGAAACTCCCGCTCAAGGTCCCGCTGGAATACTTCACAGCTCTCCCCCTGGCGTGAGAGGTAGCCGATGACCATTCCTTGCATTCCGGTAATGCCGCTTGCCGCCTCCACCTTGCGAATACTTGCATTGAACTCCCTGTCGATGAGATTGCAGCAACTCTTAATCTTTCTACCAATCCAATCGGGCTCTTGCATCGCATAATCGCTCCTTCTATTGTTCGGATACGAACATTATAGCAAAGTGCGCGGCGCAAAATCAAGAACAAAATAAGGATAATCTATGAACTTTTTGACATCCTGTGAGCCTTTTCAATGGCTGCGGGCCGCTGGATAATGGTGGGTTTTGTGCAAGCCGGGGGTGCTGGTTGATCACAAAAACAGAAAGCCTCCCAGGAGGCTTTCTGTTTTTGTTTGGGCGCCAGTGTGTGGCTGACGCTGGCGGGATTCTTTATCTGGGGATCCGCGGCAAGCGCTGGTGGCATTCTCTGTCTGGGCTTTCGCGGCAAGCGCTGGTGGCATTCTCTGTCTGGGCTTTCGCGGCAAGCGCTGGTGCGCGGCCGTCAGCCACGTTTTTTGGATGCGTTTTCCCGCTCGGCCTGCAACAAGTCCAAAAAGCCGCTGATCAAACGTCGTTCGGCTGGTGTACATTGTTCCAATTTTTGTAAAATATCGTCAGAAAGATAGTTGCTGCTACAAACCCCAATTCCCAACAACAGCTCGTTGGGCGTCACCTCTAGCGCGTCGCAAAGCTTTACCACCGTCTCCAGGCTGGGAATGGAACGGCAGGTCTCAATGTGCGAAATATAAATGCTGGTCACATCTATGGATTGCGCCAGACGTTCCTGGGTTAGCCCCCGTTTTTTGCGCAGTTCTGCCAAACGTTTGCCCAGCAATAGATAGTCAACCTGCAAATGTATCCCTCCTTCCCTTTTCAATGAT
>CAJUJI010000058.1 GCA_910586875.1 uncultured Anaerotruncus sp. | reverse complement strand
GCCCAGCATGCACTTTTAATAGGTGAGTGTGACCTTTATGCGTCTGCTTTTGCAGCTTTTTGATTTGCCTCTACCGCTTCCATTGCGCGTTTGCGCAGTCCCTCGCCGGTGATCGGTCGGGAAAAGACGCATAGTACACGCAGCATCTCGGTACCGTTGTTGCGGATCCTGTGCGGGATGGTGGGCGGCGCGACCATCAAGGTGTCGGGAACAAAATCGTGGTGCTCGCCGTTGATCCAGCATTCACCGTGGCCGGAAATGCAGTACATAGCCTCCATATCGGTGGGGTGGGAGTGTTCATCGATTTCACAGCCAGGCTCCCATTCGGTCATATGGATGGAAAAATTGCTTTCGGTGATAATTTTGTCGTCCCCCATGAAAATCGGCGTCATATAACGCTTAAACGGCTCTGGTACAGGGATCGTATTGGCAAAATCGTATTTGTAGAACATGAAAAGACCCTCTTTCTGCTCCAGCCATAACGCTGTAGCCTCGGTATTTTTCTTTGTGGCGGCGCTGCAAATCGCAAAGCGCTACTCTGTGGCTATTATACCAAGTTCTGCATACAAATAAAAATAGGAATATTGTACAAATCTTTCTTGTGTTTTTTGCTAGGTGCCTGAAAACTTTCCATAGGGGCAACTGGCTATGTTTTATAAATGGAAAAAATAAGTGGTGTTATCCTATAAAAAATGATTGAAAAAGGAACGGTTTTCAAGTATAATAAAAAATTAGAAAAAGCAATCCCACATCATCAGAAAGGGTAGGGTTGAATTCATGAACAATTCAATAAAAAGAGCAGTGTGGATGCGAGTAGCAGTTATTTTTATTGTCGTAGTTGTGAGCGGCGCGGTTATGATCACTGGACTCAGGATGATTAAGCGTTTCAGTAAATCTACAACCGCTGCAACCGAAATTCATACGATGGCGCTGGCTGCGGAAAAGGCGCATTTCAGCTGGATTGAAAATTTAAGTTCCGCCATCAGCTTTGATACGGAATTTACCGGTAGCACCGATTATACAGCTTGTGATCTGGGAAAATGGCTGTATAATACCGACCGTGCAACGCTCGAGGATCAGCAGCTCAGTGCGTTGATGGATCAGATGATCCCGTTGCACCAGGAAATCCATAAGTCGGCTACCGAGATCATCAATTTAAACAAGAGCAATCACCAGCAGGCAGAGGATGTTTATCTCAATCAGACCAAAACAAATGTCAGCAAGCTGGTTGCTCTGTTGGATCAGGTGGTCAACAACAGCAAAGCGTTGGTACAGAACAATGAAAGGCAGCTATTGCTTGCGATTTCGATTACTACATGGGTGGCATTTGTCAGCATTTTACTGATTGTCATTGCAAGCGTTCTGCTAATCCGGTATGTAATGGCACAGATTGTGCGCCCGATTGAGGTGATCACAGCAGATAGCCAGCTGCTTTCTCAGGGTAAGCTGGACTTTGAGATCAATGTGCGCAACAAGGATGAAATTGGAATATTGGCTCAAAGCCTCAATCAGGCAGCGAAGACACTGGCTATGTATATCGCGGATATTTCGCAGAACCTCAACTCGATTTCTCAAGGAGATCTGACACGTGATCCGCAGCTGGATTATATCGGAGACTTTATTGAAATCCGCAAGTCGACCGATGCCATTTTGCAGCAGCTCAATGACACAATGGCACAGATTCAATCGGTCGCAATTCAGGTTGGCAATGGTGCAGAACATGTTTCTAGCGGTGCGCAGGCGCTTGCACAGGGTGCAACCGAGCAGGCCAATGAGATTGATAATCTGGTAAATACAGTGAATCTGGTTTCCCAGCAGATTAGCAGCAATGCGAAAAATGCGAATGAAACCAGTGAACGGGTGGATCAGGTAGAGCGGCAGATTGGACTTTGCAACCAGCAGATGCAGGAGATGTCCAAGGCGATGAACCAGATCAGCAGTTGCTCCAACGAAATTGGGCATATCATCAAGACCATTGAGGATATCGCATTCCAGACCAATATCCTTGCACTGAATGCAGCGGTTGAGGCGGCGCGTGCGGGCGCAGCAGGCAAAGGCTTTGCAGTCGTGGCAGACGAGGTGCGCAACCTTGCGGCCAAGAGCGGCGAGGCAGCAAAGAGTACATCAGAACTGATAGCCAAAACTTTGGATGCGGTTGACAATGGTGTGCAGCTGACCGAATCGACCCAGCAGGCGCTCAGTGATGTGGTGGAGGGCGCGCAGATCGTGATTACGCGCGTGCGGCAGATCTCCGAAGCATCGGCAGAGCAGGCTGGCTCCATCAGCGGTATCAGTGAAGGAATTACCCAGATTTCCAGCGTGGTACAGAACAACTCCGCAACCTCACAGGAGAGTGCGGCCGCAAGCGAGGAGCTTTCCAGTCAGGCACAGGTATTGCGCAATCTGCTTGATAAGTTCCAGCTAAAGGATTCCATCAACTATAATGTATATCAGTAAAAAAATAGGGGAGTCTAATTGACAAGCCGATAATTTCATGATATAGTCTAGTCAAAGCGCATGGAAAATAGGATACCAGGGGAGTAGTCGGCGCAGCTTGCGCAGTTAAATCAACATCTCGGGCGCGTCATAGCGTCATGGTTTAGCTTGAAATGACAAGACCTGTGTTCTTTTCGGAGAACACAGGTCTTTTTGTTCGTCTTCCCTAAAATAAGAGAGGAGTGCTATTTATGGATTTTTTATTGTCTGGGCTTCTGGCAATCGGGCCAGCGCAAATTCTAATGTATGGCATTGGTGGACTGCTGATTTATCTGGCGATTCAAAAGGGCTTTGAGCCAGCGCTGCTGTTGCCAATGGGCTTTGGTGCAATTCTGGTGAATCTGCCGCTAACAGGCGTACTAGACCAGGTGCTAGAGGGCGGCATCGAGGCACAGGGAATCATCCAATGGCTCTTTCGCACCACGATTGAGGCGTCTGAGGCACTGCCTATTCTGCTGTTTATCGGAATCGGCGCGATGATTGATTTTGGGCCGCTGCTTTCCAATCCCAAAATGATGATCTTTGGTGCCGCGGCGCAGTTTGGAATTTTCTTTACCGTCTCACTGGCCTGTCTGTTGGGATTTGATTTGAAGGACGCGGCATCTATCGGCATTATCGGCGCCGCAGATGGCCCTACCGCTATTATGGTTTCACAGATTTTCAAATCGCGGTATATGGGCGCAATTGCAGTTGCAGCCTATTCCTACATGGCACTGGTGCCGATTATTCAGCCGTTTGCGATCCGCTTGGTCACCACCGAGAAGGAGCGCAAAATTCGGATGCCCTACAACCCAAAGTCGATTTCCAAAAGGACACGTATCCTCTTTCCAATTCTGGTTACGGTAATCGCGGGCTTGATTGCGCCGATGTCGGTATCATTGGTGGGCTTTTTGATGTTTGGCAATCTGCTGCGGGAGTGCGGTGTGTTGGACTCACTTTCTAAAACGGCACAGAACGAATTTGCAAATATCATTACATTGCTGTTGGGTATTACCATCTCCTTTTCTATGCAGGCAAAGGATTTTGTACAGCTGGAAACCCTGCTGATTATGTGTCTGGGGTTGATTGCGTTTGTATTTGACAGCATTGGCGGTGTGTTAGTTGCAAAGCTGATGAACCTGTTCCTCAAGGATAAGGTGAACCCGATGATTGGTGCAGCAGGAATTTCTGCCTTCCCGATGTCGGCGCGCGTGATCCAGAAAATGGCGCTGGCAGAGGATAAGCAAAATCACCTGCTGATGCACGCAATCGGTGCGAATGTGGCAGGACAGATCGGTTCGGTCATCGCAGGAGGCATTATTCTGTATCTGATCCCACGGTTTGTATAAGCAGCAATAATGGATAAGGAGGATTTGTATGTTCAGCAGCGTCGCAATGCATAATTTTTGGATTTCGCTGGAAATTATGGGACTTGGAATGTCAGGGATTTTTGCAGTTATCTTGCTGATTATGGGGCTTGTAGCGCTATTGGCAAGGTTAGGCAACAAGGACTAGAACTTTTTGCGCAGCATCGTAAATCCAAAAAAGTTAGTGTAAAATTCGTAGGAGTGCATCACCGGCCGGCTAAGCTTGCAGTAGCCGGTCTCATCCAGCAGGATCAGTGCTTCTGTGTCGGACACCTGGAGCTTTTGCCGGATAGCGGGGGTGGCATTGGTCGCACAAACCTGTGCAATGTCGGTGATCACCGACAGGCCACAGTAACGGTCCAGAATGTCAAAGATCGGCATTGACCAGTCGATATCGGAATAGTGGATGCTATCAAACAGTGCAAGCGGCAGCCGGTCTATTGAGTAGATGACCGGCGTGCGGTCGGCGAGCACCCGCTTTTCACAGACAAGCACCTGATCGGTAGGGGCGATTTTCAGTTTGCTGGCAAACAGCTCGCCGGCCGGTTCGATGCGCAGCAGAATGCTGTCGCTGGCTGGCTGGCATCCACAGCCGAGAATCAGCTCGTTGTATTCCAGCTTGAGATCCAGGCGGCTGTGCAGATTGACAATCTCACGGTTGATGACCGTGCCAATGCCGCGCACCCGCTCGACAAAGCCTTCACGCTCCAAATCGGAGAGTGCATCGCGGACAACTGTTCGGCTCACGCCCAGACGTTCGGATAGCTCGACCTCGGAGGGAAGGCGCTCACTGGTGGAAAAAATCCCCTCCTTGAGCTCTTTGATCAGCAAAAAGCTAACCTGGGTGGACATCAAATTCCCGCCAGGGCAGGAAAACGCATAGGTGGACATGGAAAAACCTCTTTTCGGGTGCGCAGAATGGGCGCGCTTGCTTTTTGCAGCAATTTGCGCTATGCTTATAATTGAAATGCTTTAAAGCATCAAAAGACCGTGTCTTACGAAATCGTTGGATAGGATCATTATACTCGAAATAGCCCCAAAAGACAAGCAGGGCGACGGGTGAGCAACAGGAGGAACAGATGGGAAATAGTGTGGTTTTAAAGGGAAATTTACTTTACAGCACACAGCTCAATGAGATAACAGCGCTACCGGACCATTATCTGGTTTGCGAGAACGGAACGGTCAGCGGCGTGTTTGCACAGCTGCCAGAACGCTTCTCTGGGCTGGAGCTGCGGGATTATGGCGATCGGTTGATCATCCCGGGTTTGGTAGATTTACATATGCACGCACCGCAGTACACCTACCGCGGGCTGGGGATGGATATGGAGCTGCTTGATTGGCTGAATGTCCACACCTTTCCGGAGGAAGCAAAATATGCCGATTTGGACTATGCCCAAAGGGCTTATGAAATTTTTGTCCGCGATCTGGCGCGCAGCGCGACCACCCGTATTTCACTGTTCGCGACTATCCATCGGGAGGCAACCGAACTGCTGATGGAGCTGCTGGAGCGCAGCAGAGGCGTAAAGGCGCTGGTGGGCAAGCTGAATATGGACCGCAACAGTCCGGATTATCTGCGTGAAGCGTCCGCCGCGGCTGCGGCAGAGGATACCGCCCTATGGATTGCGCAAACCCGCGGCCGGTTCCAGAATGTGGCGCCGATTATCACACCGCGGTTTACCCCGTCCTGCACCGACGCGCTGATGGAGCGGCTGGGGCGGTTGCAGCGGGAAACCGGTGTGCCGGTGCAGTCTCACCTATCGGAAAATGGGAGCGAAATTGCGCTGGTGCAAGAGCTGTGTCCGGACACCCGCAATTATGGGGAAACATACAGCCGGTATGGACTGTTCGGCGGCGAGGGATGCCCAACCATTATGGCGCATTGTGTCCATTGCCCAGAGGAAGAGATCGACGCGATGCAAAATAATGGGGTGTTTGTGGCAATCTGTGCGCAGTCCAATACCAATATTTGCTCCGGCGTCGCACCGGTGCGGACCTATCTTAACCGCAAAATGCGGGTCGGTTTGGGCACGGATATCGCAGGAGGTGCGCACCTCTCGGTATTCCGCGCAATGGTGGATGCAATTCAGGCGAGCAACCTGCGCTGGCGGCTGTTGGATGATCGCTTAAAGCCGCTGTCGGTCGCGGAGGCATTCTATCTGGGAACAAAGGGCGGCGGCGCATTCTTTGGGAAGGTAGGCTCATTTGAAGAAGGCTACGAATGTGATGCGGTGGTGCTGGATGATGAAAATTTGCCGCATCCGCAGCCGATGAGCTTGATAGAGCGGTTGGAGCGGCTGGTGTATCTGTCGGACGAGCGGAATGTCTACGCAAAGTTTGTGGCAGGGCAGGCTGTGGACCTTTGATAAATGTCTACCTGGCGGCAGAGATTCTGCCGCCAGCGGTGCTATGATCTTACGGAAGACGACAAGGGGGAGGTCGCCTTATGAAGCTGATAAAAACAACCGAAGCGGTCGGCCATATTCTTTGCCAGGACATGACCCAAATTATCCGTGGAGTGACCAAGGACGCCCGTTTTCGCAAGGGACATGTGGTTACGGAGCAGGACATCCCTGTATTGCTTTCGATGGGAAAGGATTTTTTGTACATCTGGGAGAAGCAGGAGGGAATGCTGCACGAAGATGAGGGCGCGCGGATGCTCTGTGATCTGTGTAAAAATAGCTGGATGAAGGAGTCCTCCATCAAAGAGGGCAAAATCGAGCTCTCCTCCGAGATAGACGGCCTATTCTGTGTGGATGTGCAGCGGTTGGATGCAATCAACAGCCTGGGAGAGCTGATGATTGCCACCCGCAGCAATCATCAGCCGGTTTGCAAAGGGGATAAGCTGGCGGGGATGCGGGTGATTCCGCTGACCATTGCACAGCAAAAGCTTCAGCAAGCACAGGAGCTTGCGGGCGGCCAGCCATTGCTGCGAGTGCTGCCCTACCAAAAGAAAAAATGCGGTATTGTTACAACCGGCAATGAGGTGTTTTATGGGCGAATTGAGGACACCTTTTCGCCGGTGGTTGCAGAAAAGCTGCAAGCATTCGGTGGGGAGATTTTGGGAATAACCCTTTGCGGCGACCAGCCGGAGCAGATTACCGCGGCAATCCATGCGTTTTTTGCGCAGGGGGCGCAGCTGGTGGTCTGTACCGGCGGTATGAGTGTGGACCCAGACGACCGCACACCGGCTGCGATTCGCAGATCAGGTGCCCAGGTGGTCAGCTATGGCGCACCAGTGCTGCCGGGCGCAATGTTCCTGCTTTCCTATTTGGACGGCAAGCCGGTGGTCGGACTGCCGGGCTGCGCCATGTATGCAAAGCGCACAATTTTTGATTTGGTGCTGCCAAGACTGATGGCGGACGTGCCGGTCACGGCCGCGGATTTGGCGCGCTTGGGAAACGGAGGACTCTGCCTAAGCTGTGAAAGCTGCCATTTCCCAAACTGCGGCTTTGGAAAGGGGTGTGTATAATGGCGGATTTCACCCACATCGATTCCGAAGGCAACGCAGTGATGGTGGATGTCTCCGAAAAGGCGGTCACAAAACGCACAGCGACCGCTTGTGGGCGCATCCGAATGAATGCGCAGACGTTTGCTGCGGTTCGGGATGGAGCGGTGAAAAAGGGAGATGTGCTGGGGGTCGCGCAGATCGCGGGCATTATGGCGGCTAAGCGCACCGCGGAGCTGATCCCGCTTTGTCATCCGCTGCCGATTACCAGCTGTACGGTGACCTTTACATTGCTGGCGGAAAACTGCGAGATTGAGGCGGTCTGTACCACGGGTTTGACCGGTCGTACCGGTGTGGAAATGGAGGCGCTGACAGGTGTTTCTGCGGCGCTGCTGACCATCTATGATATGTGCAAGGCGTTGGACCGCGGGATGACATTGGGCAATATTCATCTGGTGGAAAAGGCGGGTGGACGTTCGGGCGTGTTCCGGTTTGGAGAGGAACAAACATGATCGATCAGCTGGGACGCCGGATCGAGTATCTGCGCCTGAGCGTCACCGACCGGTGTAATCTGCGCTGTGTGTATTGTATGCCCAAAGAGGGGGCGCCATTGCTCCCTCACAGCAGCCTGCTCAGCTATGAAGAGCTTGTGCGGGTCTGTAGGTGTGCCTCGGAACTGGGGATCGACCGCATAAAACTGACCGGCGGCGAGCCGTTGCTGCGCAGAGGGATAGAAACATTGGTGGCTAAGCTCAAGGCGCTGGACGGCATCCGGCAGGTGACGCTGACCACCAATGCAATTTTGCTGGGTGAGCTGGCACAGAGGTTGGCCGATGCAGGGCTGGACAGGGTCAATATCAGCCTGGACACATTGGATGCGGCGCAATACCGGCAGATCACCCGCGGTGGGGAGCTCAGTATGGTATTGGACGCCATCCTTATTGCACAAAAGGCGGGGCTTGCGCTCCGGCTGAACTGCGTCCCCACCCCTGAAACGCTGGAACAGATTGTGCCGCTGGCAAAGCTGGCGCAGCGCTGGCCGCTGGATGTGCGCTTTATCGAGCTGATGCCGATTGGTGCAGGCGCGCATTGGCAGGGCGTTTTCTCAAGCGAGGTGAAACGGCGGTTGGAACAGGCTTATGGGCCACTGCATGTCTGCCCGCAGATGCAGGGCAACGGTCCGGCGGAATATGCCTCTTTGGAGGGCTTTCTTGGGAAGATCGGATTTATCAGCGCATTCAGCAGCTGTTTTTGCGCGCGGTGCAATCGGGTTCGGCTGACCGCGACCGGCTTTTTAAGGCTCTGCTTGCAATATGAGGATGGGGTGGATTTGCGTGAGCTGCTGCGCAGTGGAGCGGATGATGAGCAGCTCATACAGGCGATGCGCGGCGCGATTGCTCAAAAACCCGCACATCACCGGTTCGGAGAAATGCTGCCACAGGCGAACAGGCGCGGGATGTCGCAGATAGGAGGATGAGCATGGGAAAGGTGATCGCAGTTTGTGTCAGTGCCCAGCGCGGCACCCAAAAGCAGGATGTGGGCAAGGCATACCTGCGCGAGCAGTGGGGCATTGAGGGAGATGCCCACGCAGGAAGCTGGCATCGCCAGGTGAGCTTGCTCTCTTATGAGAAAATCGAGGCGTTTCGAGCGCGAGGGGCCCAGGTACAGGACGGCGCATTTGGAGAAAATCTGGTGGTCGCGGGAATTGATTTTTCGAGTCTGCCGGTCGGGACGCTGCTGCAATGCGGTGAAGTATTGCTGGAGATCACCCAGATAGGCAAGGAGTGCCATTCTCATTGCGCGATTTTTCAGCAGGTCGGCGACTGCATCATGCCGCGCGAAGGGGTGTTTGCCAGAGTGCGCAGAGGCGGTTGGATTGCCGCCGGTGAGGAGATGGAGGTGTGCGATGTTTCGGGCAGCGATTCTGACAGCCAGCGATAAAGGCGCAGCCGGTCTGCGGGAGGATGTCAGCGGGGAGACAGCAAAGGCGCTTGTGCAGCAGGCGGGCTATCAGGTGGTGGAGCATCAAATTTTGCCGGATGAGCAGCAGCTGCTGGCGCAGAGGATGCGGCAGCTTTGCGACAGTGGGGCAGCGGATTTGATTTTGACCACCGGCGGCACCGGCTTTTCTCCGCGCGACCGCACCCCGGAAGCGACGCTGGAGGTAATCGAGCGGCAAGCACCCGGCATCGCGGAAGCAATGCGCTATGCCAGTCTGCAAATTACCCCGCGGGCGATGCTTTCGCGGGCGGTAGCTGGAATTCGCGGGCGCACGCTGATTATCAATCTGCCTGGCAGTCCAAAGGCGGTAAAGGAAAATTTGCAGGCGATCCTTCCAACGCTGTGGCACGGGCTGGAAATTTTGACGGGTCAGGCGCAGGAATGTGCTGGAAAGGAAGGCTGACGGATGAAAAAGAAGGTTGCTATGCTGTTGGCGGTTGTGCTTTCCTTTGTAATGGGGGGCTGTGCCGATCTGCAAACGGCGGTGATTGTGATGGATGGTCCAGCGGTTTCCCAGCCGGCGCCGGCCGGCCAGTCACAAGAGGTGTTGATGGTTTCGGCAGCGGCAAGTCTGAGCGATGCGCTCAACGAGCTAGCAGCAGATTTTACAAAGGAATATGCGGTTGAGGTTCTCTATAATTTTGGTGCCTCGGGCGCATTACAGCAGCAGATTGAACAGGGTGCGCCAGCAGACCTGTTTTTTTCGGCAGGGAAACAACAGATGGATCAACTGGCGAATAGTGGACTGATGGCGGCGCAGACGATTGCAGAGCTTTTAGAAAACCAGGTGGTGTTGATTGTCAACCAGCAGCAGGAGGCGCCGGCAGATTTTGCAGCACTTACCGGTGAGGCATTTACACAAATCGGGGTGGGTGAGCCTGGAAGTGTTCCGGTTGGCCAGTATACCGCGGAAATTTTTGAGAGCCTTGGGCTGACAGATGCGCTGCAAGATAAGCTCATTTATGCAAAGGATGTGCGAGAGGTGCTTGCATGGGTGGAGACCGGCAACGTTGACGCAGGGATTGTGTATGCGACCGATGCCAAAATCAGTGAAAAGGTGAAATGCGCCTGTACTGCGCCGGAAAATTCCCATAAGCGGGTGGTTTATCCGGTGGGGCTCACCGTACAGGGCGCGGAAAAACCGGCTGCACACCAGTTTTTGGATTACCTATTCAGCAGCCATGCGGCGGAGATTTTCAGCCGTTATGGATTTTCCTTAGCAGAGGCAGAGCGATGACGTTTGAGCTAACACCGCTGTTTCTTTCGTTGCGCACCGCTTTGTGTGCAAGCGGGATTGTCTTTTTGCTGGGCATCGCTTGTGCGCGGCTGTTTTTGTATGCGCGAGGCTGGGTCAAATGGCTGACCGATGTGCTGTTTACCCTGCCTTTGGTGCTGCCGCCTACCGTTTTGGGGTTCTTTTTGTTGGTGCTCTGCGGCAAACATGGACCGCTGGGGCGGCTGATGCTGCGCTATGGTGTTTCGCTGCTGTTTAGTTGGCAGGCAACCGTATTGGCCGCGGTGGTAGTTTCCTTTCCGCTGATGTACCGCGCAGCAAAAGGCGCATTGGAGCAGGTGGAGGAAGAACTGGTGTGGGCAGCGCGTACGCTGGGTTGGGGAGAACTGCGAATTTTTTTGCGGGTGATGCTGCCACAAGCGCTGCCTGGGATTGCGGCAGGGGCGGTGCTGTCATTTGCGCGGGCGCTGGGAGAATTTGGAGCGACCCTGATGGTTGCGGGCAATATTCCAGGCCGCACCCAAACGATGCCACTTGCCATTTACTTTGCAACCGCAGCCGGAAACATGCGTGCCGCCGCGATTTGGGGTTGGATTATCACATTGGTTTCCTGCATTGTGCTGGGAATGATGCAGCTTTGTAGCACCCGCGCAAGGAGAAGGGGTGGCCGGTTATGAGCATTGCGGCAGCTTTGCAGAAACGACTGGGCCATTTTGTGTTGGATGTCTCGTTTGAGGCGGGCGACGGCACTGTCGGATTGCTGGGCGCCTCTGGCAGTGGAAAAAGTATGACCTTGCGGGGGATAGCAGGTATTTTGCCGCTGGATGGTGGATTTGTAAAGGTTGATGACCGTGTTCTTTACAATGCGGCGCAAAAAATTTGCCTGCCTGCGCGCAAACGCAAGGTGGGACTTTTGTTTCAAAGTTATGCGCTGTTTCCTGATATGACGGTGGCACAGAATGTTGCAGCAGGGGTGCCCAGACGACAGCATAGGATGCGGGTAAATACCTGCCTAGAGCTTCTGCGGCTGGAATCTTTGCGGGAGCGGTACCCATGGCAGCTCTCCGGCGGACAGCAGCAGCGGGTTGCTTTGGCGCGGATATTGGCGGCAGAACCGTCGTTGCTGATGCTGGACGAGCCGTTTTCCGCCTTGGATAAACAGCTAAGACAGGAGATTGGACCGGAATTTGACGCCGCGCTCAAGGCTTTTTCAGGAACGGTGCTGTATGTTTCGCATGATATGGAGGAAATTTATCGGCGCTGTGAAAATACGATGGTGCTTTGTAACGGCAGCATCGTGGAGCGAGGGACTACAAAAGAGTTGTTTTCTCATCCAAAGCGCTTGGAAACTGCACAGCTGCTTTGTTGTGAAAATATTGCTGCAATTGACAATCATATGACCGCCTGGGGGATGCGGGTTCCCTGGCAGACGGGGAATTGCGGCATTTTTGGCGAGGATGTTTTGCTCTCCTGCACAGAAAGGGACGGCTGGCGCAAGGCACAGGTCTGCACAAGAGAGGAATACCCTCGCCGGATGGTGGTAAAGTTGTTGCTTGCGCAGGGCGCGCAGCCGGTGATCGCGGCCTGTCCGCCGCAGCTGCTGGACCTGCAACCATCGGATACGGTGTTCCTGCGCATCCCCGAGGAAAAGCTCTTATATTTTGGTCAATAACTTTTTATAGGGATCGCGGTAATGCGCTGGAGGATCTGGGAACGGCGTGCCTGAACAAGAAAGATGTGTGTCCTGCAAAAGAAAAAAGCCCCTTTGGGGCTTTTTTTACGCGAGGGATGCTAGCTTTTGCAGAGATTGTGCCTGTCGCCGCTTGCGGTGACGCTGGTGCTCCTCATTTATAATAAAGGTTGCCATTTTCCAAACAGATCTGTATAGCAAGCCGTTTGGTTTCCACCCCATTAAACCAGGTTAGAAATCCATTTTCAATCCGTAGAATCCGGCCTTCCCCTAGGTGATTATGCAGTACAACCATTCCAGGAGAGAGCTGCTGCGCTTGTGTGATTGCTTGATACCCTGCAATTTCCTTAGGCGCGGCTGTTTGTTGCTTGTTGTCAGGCGTCTGGTTCATCAAGAATCCGACAAAGCGGGAGGTGGTATGGTCCTTCGGTGCAAACAGATGCAGCTGCTCGCGGGCGCGGGTGGCGGCGACATAGCACAGCCGGATTTCCTCTTCATAAGCGCTGCGGTCGTTTTCTTCCAGCAGCTCCAATGCCTGGTTCGAGGGCAGCAGTCCTTCGGCTAAATCAATCAAAATTACCCGATCAAATTCCAGTCCCTTGCTGGAGTGGATGGTGGAGAGGATCAGCCTTCCATCCGAAGCAATGGGAGGCTTTTGCTGTAAAAAGAGTTGTAGCTCCTCAAGGCGTGCCAGCAGCTGTTGTATGGTGTTTAGCGGCTGCGCAACCATACAGAGCAGTTGTAGCCTGCGGGTTGCAGATGCGGATTCAAAATAGCGGAAGCTCATCAAATCCGGCAGCTTTTGAAGCGCGCGCTCCGGCTGCATGGTGCGCATACGTTCCAGCTCCAACCGCAGTGCATTGACCCGCACAACGTCAACCGCAGGATTGCGCATCAGGGTGCGGAACACATTTTCTCCTGCGCGGTGTTGGTTCAGGGTGTCTTCCAAAATCGCACGGCTCAGATAGGCGTTTGTTTTATGATATACCAGCGAAAAGCTATCCAGATCGGAGGGATCAAGCGCTAGGCGCAGAAACGCAAGAAAGGTCTTGACCTGTACAGATTGAAAGAAGGAACCGCTCATATCCTTGATGGAAAAGGGGATCGCGCGTCGGGTGAGCAGATCCACCAGAGGAATCGCGCTTTCATTGTTGCGGTAAAGCACGGCGGTTTGCAGCGGCTTTTGGAGCAACCCCAATATTTGTTCATATTGGTTCTGCAAAGCAGATACCAGATGCAGGTCCACCTTTGCGCCGGTGCCGCGCACCGAGACCATCTCTTTTTTTATATGCGCGGTATTCTGCTGAATCAGCCGGCTTGCAGCCTGCACAATCTCGCTGGTAGAGCGGTAATTCTGCTCCATTTTTAGAATGGTAGCGGTCGGATAGGTCCGCTGAAAATTGAGCAGTGCATCTGGAAATGCACCCCGAAAAGCATAGATGCTTTGGTCTTCATCTCCAACCAAGAACAAATTCCCACTTTTTTGCGCCAATAACTCGATAATTTTGTACTGGACCAAAGAGGAGTCCTGCGCTTCATCCACACAGATATAACGATACTGCTGCTGGTATTGTGCCAAAAAGGAGGGATGCTTGGAAAACATGCGGTAGGTAAACAGCAGCATATCATCAAAATCCATCAAATGATGTTGAATCATATAGCAACAATACGCTTTGTAAAGTCTGGGAAAGTCGCAATCCTCCATTTTTATAGAATTTTCCGCAGCTTGCTCATCGATCAGCCGGTTTTTGCAATAGCTGATTAAATTGGTAATTTCCTCTAATTTTTCCCGTTCAATAAAGCGCGTATTCTCCTGCGCGTAATATAAATTACGAACAATACCAATCGTATCCTCTGTTAGCTGTGGTTGAGGGCGGTTATATTGCGCGGAGATTCTGCGTACCACGCCATAACAAAAAGCGTGGATGGTGGAAAAAACAGGGGACGCCGCATCTGGAAAATAGTGAAGGTAACGGGCCTTCATATCGGCAGCAGCGCGGCGGCTGAAGGTCAAGGTCAAAATTTGATCTGGGGCAATCGAATCGTTTTGCAGCATATTGGCAAGCCGCGCAATTAGGACGGTTGTTTTTCCGCTGCCAGGTACCGCCAACAGCAGTACAATGCCCTGCACCTGCCGGACAGCCTGGGCCTGCTGTGGATTGAGGTCGATGCCATATTGCTGTTTGAGTTGAGTGATAAAATCCATCGTTTCCTGCGCTTTCTGTCCTTAAAAATTCAAAGTCTATTGTAATCATAGCATATTTTCGGAATTTTACAAAGCCTTGCAACTGGTAATTTCATATGATAAAATAGGGCAAGAAAATATGTGGTGGAGATGACAAGATGATACGGAAAGCTGTGGAAGATGACCTGTCCAGGGTGATGGAAATTGTGGCACAGGCGGTGCAGGAGATGCAAAAAGAGGGCAACGACCAATGGGACACGAATTATCCGGCGCGCGCTGATTTTGCAAGGGATATCCAGGAGGCAACGTTGTTTGTATGGGATGACGCTGGGAGTATTCAAGGGGTGCTCTGTCTGGGAGAGAGGCAGCCGGCGGAATATCAGGGGGTTTGCTGGCAGACAAAGGAACCTTGCTTTGTGATCCGGCGAATGGCGGTCGCAATGGAAGCGAGGCGAAACGGGATAGGCCGCGGGATGATGGCGTTTGCGCAGGAATATGCGCTCGCTAAGGGGGTACATGACATCCGCACCAATACCTATTCGCGCAATCCTAGGATGAACCGCCTGTTTGAAGCTTGCGGATATACATTTGTGGGGCATATCAGCTTTAAAGGGAGGGCGTTCTTATTTAACTGCTATGAAAAGCAGTTTTAAGAGAGGCAGTCGGTTGCTGTGCGGCAACCACAACGTTTAGAGGAGGCTATAGCAATGGAACATTGTATCGATTGCGGTGCCGAACTGGTGCTGCGTGAATGCGAGGGGGAGGGCCAGGTCCCTTATTGCGAAAGCTGTAAGCAGTTTCGCTTTCCTGGCTTTTCCGCCGCGATCATTACCGCAGTGATAAATCGTGCACATGACAAGGTGCTGCTGTTGCGGCAGTATGGCAGACCCAGCTATATTTTGTTGGCGGGTTACATTTCAAAGGGAGAGTCAGCGGAGCAGGCGCTAAAGCGAGAGGTCAAAGAGGAGATGGATTTGGAGGTTACCGGCTGGCGGTACATGCAAAGCCAATACTTTGCACCGAGCAATACGCTGATGCTCAACTTTATCAGCTATGTACAGGAGGATACCCTCCATCCGGCACCGGTTGAGGTGGATGATGCGCGCTGGTTCACCTTCGAGGAAGCGCTGCAAGCGATACTGCCCAACAGTCTGGCAGAGATGTTCCTCAAAGAGATTATCAAGCTGCTACAAAATAGAGGCGATTAAATCCCTCGATTTTCGCCCATACTGACAGTATTCCAATAGAAAGGTGGATGGCACTATGCGTGCAAAAATCAACCGCGATGGCTGTATTGCCTGTGGGCTTTGCGCAGAAACCTGCCCTCAAGTATTCAGGATGGCGAGTGATGGAATGGCTGAGGTGTGTGCAGATCCCATTCCAGCAGAAGCGCAGGCGGAGGCTACCGATGCGCGGGATAATTGTCCAGTATCGGTTATTGATATCGAGTAAAGAAAAAGCCCCATTGGGGCTTTTTCTTTACATAAAGGGACCCTGTGGCGGTCCGCCTCTTGTGAGGGGCGGGCCAATATGGTATAATGTCCGCAAAGCGGCCATTATACCGATTATTCAAATGGCATTCGC
>CAJUJI010000057.1 GCA_910586875.1 uncultured Anaerotruncus sp. | reverse complement strand
GCTTTTTATTGAAACTATAAAAAGATCCACCTTCCTCCCAAAATTTTCTGCCGCTGTGCACTGGCACCAAATTTGCTTTGACTATCCAACAGCAACCCGCGCAATTCTGATTGGCTTTTCTGAGCCAGAAAGGAGCAAGTATACAATGGATTCTTTACAATCTTTAAACAGGCTGGTTGAACACATTCCGCTCCCAAAAATGGTGGAGCTGCGGCAAACCCTTCCCAGACCCTATCTTTCCGATGTTCCTCAGGCGCTGCGAGAGGCGGTGGAACACGCGAATGTATTAGACCGCATTCGTCCGCAGGCACAGGTTGCAATTACCGCTGGCAGCCGTGGGGTCGCCAATATTGCCGTGATAATCCGCGAAATTGCAGCATTGGTGCAAAAAAAAGGGGGCTACCCCTTCATCGTGCCCGCAATGGGCAGTCACGGAGGTGCCACCGCTAAAGGTCAAATTGAGGTACTCCACAGTCTTGGTATAACGGAGGATTTTTGTGGTTGTCCGATCCGTTCCAGTATGGAGACGGTGCAGCTTGGCACCACCGATGCGCACGGATTCCCTGTCCATGTAGACGCGCTGGCGCATCATGCGGATGCCACCATTCTGGTCGGACGCATCAAAACGCACCCTTCCTTTCGGGGAAAGGTGGAAAGCGGCCTTGCAAAGATGGCGGTAATCGGGCTAGGCAACCAAACCGGCGCCAGCTTCTGCCATCAAATGGGAATGAAAAGCATGTCGCAAAATATCCAGGAGATTTCCAGCCAAATTTTCCAGCGCAGCAACATCATTTTTGGGGTGGGACTAATCGAGAATGCGTTTGACGAAACCGCCGAAATCGCTGTGATTCCAGCAGAACAGATTTTGGAGGAGGAGCCGCGCTGGCTGCTGCGGGCAAAAAGCTATCAGCCTTCCCTCCCTTTCCCGAAATATGATGTGCTGTTGGTGGATGAGGTGGGAAAAAATATCAGCGGCGCGGGCATGGATACCGACCTAATCTCCCGCTACACCAATGCAGACATGCCCTCTAATCCCAAACAGCAGGTAATTGCCGCACTGAACCTGACCGAAGCTACTCATGGAAACGCCGCTGGCATGGGTTTAATCGATCTCATCCCACGCCATTTTTTCCAGCAGATTGACTTTGCCAATACCTACCCCAACCTTCTTACCTCTCGGGTACTGCTCTCCGCCAAGATGCCGATGGTATTGGAGGACGATCGCACGGTGATCAAGGCCGCTATCAACTGCTGTACCAATATCAATCCTGCAAAGCCGCGGCTGATCCATCTAAAAAACACCTTGGAAATCGGCCGGCTTATGATCTCGGAAGCACTGATCGAGCAGGCGCGTGCCTTGCCCAATGTCACCCTTGTCGGCGAACCGCAGCAGATGCAGTTTGATTGCCGCGGAAATTTGATCTCTCCTTTTTAAACAGAGCCCTTCCATCCGAGCGAAAAACGCTCGGATTTTTTTACCCCTACAAACGGCATATCGTGTATACTAACAATTGCTACTATTTTTATAAAGGAGGACCTATGAACAAAATTACTATTATCGCACCCTATTCTAAATTTGCGCAGGAGTTCCACAAGGTCGCACAGGGCCGGCAGGCGGTTTCCTATCTGGAGGGGGAGCCATTGGAACAGTTTGAATTTGACATTCAGGTTCAGTATGACCAGAACATCCTCAAAGAGCTCAAACTTTCGGGAGACGTGATTATCGCCCGCGGCTACTCTGCGGTCCTGCTACGCAACCAAAACCCCGATATCCCCGTTGTGGAGGTAAGCATTCTGCCCAATGACATCATCCGCTGCATTCATGAGTGTAAACAGCGCTTTGGCGCCCGCACGATTGTATTTCCTGGCACCGAGGGCATCATCGCCCATGCAAACTATCTTTCTGCGCTTTTGGATGTGGAAATTGAGCTGATCGAGATGCCCCACACGATGGGCAAGGAAACCGAACGGGCCTTTTCCAAAATCAAAGCAAAAAACTTTGTTTTGATTGGCGGACGTCCCATCTGTAAGCTGGCCGAACAGGTTGGCTATGACTATGTGCTGATCGAAAGCGGTTACGAGGCGATGTACCGCGCACTGGTGGAGGCACAGCGCATCGCCTACTTTGGGCGCAAGGAAAAGGAAAAATCCCAGAGTATTCACACTATCCTGAACACCTATGTGGACGGCATTATCGCTTTGGACCGCAATAACCGCATTATCCAGTTTAATTTGATGGCTGAAAAGATGCTGCAACAGCGGGAAGCGCTGGTGCTGGGGCAGCCGTTTGAGGAGGTGTTTCATCAGGAAGATTTTTGCTCTCTGTGTCTATGCAACCGGAATTTTTCGGACGAACTGATACGCTACCATCAAAATTTGCTGGTGGTTGGCAAAATCGGCGTATTCCTGGAAAATCATCAGGTCGGCTCGGTCATCACCCTGCAATACGCCTCCCGTTTGCAGGAGGTAGAGGGAAAAATCCGCAACAAAATCAACGAGCGGGAACATACCGCACAGTACCGCTTTTATGACATTCTGGGGGACAGCCCCATCATGCAGCAAACCTTGCAGGCGGCGCACCGGTTCAGCGCCACCGATTCCAGCATCTTGATTGTTGGGAAGAGCGGCACCGGAAAAGAGCTGTTTGCCCAAAGCATCCACAACGCCAGCAAGCGCCGCAAGTGCCCGTTCCTAGCGCTTAACTGCGCGGCTATCCCCGAAAACCTGCTGGAAAGCGAGCTGTTCGGCTATGTGGAGGGCGCTTTTACCGGCGCTGTCAAGGGCGGCAAGCCTGGGCTCATCGAGCTTGCGCACCGCGGGACGCTTTTTCTGGATGAAATCAGCGAGCTCCCATTAAATTTGCAGGGGCGCCTTTTGAGGGTGCTTCAAGAGAAGGAAATCCGGCGGCTGGGCGGGGACAAAACCATTCGGGTGGATATTCGCGTAATTTCCGCGACCAATCGGGACCTGCTCGCCTGGGTTGCGCAGGGGCGATTTCGGGAGGATTTATATTACCGGCTGGATGTATTAAAGCTGGAGCTGCCTGCGCTGCGGGAACGTCGGGAGGATATCCCAATTTTGGTACAGCGGTTCATGGAATCATTCGCCCTCAAAATGGGGGTTTTAAAGGCGTCTCTGTCCGCTGAACAGCTGGCAGCATTGCAGCGGCTGCCCTGGAACGGCAATGTACGGGAGCTGCGCAATGTATGTGAGCGATTGACGGTGCTCAGCCAAGACGGCGACATTCCACAGGAGCTATTCCTGCAACTAATCCAGGAAAAGCAGGCGTCTACCCAAGCCACACCGCCCGAACAGCCCGCCAAACGCCGCAACAAGGAAATTTCCAGGGAGGAGGTATCGCGGCTGCTAGAGCAGGGGATGAGCCGCATCAATATTGCGATTGCGCTGGGGATCGACCGTTCCACCCTATGGCGAAAAATGAAATTGTGGCAGCTGGAATGATGTTGTTTTATGTTGTTGCAACATCCCAATTGTTAAATTTATCGCAAATTCTATCGTGTATTTTGCCAACTTATGCTGTTTAAATCTATCCAAATTGATTATTTTTTCGTTGGCATTTCCCTTTTTCTCGATTAGAATATAGTTGGCACTCTTTTTGCTTTTTCATTAAACAACCATCAGAAAAGATTGGAGGAACATTTTATGGGAAAAAAAGACATCCTTGTAGTGAGCGCTCATGCTGCTGACTACTGTACACGGGCAGGCGGCACCATTGCAAGGTACATCCGCGAGGGCTACAAGGTACATATTATCGCGCTGACCTGTGGTGCACGCGGAGAATCGGGCGATTATTGGAAGAACAATCCAAACGGCACCGTGGAGGAATGCAGCGACATCCGGCGTCGGGAATCGCAGGCAGCCGCGGATTTTCTGGGGGCAACCATTGAGTTTCTAAACTACAATGATTACCCGCTCACGATTGATGAGCAACGCCAGCGCTATCTCACCCGCCGCCTGCTGGACATCCGCCCGGAACTGATCTTTACCCACTGGCTGAAAGATCCCACCAATCCGGACCATGCGATTACTGCCGAGGCGGTGATCAAGGCGATGAACAGCGGCTCACAGATCGGTGCGTTCCCCAACACGCCGCCGCATTATTACGCAAACTGCTACTTTTTTGAACCGACCGTTCCGATTGCGGAGCTAAACGAGTTTGCGCCGGACTTCTATGTAGATATCGGCGAAACCTACCAAACCAAGCTGGATGCCATCGCAAAATTTGAGTGTCAGCCGCAGCTTGCAGGGTTCTATCAGCATTTTGCAGCGCATCGGGCGTTTCAGGCAAAAATCTGGACCAAGAGAAACATCCAATACGCGGAGGGCTTCAAGCGCTTCACCCCCTATGTTGGAACCATGCTTCCCGAAAGCCAGCGCGACGACGACTAAATTTTAGAAAGGTTGAAAAAAATGAAAAAGCTTATCAGTGCACTGCTAACGGCTGTTCTATTCTCCATGGCGTGCAGCGGCTGCGGAGGAGCTCCTTCTGCCAGCTCCTCGCCAGCTTCCAGCACCCCTGCTACACCGGCTTCTTCGGCGGCGCCAGCCTCCTCCGCCACAGAGCAGACCAATTGGCCTACCAAAACCATTGAGGTGATCAATCCCTCAGCAGCTGGTGGCGAAACGGACATCTACGGCCGCATTTTCCAAAAGTATATGGAAAAGGAGCTGGGCCAGACGATGGTAACCGTCAATATGCCGGGCGGTGGCGGCACCATCTCGACAACCGAGGTTTCCAATTCCGAAAACGACGGTTATCGGATGTTGGTATTCCACAACGGATTTTTGATCAACAATCTGATGGGACTGACCGAGCTGGGGATTGACAATTATGAGATGGCAGCAATTCCTGTTGTAGACGCCACCCAGTGCTTCTTTGTCAGCAAGAACGCACCCTACAACGATATCAAAGAAATGATCGACCATGTAAAGGCTGGCAATTCGGTCACCATCGCTACCGAGGTTGGCTCCTTCACCCACTTCCAACTGTTGATGCTTCAGCAAGCCGCTGGTGTAGAACTGGATATCGTCGATTCTGGCACCACCCCTGAAAAAATTGCTGCGATCCTTGCGGGGAATATCGATGTGATGGGCACCAACATCAGCACCATGCGGGACTATATGGAAACCGGCGACATCAAGGCGCTTTGCTTGCTCAGCCCAGAGCGCAACAGCCAATATCCCGATATCCCCACCGCAAAGGAATTGGGCTATGACATTGATGTCACAAAGTTTTTCTTCTATGCGTTCCCTGACGGAACCGACCCCGCAATCGTCCAAAAGTTCAACGACGCCGCGCGCAAGGTTGCGCAGTCCCCAGAATTTATCGAGGAAATCAACGCGCTCTATGCACAGGTCACCGAGATGACCGCAGCAGAATGTGTTTCCTACATGCAGAATATTTACAACACCTATCAAGCACTGCTGTAACCAACACATCCCCAAAGACGACAGCCCTGTGAGATCCTATGGGGCTGTCGCCTTCCTGCTAAAAGAGGTGAAATGATGTCCTTTTATCGAAAATATAAAGAACTGCTATTGGGCGTTGGCATCCTATTGATCGGCGTCTTTTATGGGGTGAGCACCGCCTCTGTTCAGCTGCGTGTGAACACCACCATCTCCGCCCGCTATGTACCCTATGGGTTGGCGGCAATCTGCATCACCGTGGGCGCCTGCCAATGCTATTCTGGTGTGCGCATCGCAGCGGCCTACCAGCATGAACCAGACAAGGAGTCGGACAATCTGGCGGTTGTTCTGCTGCTGGCCGCCATCCTCCTATATGCGCTTGTATTAAAAAAGCTCGGCTTTCTTTTTAGCACGCCGGTTCTGCTGTTTTTCATGATGCTGTTGATGGCGCCAAAATCAAAGCGAAGCCCTCTGTTATTCGCGGCGATCTCGGTTGTCTCCACCGTGATTGTTTATTACGCCTTCCGCTCCGGACTGAATCTGATGCTGCCGGGCGGTATTTTGGGATAGGAGGTGTCTTATGGAGCTCGTTGTAAATGGATTTCTCAGCATTGGCAATCCACTCTGTCTAACGGTCATTCTGGTCGGCGTTATTATCGGCATCGTCTTTGGCGCAATGCCCGGGCTATCCACCACAATGGCGGTCGCGCTGTTTTTACCGGTGACCTATGGGCTAGAATCAACCGCTGCAATGGCGCTGCTGATGGGACTGTATATCGGTGCGATCTCGGGCGGCTTGGTGTCCGCCATCCTGTTAAAAATTCCAGGCACCCCCTCCTCGGTTGCAACCTGCTGGGACGGTCACCCGATGGCAGCAAATGGTCAGGCGATCAAAGCGCTTGGCGCAGGTGTTGTATTCTCCTTCCTTGGCAGCGTGATTAGCATTGTTGCGCTAATGTTCATCTCTCCGCCCTTGGCGAGACTGGCAACCACCTTTGGATTTTACGAATATTTTTCAATCGCGCTGTTTTCGCTGACGATGATCGCATCTTTAAGCAGCGGCGCGGTCAAGAAAGGGGTGTTCTCTGGCGTATTGGGTTTTATGTTTGCTACTGTAGGGATCGCGCCAATCGATGCAACCCAGCGCTTCACCTTTGGGCAACCCGCGCTGATGGGCGGTTTCCAGCAGCTTCCGGTATTGATCGGACTGTTTGCGGTTTCAGAGATGCTCGCAGCGGTGCGGGTGGCAAAATTCGATCAAGAAGCACAGGTCACCACTCCGGATTTAACGGGGGTCAAGGGCTTTGGATTCTCGATGCGGGAGTTTTTCACCCAGCTTCCCAACATGCTCCGCTCTGCATTGATTGGCATTGGTATTGGCATCCTGCCCGGAATTGGCGGCGGCACCTCGAACATCCTCTCTTATACCATCGCAAAAAACCAGTCAAAGCACCCTGAGGCCTTTGGGACCGGCATTTTAGATGGGATTGTCGCCTCCGAAACCGCAAATAACGCATCGGTCGGCGGCGCGATGATTCCACTGCTCACCCTAGGGATTCCCGGTGACACGGTAACCGCCATGCTGCTGGGAGGCCTGATGATGCACGGATTGACCCCTGGACCGCTGCTTTTCACCAAAAGCGCAGAGCTGGTCTACTCTATCTTTGCTTCCCTGATGGTCGCTTCCATCCTGATGTTGGTCGTTGAATTTTACGGTTTGCGTATCTTTGCAAGGCTGCTGAACATCCCAAAATATATCCTGCTGCCGCTGGTATTTATGCTCTGTGTCATCGGCGCTTATGGCAACAGCAGCCGCATTTTTGATGTATACGCAATTTTGATTTTTGGCGTCATCGGTTATCTGTTTTCAGTTTTTAAAATTCCAGCCGCACCGTTTATTTTGGGGTTTATCCTAGGTCCAATGGCCGAAACGAACCTGCGCCGTGGCTTGCAGCTCTCCCGCGGCAGCTACCTGCCTTTCCTCACCCATCCAATCTCCTGTCTGTTCCTCATCATCGCGTTTCTCTGTCTCGCGCTAAATATCTATAAGGAGCTCAAGCCGTATCTAAAGGCCCGGCAGAGGCGCGTTTCATGAACGGGCAACTTTACGTCATAAGACAAGGGGATTTGGTTGGAACCGCATTGGAGGCGCTCGCTGCCCAGACGGTCTCCCTTGTGGGTGCGCAAACAGGGAGCCTGCTATTGTTGCAGCCTCTCCCCAAAGGCCACAAGGCAGCGCTGTGCCATATTGCGGCTGGAACACCCATCCTGAAATATGGGGCTGAAATTGGCGTCGCCTCCAGAGAAATCCAACCTGGGGAGCATGTACACCTGCACAATCTCAAAAGCAGGCTGGATACACGTTCCTCGCAAATTGACCCCGTCACAGGAAAGGTGTTGGATACAAGCTATGACTGAGCAAACGACCTCTATTCAGCAGCTTTCTCAGCTGCGTTGGCCGGGCTTCTGCCGCACAGACGGCCGGCTGGGCATCCGCAACAAGGTTTTGGTACTTTATACCGTGGAATGCGCCGCCTTTGTCGCACGGGAGGTGGTGCGCCTCTGCGCCAGCCCACAGGTTGAGGTAGTGGGCTTTTACGGCTGCTGCGACAATGAATATGCCATCCGCCTTTTGCTCGCACTGGAACGCCACCCCAATGTGGGGGCGGTATTGGCCATTGGGTTGGGCTGCGAATACACCCAAGCAGATATGTTGGCACAAAAGGCGCGCGAAATTGGAAAACCAGCAGAGTTCCTTTTGATTCAGCAGCATGGCGGAACAACCCCTTCCATCCAAGAGGGGGTTGCCATTGTGCAGCGGATGTGCAAGCAGCTGGAAGCTACACCAACCCGCCAGATGGGATTTTCCGAGCTTGTAATCGGTGCAGAATGCGGCGGGTCGGACTTCACCTCCGGACTTTGTGGCAATGCGCTAGTAGGCGCCTGTTTTGACCGGCTAATCGAGCTGGGCGGTACCGCCATCTTTGAAGAACTCATGGAGGCGGTCGGCCTAAAGGACTATCTGACCAATCGCGCTAAGACGCCCTTGGTCGCCTCCCAGATTGCCGCCAGCTATGAAAAAATGCTTGCGCACTGTAAATCCATCCATCAGTATGGCATTTCCCCAGGCAATTTTATGGGCGGCATCTCCTCTATCGAGGAAAAGAGTATGGGAGCGGTGGTCAAAAGCGGTACAAAGCCGATTGAGGGGGTGCTCAAGGTCTCCCAGCCGCCGCCATCTGCGGGGCTCTGGCTACTGGACAGCCTGCCGGATCCCTATTACATGGGCTTTGGCAAAACAAATCCGAACGACAGCGAGGGGATCATAGATCTGATTAGCTGCGGCTGTCATCTGATTTTGTTCATCACCGGCCGGGGCAGCCCGATTGGCAGCCCGATTTCCCCCACCTTAAAAGTCACCGGAAACTCTACCACCTATGCCCAGATGCACTGCGATATCGACTTTGATGCAGGGCCCTGCCTGGCAGGACAGGCGTCTATCGAGCAGCTGTCCCATCAACTGCTGATGCGGATTGCCGCGGTCGCCGCAGGCACTCCAACAAAGGCAGAGGCGCTGGGGCACAAGGAATACTGCATCCCATACAAATACCAGCAGCACTGATAAATGCGCATAAAAAGCCCCCATTCTATAAAAGAATGGGGGCTTTCGTCGTATGAACCATCAACCAATCCAGCGGCGAAGCTGGTCTGGATTGCTGGCAAAATCTAGGGCAACCTGCTCACTAATCCGTCCGGCCTTGTAAAGTGCCAGAATCGACTGGTCCATTGTGACCATTCCTGAGCCACCGGTTGCAATTGCATTATCAATCTGATGGGTCTTGTTATCCCGAATTAGGCTGCGAATCGCGCTGTTCATCCGCATAATCTCAAAGGCAGGCACCAGTTCTCCACTGACGCTGGGCATCAGCTGCTGGGAAACCACCGTATGCAGCACCATGCTCAGCTGTGTGCGCACCTGGGCCTGTTGGGTGCCAGGGAAGGTGTCTACAATTCGGTCGATGGTATTTACCGCGCCCTGGGTATGCAACGTCGCAATCAGCAGATGGCCTGTTTCCGCTGCGGTCATCGCAGTGTGGATGGTCTCCTGGTCGCGCATTTCCCCTAGCTGGATAACATCCGGCGCTTGCCGCAGGCAGGCGCGCAAGGCAGAAAGATAATTTTCTGTATCAAGCGCAATCTCTCGCTGGCTTATGATGCTCTTTTCGTCCCTGTGCAGATATTCAATCGGGTCCTCCAATGTGATGATATGGCATTCCCGTGTCCGATTGATGCGATCCAGAATGCAGGCCTGTGTAGTAGATTTTCCGCTGCCCGCAGTTCCGGTGACCAGAATCATACCATGCCCGACCTCAGAAAGCTCCATCACCTGTTCAGGAATGTTCAGTTCTTCCCAGCTGGGAATATCGAACGCAACCACCCGCACAACCGCTGCGCAAGAGCCGCGCTGCCGGTAAGCATTGACCCGAAAACGGGCGAGTCCTGCAACTGAAAAGGAAAAATCATCGTCCCCACGTTTCAGATATTGCCCTGTAGAGCGCCCTGCCATCACGTAAATTTCCATGATCAGCCGCTCGGTTTCCTGTGCGGAGGTACGACCCTCACTAATCGGACACAATCGTTTGTCTAGCTTTTCGCTAATCGGTCCTCCCGCTACAATAAATAAATCGGATGCACGGTCCTGCACCGCACGCTTTAAATAATCCAGCAGTTCTGCCATTCGGCAAACCTCCTTTGTCCACTGTTCTCAAATTTCATTCTATGGCTCGGTCCCTTAAAAGGCACTGCCATCCCAAAGCTCTAGCCCATCCTCTTCCAGCCATACCCCCACAAAAGCGGCCTGCCAACGCAAAACCTCAAAGGTATGGTTCTGAATGCGCACCTGTACCTGTAACTCCCGCTGCTCATCTATCGGGCAGGTATATTCATATACCCCATCCGAAACGCTGACACCCTCCGGCACTTCTCCGGCGCGCAGCTGCGCCAGCAAAACCTGTGCGGCGTAATCCGCAGCATAATAGCTTTCCACCGCCTTTACCGAGGCGTCCTCCAATCGCGCATCCGCTTGAACGGTCGCCAGCCCCAACAGTGCAAACACTGTGAGGCACAGCACAGCAAACACCGTCAACAGCGAAACTGCACCGGCTGAAGGCGCCGAAAGGCGAGCACGGCGCTGCTCATCCATCAGCCTGCACCTCCTCCTGCCATGCGATCTTTAGTGCAAACAATACCTCTGGCTGGTCACCGCTGGTTTTCAGCTCTACCTGCGCCGCTTGCAGGCCGGTCGTTTCTGGCGGGATTTCCTGCGCAGTCAGATGGTAGGCGCCTTCGCCGGAAACTGGCTGCCAATCCTGGTCGTAGGACAGCTGCAACAATTCCTGTTCATACGCTCCGCCCAAGCGCTGTGCCGCTATAGAAAGGCTTTTGCTGTGGCGGATGGTTTCAGCGACCGACTGCACCAGCGTGACCGCATGTGTGCGGGCTTCCATCCGCTGTGAGCGCAGCTCCGCCCAAACGAACCCCCGCAGGCAGAGCGCTGCCGCCAATGCAAACACCAGCAACATCACCAGCTGTTCGATAAGCGCCAATGGTGCTTTGCTTTTCATGCTGCCGCCCCCTCTCCGCTGCGCAGTGAAAGCCGCAGTGTATCGGTTGTGCCCTCCGGCGTGGTAAGTATCGCAGTCAGCAGCCCATCCTCCAATGAGAGTGCCAGTCCACCGGACGGCAAAATCCGTGTTCCGTCTGCCGGAGCCAGCGTATCATCCTTTGCAGCAAACAGCTCCATCAAATAGCCGTCATAGCAATAGATGCGTGTTGCATAATCCTCACCCTCCATCAATAGCAACGCATCCGTGTCACCAAAGGCCGCAACCGATACGCCGTCCTTCTGGTCGGCCTGCCGCACGCGGGTCGCAAGGTATTGCGCACAGGTGCGACGCTGCGCTACGGCCTGATCTCGCTGGGTCAAGCGACTGTAAGCCTGCGCGCCGGTCAGCAGCACCGCCAGCGCACAGGCGGCAAAAAGCCCTGCCAGCAGCAATGCTGCCAGCCCTTGTGTATGATATTGGCTTTTCTGTCTCCTCATGCTCTGTTCTCCAAAATCATAATATCCGGCATCAGGTTTTCGGCAAACGCATCATAATGCACGATGTAGCGTTTTTCGTCCACCTGTACCCCGTAATGCTCCTGCAAATATGCCAGGTTTGGGGGATATGCTCCCTCGGCCGCATAACAGGCCGCGCAGCTCTGCCGCAGCGTCTGCTCCAGGCGCTGCCGTTCCAGCGTCGCACGTCCGCTGTCCAGATTATCCACCGCGCTGGCAAAGCATAGCATCACCGCAATAAAAATTAGCGGCCACAGCAGCCCACCGAGCAGACCGCTGTCTCTTCTCTTCCTTTTATCCATCTTTTCACCCGATCGCTGTCATAATGTGCATCAGCGGCAGCATCACCGACAGCAGAATTGCGCCCACCAGCACAGAGCACACCAGCACCAAAGCTGGCTCTACCCGGTTGACCAGCCTTTCCAACGCAGCCTCCCCTTCATCGGAAAGATCGCTAGCAATCTGCTTCATGGTGATATCTCCCGAGCCGCTGCGCTGCCCCAGCTCCAACAAGCGGCACCGGTCCGCAGGCAGGACATCGCTTGCCCGCAGCGCATCTGCAAAGCGCTCACCTGCTTCCACCCGCTGCTGACAGGCCAAACACCGCTGTCTGCCCGCGCCTTCCAGCAGCCCGGATGCCAACCGGAGCGACTCCTCCTCCGGCAGACCGCTCGCCATACCCATAGCAAGCGCCTGCGCTAACCGTGCAGTACCCAATCTGCGCGCAATACCATGGTCGCCAAAGCGCTCCTGCCACCATGCAAGCAGCTTTTCGCGGAACGATTCCGATACGGCAAACGCCATTGCCCAAACCGCCACGATTGCCAACAGCACCCACAGCACCGGCATTGCCTTATCCAGCCAGCGCCCCAGCGAGAGCAAACCACCTGCAACACCAGTCAGCCGCCCGCCCAACGAGGCATATACCTCCTCAAACACCGGCAGCACCTTGATCAGCAGCACTGCAATCACCGCCATCATCATAAGCAGCAGCACCGCCGGATAAAACAACGCGCTGCGCACCTGCCGGTCGAGCCGCACCCGCCCATAATAATACTGCGCCAGTACCGAAAGCGCCTCCTCCATATGGCCGGTGCGCTCTCCAACCTCCAAAAGCCCGCAGACATACTGCGGAAAGTGTCCGCTTTCCGCCAGCGCCTGTGACAGCGGTGCGCCGCCATCCACCTGACGCGCCATGTCGGATAGCAGCTGTGTCTGCCCGCTTTGCTCCGCCAGCAGCGCCAACGCATCTCCCATGCCAATTCCAGCATGGAGCAGCAGCCCCAACTGCTGACACAGCGCTGCAATCTCTTCGTTTGTCGCTAAATTCCTCATGCTTCGACCTCTCAAATTCAGTACAGATATTTTACTGAGTAGTTGCTCCCGTTGGCGATGTAATCCAACATTGCCTGGCTGTTATTGCTGCTTGAGGCAAAGGTGGGGTCCATCCGTTTCCAGGTGGAGCCGTTAAATTGGATCACCCCGTTTACCCAGCCGGATTTCTCACTCCAAACGTGAATCCATGCGTGATATTCCGAGCCTGCATAGCCCACCGCCAGCTTGCAAGGCACCCCCTGACTGCGCAGCATCCCCGCCGCCAACGCCGCATAATCAAAGCAGATGCCTTTGCCGGACGCCAACACCTTATCCAGCGAGGGCAGATAGCCACTTTTGACGTTGGCGGCCTTTTCGGTGTCGTAGGAGAGTGCGCCCACCACATAATTATAAATTTTCTCCACCTTGAGCAGCGGGTCCGCAACGCCCGCCGTCAGTTCGGCCGCCTTATTGAGCGTATTCTTCGCGCCCGAGGCATAGTTGACATACTGATTCGGGCGCAAAAACGGTGCAAATTCGCTGCTCAGCGCCACCTTGAACGAGGCGGAAAGCAGCACCGCATATTTGTTGCCCGACGCATTTTCCAGCACGGTAGCCTTGTAATTGCCGTTGCCGTCCGAAAGCGGGAAGGTGGTCCAGCTGCCCGCCGGCAGATCATAGGTGTAGGTGGTGCGCGGACCCTCCACCTGCACCTTCAAGCGCTTGCTGGTGTTGGCGGTAAAGCGGACCATGATATACCCGTCCTTGGTGTTGGAGTAATCAATCTCCGCCTTGTTGGATTTCTCCACCTTCTGGCCGGAAGCTTCCGGCATGGAAGCCAGCGGGACCGGTGTATCCGGCACCTCCACCAGCGAGGCAGCAACAGCACGTTGGCCGCACCCTGCCAAAAGGCAGAGTGCGGCAAAGAGTGAGATCAACCATTTTTTATACATCGAAATGCACCTTACTTTTTGCTTAGTTTTGCCGGATTGCGCCCGAATCGCCATGCTGCAAACAGTGCAGGCAAACAAATCAGCGCCCACAATGTATTATGCGAGTTGTCACCCGTCAGCGGCGGCAGTTCGTCAAAAATTTCCACATAGGTCATTCCCACCAGCGGGTCTTCCACCTTCATAAAGGTGCGCGGGGTATCGCCGTCGATAATCGTGACCAGCTCGGGGCTTTCGGGGTCGTTCGGGTCAGGCAGCTTATCCCACGGAATCGGGCGGGGCGGCTGACTGCTGCCCGGCTCGGAATTGGAGCTGCTGGGCTCTGAGCTAGAGCTGCTCGGCTCCGAGCTAGAGCTGCTGGGGGTCGAGCTGCTCGGATCTGGATCGGGATCGGAATCACCACCGCCGCCGGAGCTGCTCGGCTGGTCCGGCTTATAGGTATTGGTAAACTTTACAGTCGCCTTTTCCCCCTCCAATTTCACAGTTGCTTCCTTCTTGTCTACGCCTATGAAGGTGAAACCATAAATCTCCGCGCTGCTCGTATCCTCTCTTATTGTATATTCACCATAGGGAAGATCTTTTACAGTCCCACTGTTAGAGCTGCCAAATTTACCAGCCGAAACGGTTACAGAATAGGATTTCGGATCCTTGCCCTTGGGACCTTCTACTATAAATTTAAATTCTTTGGAAGGCCCACTATAGTTTTCCAGTCCCTTAACAGATTTGCTAATGATTATTTCGCCCTTTTCATTCGGGGCTGGTGGTTCATTGGTTTCCTTATAGGTATTTTTCACTACAACAAGAGCATTCCTCACGCTGCCATCTTCGGCTACTTCAATCTCTGATGGGCTGATTGTCACACTCTCAAACTCATACTCATTGATCGTCGGCAGGTTTTCTTTGTCTTCTGTTATGGTATAGGTTCCCGGCTTTAGATCCTGCAATAGTTTCTCCTTACCGACCTCTAGCTGAATTTCCTCTTTATACCCGTTGGGACCCGTTACAATGCAAGGGAAGCTCTTGCCTTGCAATAAGGTTTCATCTTTGATTCCTTCGACCTCTTTTTCAATCTTGAACTGACCCTTATTCTCAATTTTTCTGTAAGTATTCGTAACGGTAAAGGTTATCTCTTTTGTATCCCCCTCTGTAAAATCAAACGTTTCTGGTTCAATCTTCACTTTTTCGAATTTATACCCATCTATCTCCGGCAGATGCTCTGTGTCTTCTGTTACTGTATATTTTCCTGCGGTTAGCCCCTCGCGCATTCCTAATCCGTTAATACCACGCACCTCAACAACATCTTCGTAGTTCGGACCAGTTATCTTAAATTCGAACAGTTTGTTTTTTAAATCCTCTAATGTAGCTTCATCTTTGATTCCTTCAACCTTTTTTACAATATTCACTCTACAGTCTTTAGGGTCCGTTTTTTCATATTTATTGGTAATGGTGACTTCTTTATTTTCGCCCGCTGTAATTATCACCGTACTGCCGTTACCTTCTATGGTACAGTTATAGTCAGAAAGTTGGAACTCTTTCTCTATAATTTTATATGTGCCAGGTGGTAACTCTATCTTTTGACTTTCGCCAGCGCCTGTAACGAATATATCTTCGACTACTGTGCCATTTTCTCCTTCAATCAAAAATTCATATTTATGGCTATTTGCTTCGCTTGGATAATTTCCTGCAAGCGCTTTTTTGATGACAAGAGAGCCTTTTTGCTCATAAGTATTAGTAATGGTAGCTGTCGTTGTCTCTTTACCTTTAATTTCTACTACCTGTTTATAGTCTGGCGTACAGTGAAAACCCTCAATCTCATAGCCATTCTCTGTAATTTTATACTCACCGGCTGGCAAATCCTCTATTGTTGCTCCCTGATCACTTGTAATAGTCACTTCTTTTTTAAAATCCGGATCATCCAAGCTCTCAATAGTAACTTTATATTCCTTTGTACTAGCTTCGTCCGGATAATTTCCTGCAAGCGCTTTTATAATGGTAAGCGAACCCAGTCGATCCTTAGGAATATATTCATTGATAACCCTTACATAATACATATAGTAATGGTATTCATTATCATGATTTTCGTCTGCTGTTGGCTTTTTAACTATATGTAATTTTTCATCCGGTTTATAGGGTTTCCACTCAACCTTATCTGATGAAATCTTCGCCGGAAATGCATCTTGATCTTTATTCTTTACTTCATCTTCAGTTGCCCATGTATCATAGCTGGCCCACTCATATCTAGTGTTTACAATATATCCCTC
>CAJUJI010000056.1 GCA_910586875.1 uncultured Anaerotruncus sp. | reverse complement strand
CTATTACAGAAATCGCTGCATGGTTTCTATCACAGCGGATGCTGGAGCATTGCGCTGGATGTCATTTGGCACGCATCCTGCAACGGGACAAATTTCAGCAGAAGGGGGAAGATGGATTATGCGGGAATTTTTGACGGTGCTAATGACGGTATGGGTGACCTTGGTGCAGCTGCTCAGCGCGGCTCCGACACAAAATGTTTTTTGCCCAGCGCTGCCGCCACAAACCGAAATACTATCGGCGCAATTTTACCAAACGCAGGATGACGTTTGGGCACAGGTATTGACCCGCCGCTGGACGGAAAGAGGGTGGCGCTTGGAGTACAAGCTTTACCGGTTTCCTGCTGGGACCTGCTGGGGCAAAGGAGAGGCCGCCCCGCGTTCCGCGCGGGCGGCCTCACGCAAGCACATCGCGACCAAATCTACGATTTGGCACGGTGCTTGCGGGGGAATCTTGCGCGCTGCGGCGCGCGCTTGGACGATAAAGATGCGTTTCGTCCCAATGAAAAAGGAAGTCCCTGACGGACTTCCTTTTTCATTG
This sequence comes from uncultured Anaerotruncus sp., assembly GCA_910586875.1. Classification (GTDB taxonomy): domain Bacteria; phylum Bacillota; class Clostridia; order Oscillospirales; family Ruminococcaceae; genus Anaerotruncus. The sequence goes on along the minus strand of CAJUJI010000056.1, from coordinate 15,633 downwards.
GGACGACCAGGGGGCGCTGCCCCTGGACCCCGCAGCCTTGAAAGGCTGGCGAACTTTTTGGTAATTAGGCCATTTTATCCATCGCTTTGAGCGGGTCCACCCATTTTCCGTCCTGCTTCATCGCAAAATGCAGATGCGATTCCAGCGAAACCTCACAAGGGATTTCTCCCACCTTGCCGATCTCCTGTCCAATCGTCACCTGATCGCCCTGCTTCACATTGACCTTCTTATTCAGCCCGCAATAGATGGAAACCAGCTTGCTGCTATGCTCTATTTCGACGGTCATTCCCATCAGAGGGTCGTCGCTGACCGCTGTGACGACGCCATCGCTCACTGCTTTCACAACGCTGCCTTCCTCTGCGCGGATGTCGATACCGTCGTGGGTGCGCCATTCCTTCAAGGTCGGATTTTTCACCAGCTCCCCATTGCTAAACGGCGCAAAAATCTCACCCGCGGCGGGCAAGACGAACGAGGCAGCTTGCGGCTGCGGCTGTGCTGCGACCAGTTCGGACGGCTCGGACGGCGCTGACGACGCCGCGGAGGAGGACGACTGCGGCGTAGAGGAAGAAGGCGCACTGGATGAAGACGGGGCCTCGATTCCACTTTGTGCTTTTCCGGCTTCCTCCAGATCGGGGAAGCCGTAGGAAGGGTCCGAGCGGCTGGAGGACGGCTCCTGTCTTACAATCTCGTTGTTGTTGCCATCAATCCGGTCGATCGTCTTGTCCACAGCGACCCATGCGGCGGTACCCGCGCCTATCACACAGATTGCCAGTGCAACATAGAAGCCCTTGCCCGCCATAAATTTACTAAACTTGCTCTTTGGATTATACTCATTCATTTTGTGGTTACACCTCCGGTATTAGTTTGAACCTGTATTCATGGGTTTATACCAAGCGACCTTTTTCTTTGTTCGATTTCTGTCATCGTTGCAGGAGCTCCCGCACGCCGATCACCAGCAGCAAGCCCGCAAACAGTTTGGAGAGCATTGCTGTTCCCAACAGTTCACCGATCCAAACGCCCGCCCACACTGCCGGAAGTCCAGCCAGCACACAGATGCCCGCCACCTTCCACTGGACCAGGTGGTTTTTCGCGTGCAGCAGGATGGACAGCAGCGCAATCGGCAGAAAGAACAGCAGGTTGATGCCCTGCGCGGCGAGCTGCTCGACGCCGCCATAGATGCGCAGATACAGCAGCAGCACCGCGCCCGCGCCCATTCCCAGCGAGCCGAGCAGCCCGCTTGCGAACGAAACAGCGCCAATTAGCAGCCAGCTCATTGCAGCAGCAGCCGTACGGCCGAATAGAGCACCAGCACGCCAAACACACGGTGCAACCAAACGGTTTTGACCCGCGGCAGCAGCCAGCCGCCTGCCAATGCGCCCGCCAGCCCAAGTGGGATGTAGGGCAGCGCCTGTGAGAGCTGCAAATACCCTTTGGATAGATACAGCAGGCCGCTTGTAACCGAGAGCGGCAGAATCACCGCAATCGAGGTCGCATGTGCGCGCTGGGCCGGCAGCCCGTCATAGTGGAGCATCGGAACCACCACCATGCCACCGCCTGCGCCAAATAGCCCGTTGAGCAGCCCTGCCGCCGCACCGGTCAGCAAAAATTTCAACCGCTGGATCTCGTCCGCCTCCTTTTTGACCGAATCAGAACAAAGAAAAAGAACTGCGTGAAACTAGCTTTTCACACAGTTCTTTGTTTATGCAATCAAAAGAGCAACTTCAGAACAGAACCGACCGCTTGATCGGTGATTATTTGGTGCCAAAAATGCGGTCACCCGCGTCGCCCAGCCCCGGAACAATATATTTCTGCTCGTTGAGCCGGTCATCCAGCGCGCCGCAATAAATTTGTATGTCCGGATGTGCCGCAGTCAACGCCTCGATTCCCTCCGGCGCAGCGATGATGCACATAAATTTGATGCTGGTACAACCATGCTGTTTTAGCTGCGAAATCGCGTCGACCGCCGAGCCACCGGTCGCGAGCATCGGATCGAGCACAATGATGTCCCGCTCCTCAATATCCGCGGGCAGCTTGCAGTAATACTCCACCGGCAGATGGGTCTGCGGGTCGCGGTACATGCCGATATGTCCCACCTTCGCCGCCGGAACCAGCGCCAGCATTCCGTCCACCATGCCCAGCCCCGCGCGCAGAATCGGCACAAACGCCATCTTGCGTCCGGAGATAATCTTCGCCTTTGCAATGCAGATCGGCGTTTCAATTTCAATCTGTTTCATCGGCAGATCGCGGGTTGCTTCATAGCACATCAACATTGCAATCTCGTTGATCAGCTCCCGAAACTCCTTTGAGCCGGTGTTCTTATCGCGCAGCAGGGTAATTTTGTGCTGAATTAGGGGGTGATCCATAATCAGTGGCTTTGGTAGCATCCTAGCATCCCTCTTTCTCTTTTGGTCATCGGTTTTCCAGTTGGGCGATCTTCTCAATCCGGCGCTGATGCCGGCCTCCCTCAAATTCTGTATGCAGGAAAATGTCTACCAGCTCGATTGCCAGTCCTGCACCAACCACGCGCCCGCCCATGCAAAGCACGTTCGCGTCGTTATGTAGACGGGTATATTTCGCGCTGAAATAATCCGAGCAGCAGGCCGCACGAATTCCGCGGACCTTGTTCGCCGCCATTGAAATACCAATTCCGGTGCCGCAGAACAGCAGCGCCTTTTCGCATTCGCCGGATACCACCGCGTCGCACGCCAAAACCGCCATATCCGCATAATCCACCGAATCGGTGCTATGGGTGCCAAAATCCTTGTAGGCAATCTTCTGGCTGTCCAGCCATTGTTTTACTTCTTCCTTCAGGGCATAGCCGCCATGGTCTGCTGCTAAAGCAATCATCTTTCCATCTCCTATTTCTGTTTTGCGAGCAGCTCCCGCTGGGCCTGCGGCAGCCGCAAATATGCCGGAACCAACTGCTGTGGGCAAATCGTCCCGCCCGCGTCGGCCGCACGCTGCGCCGCCAGCGCCAGCGCCGATGCATGTGTATAGCGTAGCGCAGGAGAAGCCATTCGCAAAGCCGGCAGCTGCTCTTTAAGTCTATTATAACATAAGTCTGCGCCATCTCCAACCAAAAAAACCGAACTTTCGATATTTTTCAGCTGTTCCGCCAGCTGCTCTATCGGCAGCGCCGTGTCCTGCGCCAGTCGGGTGAGCCGCTCCCCCTCCCAGCAAAACAGCGCGGTATACACCTGCGAGCAGCGCGCGTCCAACACCGGCGCCACGACACAGCTGTGCCCATAGAAATTGTACGCCAGCGCTTCCAGCGTCGAAACGCCCACACACTGCCGTCCCAGCGCATGGGCCATCCCCTTGACCGCAGACAGCCCGATGCGCAGGCCGGTAAACGAGCCTGGGCCGGTGGTGACCGCGAACAGGTCCACCTCCTGCAGCGGGGTGTGCGTCTGCTTTAGCAGATCGTGCACCATCGGCAGCGCGGTTTGGGAGTGTGTCAGGCGGACATTGGTGTAAAACTCCCCCAGCAGCAGGCCATCCGCAAGCAACGCGCAGCTGGCCGACTGGGAGGAGGTATCAATTGCAAGCAGCTTCAAGCTTCCGCCCCCTCGATGATAATTTCCCGTGTGTCCTCGTCCACACGGGCGATGGTGAGCCGGATGGCGTTCATGCACGCGAGCGCAGGCGCAATCTGCTCGCTCCACTCGATGAACAGCACCCCATCCCGCTCCAGATAGTCATAAAAGCCGGTCGACTCCAAATCGTAGAGGTCCGTAATCCGGTACATGTCAAAATGATACAGCGGCAGCGCCCCTTGCGTGTACTCATGCACCAGCGCAAAGGTGGGGCTGGATACCTCATCCCGCAGCCCCAGCCCGCGCGCAAGCCCGCGCGCAAACGCGGTTTTGCCCATGCCCAGCCCGCCGGTGCAGGCGATCAGGTCGCCTGCGCGCAGCCGTGCGGCAAACTGCTGGGCAAACTGCTCGGTCTCGTCGACCGAATGACTGATGAAACGTATCAAAACAGCGCCTCCATCAGAACAGGCCGGAAATATTTCCGTCTGCATCCACGTCAATTTGGAAGGCCGCAGGCACCTTGGGCAGCCCTGGCATGGTCATGATGTCGCCGGTCAGCGCAACGATAAAGCCCGCGCCGGCGCTCAGGCGGATCTCCTTGACCTGGATGGTAAAGCCGGTCGGACGGCCCAGCTTTGTCGGGTCATCCGAAAGAGAGTATTGCGTCTTTGCGATGCAAACCGGCAGGTCCGCCTTGCCCAGCCGTTCAATTTCAGCGATCATCTTCTCCGCCGCGGTCGAGTAAGCGACCTGCGCCGCGCCGTAAATGCCTGTTGCAATTGCGGCAATCTTCTGCTTGATTGGCAGCGCCGCATCATACAGCGGATGGAAGTCGGACGGCTGCTCGCAGGCGGCAACCACCTCGCGCGCCAGCGCAAGGCCGCCCTCTCCGCCCTTTGCGAACACCTCCGACAGCGCAAACCGGCAGCCGCTGCGCTTGCAGTAGTCGGAAAGCAGCGCGATCTCCTCATCGCTGTCGGTCAGGAAGCGGTTGATTGCAACCACCACTGGCACGCCGTACTTCTGCATATTTTCCACGTGCGCCGCCAGATTGCAAAGCCCCTTCTCCAGCGCCTTTAGGTTCGGCTTGCCAACCTCCGCCTTGGGCACGCCGCCGTTATATTTGAGCGCGCGCATGGTCGCCACCAGCACAATCGCAGACGGCGCCAGCCCCGCATAGCGGCACTTGATATCCAAAAACTTCTCCGCGCCCAGATCCGAGCCAAATCCCGCCTCGGTAATGGTGTAATCGGCCAGCTTGAGCGCAAGTCGGGTCGCACGCACCGAGTTGCAGCCATGCGCAATGTTGGCGAACGGTCCGCCGTGCATCAGCGCAGGGGTGTTTTCGAGCGTCTGCACCAGGTTCGGCTTGAGCGCGTCCTTGAGCAGCGCCGCCATCGCGCCGTCTGCGCGCAGCATCCGCGCATAAACCGGCTGGTTGTCGTAGGTGTACGCCACCAGAATTTCTCCCAGCCGCTTTTTCAAATCCGGTAAATCGGCCGCCAGACAGAGAATCGCCATCACCTCGGAGGCAACGGTGATCATAAAGCCATCCTCGCGCGGTACACCGTTGACCTTGCCGCCCAGCCCGACTACAACGTTGCGCAGCGCGCGGTCGTTCATATCCAGACAACGTTTTATCAGAATACGGCGCGGGTCAATCCCCAGCTCGTTACCCTGCTGCAAATGGTTGTCCAGCATCGCGCAAAGCAGGTTGTTCGCTGCGGTAATCGCGTGCATGTCGCCGGTGAAATGCAGGTTGATGTCCTCCATCGGCACCACCTGTGCAAAGCCGCCGCCCGCTGCGCCGCCCTTGATGCCAAATACCGGCCCTAGCGACGGCTCCCGCAGCGCAATGATCGCGTCCTTGCCCAGTCGGGTCATCGCCTGACCCAGTCCCACCGTCGTCGTCGTCTTGCCCTCTCCCGCAGGGGTGGGGTTGATCGCTGTCACAAGCACCAGCTTGCCGTCCGGCCGGTCCTGTAGCCGCCGGAAGATGGATTCCGAGAGCTTCGCCTTGTAGCGGCCGTAGGGCTCCAACTCCTCCGCGAGCACCCCTAGCCGGTTGGCAATTTCTGTAATCGGCAGCATGGATGCTGCTTGCGCAATTTCAATGTCGCTTTTCATGAAAAACCATCCTTTCTTTCTCTCACACAGTCAAACAACCCAAAACAAAAATTCTCGCCAGTCCTATCCCAAGACCAAACACCCCAAAGCAAAAGTTTTCGCCAGCCTTTTTCAAAAGGCTGCGGTTTCCAAAGGCAGCGCCTTTGGTCGTCTGTAAAGCGGCAGAGCCGCTTTACAGACGAAACGCATCCTTTTCGTGCGGGCGGATTTTTCGGGGTGAATTGCGGCACATGGCGCAAGCGATGTGCCGCAAGAGGGGTGCTTTTTGCAAGAAAAAAAGCACCCCATCCAGCCCACCTGATGCCATATGCAGCAGCGCACCCTTACACCCAAAACCGCGGCCCCTTCCATGCGCATCCTACGCCCATCCGCTAATCACTGAACAGGTTTTTGGGGTTACGCATGTATACAGACAGTATAAATCCCATTCCCAGATAGCTCGCCAAAACCGACGAGCCTCCATACGACAGGAACGGAAGCGTAATCCCGATCACTGGCAGCAGCGAAATGCACATGCCGATGTTGATGACCGCCTGCGCCGAGAACATCGCGAATACCCCAATGCAGATCATCTGGCCCAGGAAATCCTCCGCCAGACGGGAGTTGACCAGGATTTTCACAAACAAAATTGTGAGCACCACCAGCACCGCCATACAGCCGACATAGCCCAGCGATTCCCCGATAAACGCGATGATAAAATCATTGTGAATCATCGGCACATAGCGGTGATCCTCCGAGAAAATCCCCTTGCCCCAGACCTTGCCCGAGCCGATCGCCAGCTTTGCCCAATACTGCTGGTAATAATCCCCCTGCGGGTCTGCAAGCGGGTCAAACAGGATCAGAAACCGGTTTTTCTGATAGTCGCTGAGCACTCGAAACCACAGAATCGGGAACCCTACCACTGCCACAAAGATTGCGCCGAACACATACCGCAGATTCAGCCCCGCAGCAAACAGCATCGCCGCAAAGATCGCTGCGAACACCAACGCGGTGCCGTCATCCCCCTGCATATGGATGAGCAGGACCGGAATCGCACCGTGCACGCAGAGCAGCAGCAGATGCACCGGCCGGTTGATATATTCCCTGACCTTGTTCAGATGGTAGGCGAACGCCAAAATAAAGGATAATTTCAAAAATTCTGCGGGCTGGATGGTCAAATTCACAAACGGGAGCCGAATCCAGGACTTGTCCGCCAAACGTTCCTGTGTCCCCTCGCCAATGAAGAAGGTGAGCAGCACCAGCCCATAAGCTGCCGGAATATGCAGCTTCCAGAGCTTTGCCAATGTGTGGTAGTCAATTTTGGAAAGGCACAGCGCGCAAAAACACCCCAGACCGGTTGCAAGGCACTGCACCATCACGGTGCGCATTCCAACGTCGGGAACGCGTCGGGAATCCACAATTCCCAACAGCAGCAGCGCACTAAACCCCGAAAGTCCCACGCACAAAATCCACAGCCACAGGTCTGTTTGCCGGATGTACGCTAGAATGATGCGGAACAGCTTTTTCATGGCACCCCCAAAGTTTCCTCGAATTTAAAGCCTGTAGCAAAACTGCACCCGATGCGGCAGGCAATTTCACATAGGTTACTCCCATTATATAGAAACCCGCTGTCAAATGCAAGCGCCCACAATTTTTTTACAGACCATCTTGCTGCTGGGTCTGCTCGAGCGGATGCAGGCGGCCATCTCGGAAATAATAGTCTGCCCCATCCAAGGTGGTATAATAAGTGTTGTCCAGCGGCTGCTCCCGATGCAGGATGCGCGTCGGTGCACAGACCGCCACCGAGTTAGGCGGCATGTCCTCATACACCACCGCATTCGCCCCGATCCGGCAGTTATCCCCCACCGTAATTTCTCCGATGATCTTCGCGCCTGCGCCAATGTACACCCGATCCCCAATCGTAGGGCTGCCTGTATGCTTGCTGCCTGGGATGGTATTCGAGCCAATCGTCACCTGCTGGAAGATCACCACATCCTTGCCGATCTTCGCGGTATTGGAAATAAAAATTCCCTGGATGCCGTGCGGAAAACAGGGAACGCCCTTCAGCTCGCTGCTCAGCCCCACAAAGCTGCCCCGCTGCATGAAAAAATGCCCGTAGGTCAGCTTCATCAGCTTGTTCGGGTGGGCTTGCAGATGCTGCTTGAGCCCCCAAATGCTGCGGTAGCGCAGCAGCGCATACGCGGTCAAAAACGGGCGCAGAAGTGAAAAAATAAGATCCTTGAGCATGAAACGACTCCTCCAACGCATTTAAAAATTCGCCAGCCTAAAAGGGCTGGCGAACTCCTTCTCATCCTTATGAAATTTTCTTTGCCATCACCACAAAGCGCTGGTTATCGTGGTTGCCCAGCACGCGGGTGCAGGTCGACAGGGTCAAAAATTGGTCGTCCTTGCCCATGCTCACATCGAATTTATGGATGCTCTTCGACTTCGCGGTGCTGATGATATTCGGCACTCTGGAGCCATCCGCGTAGTTATACCCAAAGCTCAGGTCGGTATAGAACACGGTGAACACCTGATATTTGTGCTCGCCGTCTATCGTATTCAGATAGATATACGGATGCTCGGCTGCAAAATCCGAATGGTCATAGGCTGCCAGCTGCGCCAGCATCACGTCCTGCGCGCTGCCGATGCGGGTCGGGCGCCAGCAGTTGGTCCAGTTGTGCCCGTAAATCACCGCATTCTGGGAGATGATCTTTCCGCTGCTGTTGAACTTCGTGTCCGAATCCAGCCAGATTACCCCGTTGCGGCTCGCCTCTTTGTAATAACCGCGGTTTGTATAATAATCTGTATACGCACCGATGACCACCGGATAGTTGATGTTCGTGCCTGGGATGCTCAGCCAACCCTTGACATCCGAATTGAGCTTCTGCCATGCCTCGATGTCGCCGGATTTGGGCTGATTGGCGATGTTAATTCCCTCAGAGGTTTTTGCACCTGCCTGGTATTCCTTTGCACGCTCGCTGATGGCCTCGTCAAGCTTGTCGTTGTCGACCGGCTTATATTTGGTCGCGGAAGCGATCGAATCCACCTTGGAGGAGGAGCTGCCTGCATTCGCAAAGCTCTTGCGGGTGGATTTGCTGCTGGAGGACTGCTCCTGTGAGCTTTCGCTGGACGAATCCTCCGAGGAGGCCGAGGCAGCGGCAACACGGGTGACCTGCTCCTCCTTGCCGCGTTCCATCTGGTCCCCGATGGTGTTGTTCACCGCATGTACGACCCCCCAGCCGCCGCCGATAAAGCAAGCTGCCATCGCCATCGCCGCCAATTTGGTGCTGATTGCCCGCGGAATGCGGGTGCGGGAGGCAAAGTCCTGGATAGACGCTGTTACGCCGACAAAAAAGAAATAAATCCCTCTGAGCAAAAACTTCAATAACTTCATATGTAACCTTCTTTGCTTTAGAATCCGTGGATGACCGCCTGCGCCCCAAAGGTGTGTAGTGAGCTGTCAAAATGGCGCAAAAGGCCGCTCATTTATTTACGCAAATATTATAGCACAAATTCAGAAAATATGGGATTGTAAATCTGTTAAAAAACAGAGAAAATTTCGCGCAAAATTTTCACAATCTCACAAAAGCTTAGCGATGGACCGAGGTGCCTGGATAATAATGCTCTAAAATTTCCACATAATTCCAGCCCTCCTCACTCGCATACAGCCCCGCACCGGTTTGACTCAGTCCAACCCCATGTCCATAGCCGTAGGTGGTGAAGGAGAAGCTGTCCCCATCATACTCGATTTCAAACGCCGCCGAACGCAACCCCAGCACCGACTCGCGCAGCATACGCCCGCTGACACTGCGCTCGCCAACCCGTATGCTCTTTATGTACCGGTCCCCTTCGGTATAGCTCTCAATCTCAAACCAATCCTCCGGATCGTCGCTGTAATCGTACAGCTCGACGTCCAGCACCTTCTCCACCCGTTCGGCCACCTTTTCGGCGGTCATGCGGGTGGTCACCTTAAAGTTGCGCGCCTGCTCGTCAATTTCGCTGTCCACCGACACCAGATAATCATAGCTGCCGCCCCACACATCCTTGGAGGAGACGGTCACACCAGCGCTTGTCGCATAAAAGGTGGTGTAGGCCAGCCGGTTGCCATAGTAAACCGCCTCGCCGAGCACTGCGTCCACCGCATTCAGCACCTTCTGGCTGGGGGTGCGGCTGCCCAAGGAGGGAATTCTGCCGTTGGTGTTCTCGTAGCAGATGAAGGTGTACGCCGCAACCGCCTGCGCCTTGAGCGCCTCGGCTGCAAAGCTGTCCCCCATCTCGTTCATCACAACCGACGCAACCACCTCGCGCGCGTCGCCGGAAACCTTTTTTCCCCCGCTATTGATCGAAAGCTGCTTTGCAGAGGTGCTGCCGCCCTGCGAGCCGGAGCCTCCAGAACCAGAGCCGCCTGAGCCGGACCCGCCTGTGCTGGAGGAGCTCTCCTTTTCGCTGGACTCCGCCTGCTCCTTCTCGAGCGCATAATCCTCTGCCGCGTCCGCGTAGGTCCGCGTACTCTCATAATCCTGCTGCGCTGCCTCGGCCGCCTCGACCGCCGCCTGGTAAGCCTGGGCGATCTGCTGCGATTTTTCATACGCCTCTCGGTAAGCCGCGACCTCCTCCAACGCCTCCTGCGCATTGTCAGAGGCTTCCCTGCCGGATACCAGCGCATCTTGCGCCCTGCCAGCCGCGTCGTGCGCAGCTGCGGCAGTTTCCGCCTGCAATGCAAGGTTCGCCTGCTTTTTGGCGGTGGCCAGCTGCCTTGCCGCCTGCGCCTGTGCGTCTTGGGCCTGCTCCGCCCACTCCCATGCGGTGTCCTCCTGCTCCTCTAGCAGATTCACCGGTGCACTACTGGAGGACGGCGCACTGCTCTGCGGCACACTGCTTTCTGGCGCACTGCTCTGCGGCACACTGCTGGAGGACGGCGCACTACTCTGCGGCACGCTGCTGGAGGATGGCGCACTGCTCTGCGGCACGCTGCTGGAGGATGGCGCACTGCTCTGCGGCGCAGAGGAGCTGGGCTCTCCCTGCACCCCGAGGGTGGAGGCGACAGAGGAGGACGGCTCCTGCACCGCGGAGGAAGCCTGCGCTGCCTGCGACTGCGAAATTGCTGCGTTGCTGTTCTCCTTGGTAAAGCCCTTGGGCATCTTGGGGTTGGGATTGATCGCGTAACGGATTTTGCTGCCATCCGGCTTCTCCCCTTCGCGCAGCCGGCGCGCCACAATCACCGTGCGCACATGGGCATTCTGGGAAACCGGCCCATATTCATAGGAGCAGGTTGACAAGGTTAAAAACTTGTCGCCATGCTGGATGTCAATATCCGAGGTATAGTAGGAGCGCGCGGTAATCTCCGAAACAAACTCGTCAAATACCGCTCGATCGCTCATGTCCTGGTAGGAATTGTAATAGAAGATCGGCCCGTACTGCTCGATGGCATTGGTAATAAACACCGAAACAATCTGATAGGTATTGTTGCGGTATACATCATCCATCTCGATCAGCGGATGCGCCTTCAAAAATTCCAGCCCCTCCCCGCTAGGCTTGTAGCGCATCAGTTCCCCGAACATCTGCCCGTCGTTCATATTGTGTGCATAAATCACATAGTTGTCACACTGCGGGTTCATCACATCGTAGGCGTCCAGCCAGGGGGTGCCAAACTTGCTGCTGTTTTTGGTGAAGTCGTGGTTGAGATAAAACTCGTTGTCAGTCGTCTGCACCACCGGATATTTCACCGTCGTGTCAGGAATTTCGATCCAACCGGCAATATCCTGATTCTGCTTATACAGTGCGGCAAATTTTGATTGATATTCCTTTGGGTAATCTCCCGTCTGGCGCATCTGTGCAACCTGCTCCTCCGCGATCTCCGCTTTAAAGGAGGTTTCAATCCCATCATATACCTCGCGGTTTTTGCGGTTGCTCAGCATGTAGTTGACCAGATAGGTCACAGAGCCCGCAAATACCAGAATCGCCACCACCAGAATGATCCCGCGCAGAAGATCCCCGCCGGAGCGCTCCTGTTTTGGACGGCGGGCAGCAGCGCGCTCCCCCTCGGAGGGCATCGCTGCCACCTTGCCGGAAAGCGCATCCTTCAGCGGATAGCCGTCCGGCAGCCGCTTCGGACGCGCGCTCAAGTATTGCCACAGCAGATAGAACCCCTGCAAGCAGGCGAGCCGGCGCATTCCGTCGGCCGAGAGCTCGTTCGAAAACTGCAAGCGGCGCACCCATACATGCGAGCGGTCGCAAACTGCCGCATACACATTTCCTGCACGGCGGCCGGTAAACTCCCCCGTCACCGCCAGCCCAATCGTCGAGTTTCCCGCCTGCTGCGCCGCATACGCCATCGCTGCGGCGGCCGCCTCACTGACCGCGCCCTGCTTTTTCAGCAGCTTCTCTGGAATTTCCAGACGGCCGCGGCGCCTGCTGTCCTCCGATAAATCCGCTGCAAAATCCAGTATTTGCAGCTGCCCCGACGCATAGGCTGCAAGCTCCTGAAACAGCCCATTCGTGCCATGCTCCGCCACCGAGATGTGCAAGCGCTGCTCCTCCAGCAGCGCCGCAACCGCCGTGGGCAGGTCGGTTTCATCAATGCCGTAAACCGCGTCCCCCAGCGCAAGCGACGCCTTTTGCACCGCCGCCGCAAGCAGCGGTGCCGCCTCACCCTTGCCGGGTGCGCTCGCAGTAATGGTCAGCCGCAGCTCACCGCGGCGCGCACTCAGCTCCAAATAGGGGTTTCTGCTGCGCAGCAGGCTGCCCAGCGCCTGCTCCGCCTCCTCCCTGCTGATGCCGAACAGGTTCATCACCCGCGTGCTCTCCACCAGCTGCGCCCGCGCAGGCGGCTGCGACGGCTGCTCCCATTGCTGCCCGCCCGCCTGCTGTGGGAGCAGCTCCCGCTCAGGCGCAAGCTGCTGCATCAAATACGGCGCCACCCGACGGCTGACCAGCGGCTGGTACTCCTCGATCCGCTCGGGCAGCAGCAGAATATATTGGCCGCCCGCTTCCAGCATACAGGCTGGCGAAACGCCGCGGCACCCCTGAAATACGATCGATTCCTCCGGCAGCATCGCAAGATTGCGCGCCTGCGCCGGAAGCTGCCTGCCCGCGCGCTGGTAAGCCTGCTGAATCCGCTGCCAGGTCTGCGCATGAAACTGCTGGCGGTAGCCCAGCCCCTCGCAAAGCGCACGCATCGCGGCGCCGTTTGCGCTGACGCCGCCCAGCACGATCACCATTTCGCAGCGGGCGAGCGCCGCGCCTACCGCCTGGCGAAGCCGGTGCGCGCTGATGCCTGCCGCTGTAAAGCTGTCCACCCGAATTTCACAGGACTCCAGCTCAAGGGCAAGCAAACGCGCGCCCTCCTCCAGCAAAGCCTGGTTGGAAAGACGCTCCCCTGTTCCGATCACCTCCGCCAGCAAGCATCAACACCCCCTTTCGCATCGCGCAAAAAATGCCGCGGGCCGCCGCTCGCGGGGAGGGAGCACTCCCCTTCACCCACGATTTTTACACCGGCCTTCGCGGTTGCAGCCAGCGCCCGCCCCTTAACCGATCACACAATACTCGGTGGCGGCAATCGCCTGTTGCACCAGCTGCTCATCCATCTTCTTTTCCGCCTCAAGCACATACCGCAGCTGCGGGCGTGTGCGCGGATGCTTGGGAGTAAAGACGGTGCAGCAATCCTCGTACGGCAGGATCGACGTCTCAAAGGTATCGATCTTGTATGCAATCTTCACAATCTCGTTCTTATCCATGCCAATGACCGGCCGCAGCACCGGCATTTCACACGCCACATCGGTACATGCAATCGCGTGCAGCGTCTGGCTGGCCACCTGCGCCACACTCTCGCCGGTGATCAGCGCCTGACAGTCGCTGCCCTTCGCAAGCTGCTCCGCAATCCGCATCATATAGCGCCGCATAATCACGGTGAACAAATCCTCCGGACAGTTGTCGCGAATGGCCTCCTGTAGCGCGGTGAACGGCACGACCGCCAAACGAATCCGCCCGCAGTAGGCCGACATCCTTTTACAAAGGGTTTTCACCTTTTCCAGCGCGTGCTCGCTGGTGTAAGGCGGGCTCACAAAATGCACCGCGTACACCCGCAAGCCGCGCTTTGCCATCATGTAACCGGCGACCGGACTGTCAATGCCGCCGGAAATGAGCAGCATCGCATTGCCGGAGGTGCCGATCGGCAGTCCGCCTGCGCCTGGCAGCTGGTCGGTATGCAGGTAAGCCGCCCGCTCGCGGATCTCGATATAGACGGTCACGTCCGGATGGTGCACATCCACCGTCAAATACGGGTACGCCTCCAGCAGCACCGCGCCCAGCTCGCGGCAGAGCTCCGGCGACTTCATCGGAAAGCTCTTGTCCGAGCGCTTTGCCTCCACCTTGAAGGTTTTCGCGCGGGCCAGCGCAGCCTCCAAATAGGGTACCGCCTTTTCACGGATGTCCGCAAAGTCCTTCTGCATCACCCCCGCACGGGTGAGCGCCGCAATCCCGAACACCCGCAGCAGCCGTTCTACCGCCTCATCCAAATCGATCTGCGCCCCCTGCGGCTCCACATAGATGGTCGACTGCGACGAATAGATATGGAAGCTCCCCAGCCCTTCCAGCCGGCGGCGGCAGTTTTTCATCAGCACATCTTCAAAGCTGCGGCGGTTGAGCCCCTTGAGCGCCAGCTCCCCGCATTTGAGCAAAATCAGCTCGTCCATTTGCAATCCTCATTCCCAATTTATTTTTTGTGCACAACCGAGGCCATCCCCGCGCACAAGGCTTGTACCAGCTGCTGCGGCGCCTCCTCTGGCGTGTCGTAAATAAAGCTCACCCGAAGCGCGCTGTCCACACGTGCCGCCGGCAGTCCCATCGCCGCCAGCACCGGACTGGCCGCCCCCTTAGAGCAGGCTGACCCGCTGGAAACATACACCCCTCTGCTTTCCAGAAAATGTAACATCGTTTCCGAGCGGTAGCCAGGCACAGACAGGTTCAATAAATAAGGTGACGCATTTTCGGGGGAATTGATGCACACCCCCTCTATTTTTTTCAGCTGTTCGATCAGCTGCTCCTTGAGCATTTGCACCCGCTGGTAATATTCCGGCAGCTTGCCCTCCAACCGCGCGCAGGCAGCCCCCAGCGCCGCAATCGCCGGAAGGTTCTCGGTTCCGGCACGCAGGCCGCGCTCCTGGCCGCCGCCGTAAATCAGCGGCAGAATCCGCACGCCGCGCCGCACATAGAGCGCGCCAATCCCCTTTGGCGCCTGGATTTTATGACCGGACAGGCTCATACAGTCGATCTCCATACGCTCTGCCTTCAGCGGCAGCTTGCCGAACGCCTGCACCCCGTCGCAGTGGATGATCGTTTGTGGGTTCTTCTGACGGATTTTCAGCGCCGCCTCCTGCACGGGGAAAATCGCGCCGGTCTCATTGTTGACCAGCATCATACTGACCAGGGTCGTCTGCTCGTCCACCGCGTCAGCCACCGCCTGGGCATCGATGCAGCCGGACGCATCCGGCCGGATGTAGGTGACCTGCCAGCCCAGCTGCTCCAGCCGCTTCATCGCCCCCGTGATGGAGGAATGCTCTGCCGCAGTGGTCACCAGCTTTTTACCCTGACGCACCCTTGCATTGGCCGCACCAAATACCGCAAGATTATTCGCCTCGCTGCCGCCGGAGGTGAACGAAATACACGACTCCTTGCAGCCCAGCAGCGCAGCGACCGACTCGCGCGCATAAGCCAGCTCCCGCGCGGACGCTACACCCAGCCCATGCAGCGATGAGGGGTTGCCATAACAGCTTTGCATCATCCGTATAGCCGCCTGCTGCGCCTGCTCACATACCTGTGTCGTCGCAGCATTATCCAAATATGTGATTGCCTGTTCCATTCTGTCAATCCTTTCCGGTGCGCCATAAAAATAGCAAAGGCCCTCCTCGTCGATTAGAAATAGCCTACTTTGCTAGGGGGTGGTCCATGGAGGGGGACGCGCTGCTCCCCCTCCATGGGGTGCGCCGCG
>CAJUJI010000055.1 GCA_910586875.1 uncultured Anaerotruncus sp. | reverse complement strand
GTGTAATAATATATAAATAGAGACAGAGCTGTCAAGTATGTATTTTGTGGCAGGTATCGCCTGCTGCCAAAGGGTTCAAGGGAAGTAGTCCGATGATATCAATAGACGGAGGAAGATAAAACTATGAAAATTCTGGTAATCAACGCGGGAAGTTCATCATTGAAGTATCAGCTGATTGATATGACTGACGAACAGGTGTTGGCAAAGGGGAATTGTGAACGCATCGGCATTGATGGAAAAATTACCCATACGCTGGATACCGGCAAGAAAATTTCGTATGAGGTAGCTTTCCCCACCCATACGGAGGCGTTTAAAGAGCTGGTCAAGCTGTTGACCGAGGGCGAGGATAAGGTAATTTCCAGCGTTTCTGAAATCTCCGCAGTAGGCCAGCGGGTGGTACATGGTGGCGAGCAGTTCAGCAAATCGGTGCGCATCACCGACGAGGTGCTCCAGACAATTGAGGAGCTGTCCGATCTGGCGCCGCTACACAATCCTGCTGCGGTGCTGGCAATTCGTGCTGCACGCGAGGTATTTGGCGAGCAGGTCCCACAGGTTGCAGTGTTTGACACCGCTTTCCATCACACCATGCCCGAAAAAGCATACATGTTTGGAATTCCGTATGAATATTATGAGAAATATCATGTGCGCCGTTATGGATTCCATGGTACCAGTCATCGTTATGTCAGCAATCGTCTATTTGAAATTTCAGAGGACATCAGCCGCAACGGAAGCCGGATTATCACCTGTCACCTGGGCAACGGAAGCTCGCTGTGTGCGATCAAAAATGGCGTCAGCGTGGATACCAGCATGGGCTTTACACCATTGGACGGCTTTATTATGGGTACCCGCGCCGGTGCATTGGATGCTTCGGTCGTTACCTATCTGGCGGAGAAGGAGGGGCTCAACTCCCGCGAGATGAGCGACCTGCTGAATAAAAAGTCGGGTCTGTTGGGACTGTCGGGTATCTCGAGCGACAACCGTGATGTGAACCGCGCTGCGGACGCAGGTGATCCGCGGGCCCAGCTGACGGTGGATATGCTTTCTTATCAGATCAAGAAGTTTGTTGGCAGCTATGCGGCTGCAATGGGTGGCCTGGACGCGGTCATTTTCACCGGCGGCATCGGCGAAAACGACCATCATGTGCGCAAGCGCGTCTGTGCAGGCATGGACTTTTTGGGCATCAGCATTGATGAGATACTCAACCGGGAGATGCAGCATGGCGCAGAGGGAAAAATTTCCTTCCCGCACAGCAGGGTAGAGGTTTGGGTAATCCCAACCAATGAGGAATTACTGATTGCACGCGATGCGGCGCTGCTTGCAAAATAATTGGCCTAACAGAACCTTTTCAGCAGGGACTCGTGAAAACGGGTCCCTGCTTTGCGAAAGTGCGCCCGCGCGCAAAATCCACCTAAAAACAGGTTGTGGACGCTCTGGCGGCATACAAACGGCTGAATCCGCCTCAAACGGTGGCGGGAAAGGATTTTCCAGCGCAATTTGAAATTGAATTTTCAGCCCGTTTGTGTTACACTAAAAATGGCTGCAACAAAACAGCAAAGGTTTTGTCGTTTGAAAGGATGGCAGTGGGGGACTGTGCCGCCTTTTTAAAAGGCTGGCGAGAATTTTATGTGCTGTCGCGGCAAAATAACGATATAATTTGGAGGTTGATTCTTTTTTGGACAGTCCGAGTAGTGGCATATTGTACCTAGCGTTGATTCTTTTGCTGGCATTTTCAGCATTCTTTTCTGCAAGTGAGATGGCGTTTTCTGCGCTGAACAAAATCCGTCTGCGCAATTACGCGGAGGAGGGCAACCACAGCGCGAAGCGGGCGCTGCATATTTCCGAGCAGTTTGACCGCGCGCTTTCTACCATTTTGGTGGGAAACAATGTGGTCAATATGGCGTCTGCATCGATTGCTACCGTATTGGCAACCGATCTGCTAGGCCCCTCTGGTGCCGCGATTGCAGCGGGTGTGATGACCGTGCTGGTGCTGATTTTCGGCGAAATTCTTCCGAAAACGGTCGCAAAGGAAAACAGCGAACAAATCGCGCTAGGAGTAAGTGGGCTGCTGCTTCTGCTGATGAAGCTGCTGCGGCCGATTGTGTTTATCTTTGCAAAAATTCAGGAAAGCGCTCTGAAGGTGATGCAAAGCGAACACGCGCAGCCATCGGTTACAGAGGAAGAGCTGCTATATATTGTGGAGTCGATTGAGCAGGAAGGCGTTTTGGAGGAGCAGGAAAGCGATCTGGTGCGCAGCGCGCTTGAATTCGATGAGATTATGGTACAGGAGATCATCACCCCGCGTGTGGATCTCGTGACGCTGGATGTTGACAGCACGATAGAGGAAGCACTGGACGTGGTACTGGACGCACGTTTTTCGCGTATTCCGGTTTATCGCGGGACGGTCGACAATATCATCGGGGTGTTGCAGGCGCGAGACCTGCTGAAAGCGGTGGTGCGCAAGGAGGAGGACTGTCTGGCGCATCTGCTGACCGACTGTGTGTATGTGCATAAAACGATGAAGGTTTCCGCGCTGTTAGCGGAGCTCAAAGCGAAAAAGCTGCATCTGGCGGTTGTGACCGATGACTACGGCGGCACATTGGGCATCGTGACAATGGAGGATGTACTCGAACAGCTGGTAGGGGATATCTGGGATGAAAGCGACGAGGTGGTAGATGAATGTGTGCTCACCGACGAAAATACCTATCTTGTAAGCGGGGACATGAACGTTTATGAGCTGCTGGAAAATCTCGAGGTAGACGACCGCGACTTTGACAGTGAATATAACACCGTTGGCGGCTGGGCGACCGAAATGCTTGGGCATATCCCAGAGGCAGAGGAGGCATTTGCTTATAAAAATCTGCGCGTAACCGTGTTGGAGATAGAGGACCAGCGAATTTTAAGCCTGCGGGTGGAAAAATTGGAGCCGGAGGAAAAACCGGAATTGGAAGGATAAAAAATAGCATGAGGGATTTTTCAAATGCAAAACGGATTGTGGTCAAGGTAGGCTCATCCACCTTGACCCACGCAAGCGGGATGCTGAATATCCGCTGTGTAGAAATTTTAGTGAAGGTGCTGGCGGACATTCAGAATAGCGGCCGGCAGATTATATTGGTCAGCTCGGGCGCGATGGCGATCGGTGTGGGCAAACTGGGGTTCCCCGGCAAACCGGCGGATATGCCAGGTAAGCAGGCTGCGGCAGCAGTTGGACAGTGTGAGCTGATGTATACATACGATAAGCTGTTTTCGGAATACAATCACATCACCTCGCAAATTCTATTGACAAGGGAGGATGTAGACAATCCAACCCGTAAGGAGAATCTGCAAAATACCTTCCAGCGGTTGCTCGAGATGGGTACGGTGCCGATTGTCAATGAAAACGACTCGGTTTCCACCGATGAAATTGAGTTTGGTGATAACGATACGCTATCCGCTGTTGTTGGCACATTGACCGAGGCGGATTTGCTCATTATCCTCAGCGATATTGATGGGCTGTATGACAGCAATCCCCGCACCAATCCGCAGGCGAAGCTGCTGCACCAGGTTGACCAGCTGACCCCAGAGGTGGAGGCGATGGCGGCTGGCGCTGGCAGCAATCGCGGCACCGGTGGAATGATCACAAAAATCTATGCGGCACAAATTGCGCAAAAAAGTGGAATCGACATGGTTATTATGAATGGCGCAAACCCCAAAAAGCTTTATAATTTGTTGGAGGGTGAACCGCTGGGAACCTATTTCCCTGCGCATAAGGGATAATTTGGAAAGGGTGGTGCAAAGGATGAATGCGCTGATAGCGTTGGGAAAACGCGCAAAGCAGGCCGCAAGGGTGTTGGCCTGTCAGACGACAGAAAAAAAGGATGCGGCGCTTGCCGAAATTGCACAGGCATTGCGTGCGCAGCTCCCTGCAATTCTGCGGGAAAATGCGCGTGATTTAGCTGCGGCCGCAGAAAATGGGATGGCGGTTTCGATGCAGGACCGGCTGCGGCTGGACGAGCCGCGGGTACAGGAGATCGCCGCAGCGGTGGAACAGGTGATCGCGCTGCCGGACCCAATTGGGCAGGTGATCGGCGGAGGAAACCGCCCGAACGGACTGAAAATCGAAAAGGTACGTACGCCGCTCGGGGTGGTCGGCATGATTTATGAGGCGCGCCCGAATGTAACGGTGGACGCAGCCTGTCTTTGCTTAAAATCCTCCAATGTTTGTATTTTGCGGGGTGGCAAGGAGGCCATCCACTCGAACACCGAACTGGTGCGCATCATGCGGGAGGCGCTGGAAGCACAGGGCTTGCCCGCCTACTGCATTCTGCTGGTGGAGGACACCACCCGCGCATCAGCGGCCGATTTGATGACCTTGAACGGCTATGTGGATGTTTTGATTCCACGCGGTGGCAAAGGCCTGATTCAATCGGTGGTGCAGAATGCGACCGTTCCTGTGATAGAAACCGGCGCTGGCAACTGCCATATTTATGTGGATGAAAGTGCTGATTTGGAGATGGCGGTGTGTGTCTGTGACAATGCGAAAACCTCTCGTCCGTCGGTTTGCAATGCGGTGGAGACGGTGCTGGTCCATCGTGCAGTGGCAGCACAATTTCTGCCAAAGCTGGCGCAGAAGCTTGCGGAGCATCAGGTGGAGCTGCGCGGCTGTGCACGCACCTTGGCGCTGTTGCCGCAGGCAATTCCTGCTACAGAGGAGGATTACGCCACCGAATATGACGATTATATTCTGGCATTGCGGGTGGTGGACTCGTTAGAGGAGGCAATTGAGCATATACAGACCTACTCAACCGGCCACTCCGAGGCAATTTTGACCAACGATTTTGCCAATGCGCAAGCTTTTACCACCCGTTTGGATTCGGCGGCGGTTTATGTCAATGCGTCCACCCGCTTCACCGATGGCGGCGAATTTGGATTTGGCGCAGAAATTGGAATTTCCACCCAAAAGCTGCACACCCGCGGCCCAATGGGACTCAATGAACTTTGCTCCTGCAAATACATTGTGACCGGGAATGGTCAGATCCGCTAAAATTATTTGATTATCACGAAAGGGAGGAACCAATGGCAGAACTCAATACAGCAAGAGGCCCTATGCAGCCGTCTGCGCAGTCGTTGCGCCGCTACCAGAAAAAATTTCCCGCTTGGCTGGGTGCGTTTTTCATCCTGCTTGCGCTGCTGGGACTGGTTACACTGGCAGGATTGCTGGTGCGGCTGACCTATGGCTTTTTAGATAACTCCAGCGAAAAGGAGGAGTTTAAACAATTTCTTGTTCCAATCGTAATGTTTGACCCGATCCCGTTTGACAATGCGCAGAATGCGGACCCCTTGTTTTTGCTGCAAACCTCGATGTGGAGCACCATGCTCAGTGAGAAACGGGACACCTACGCCTGGGACGATTTGGGGCGTATGATTATTCCCGCATCCGATTTGGATGTTACCTGTGCACAGGTGTACGGGATGGAGGTCAAGTTGCAGCATCAGTCGTTCGGTGACTACGAAACGACCTATGTTTATGATGAAGAGCGGAAAACCTACTATGCAATGGCAGAGGGGATGACAGGCGTATACACTCCGTATATTGCGGACAGGGTTATCAAAAATGGAGACCATTATACCTTGTTTGTGGGATATATTTCGCCGGCAAATATCTGGTCGCAGGGGCGCAGCGAGGCGGAATCGCTACAAAAATATATGGTGTATGATCTGTTGCGGGTAAAAGGGCATTATCAGTTGCTTTCCATCCGCGACCCGAAGCGAGAGGAATTAGAGGGCCTGCCAGAGCCAGCAGTACCACTGCAAGGTCAATAGTGTATGCGATTTTGCGCAGCACACAGGCCGTTTGCGGTCACGAGCTTTGACCGCCCTTGCACAATGAGAGGTGAGAACCCAATGGAAAAATGGCTGGAACAGTGGAAGGAAGGATCCCGCTATCAGGAAATCTGGATAGAGGGTGACGGCGACGAACAAGCATTGATGGCGCTGATCAATGGGGATCGTGGCTGGCTGATGTATCTGCGGGAGGAAGGCGATGCAGGTTTTAGCTCCCGCAATCCAGACGATCAAGGCACAGAAGGCCAGCTGGAGTTTTTGCTTGATAATGGGCAGATGGATGATTACCCTGTAGCGTGGACGCTGCCACTTGAGCAGGTAAAACAGGCGTTGGATTATTTCGAGCACTACCGAAAGCCGCCTGCCTTTATTACCTGGCACAATGATGGGGATGATGGCGTTTCGCTGAATGAATAAGGGTTAAAAAAATAAAAATAGAGAGGGAGAGATCTGAAATGCAGCTACCAAAAATACCAAGTGATCTACTGAACAAAGTACCAAGCGATCCGGCAATTTTGCTGAGCTTTGTCAACACACAATTGCGGGATTTTTACCCTACATTGGAAGCGCTTTGTGAAAAGTTTGGGCTAGATCCCAAAGAGCTGTGCAAGAAGCTAGCGGATATCGGCTACCATTATGACAAGAACAACAACCGCTTCTCGAATTAAAAGGTAGAAAATGGGAAAACGATATTTGATTGTAGTAGATATGCAAAACGACTTCATCACTGGAAGTCTGGGATCAGCGGCGGCACAGGCCATCGTACTACAGGTGGCAGAGAAAATTCGCCGCTTTAAGGGGGAGGTTCTGTTTACCCGTGACACCCATCGGCAGAATTATCTGCAAACCCAGGAGGGCCGCAATCTGCCAATAGAGCACTGTATCAAGGATAGTGAGGGCTGGCAGATCTGTAAGGAGCTGGCGCAGGTGTGCGATGTGGAGACTGCGCGTGTGTTTGACAAGGGCTGCTTTGGCTCGGTTGAGCTGGCACAGACGCTTGCAGAGGAACACCAAAAGCAACCATTGGAATCGGTGGAGCTGATTGGATTGTGCACCGATATCTGTGTGATTTCCAATGCGATGCTGCTCAAGGCATTCTTGCCAGAGGTGCCAATTTCGGTGGATGCAAGCTGCTGCGCTGGTGTGACCTTACAAAGCCATCAAACCGCCTTGGATGCTATGCGCGCCTGTCAAATTGAAATCTGCTGACAAAAAAGAGCCTGGACAATTGTCCAGGCTCTTTTGGATAAAATGATTATTTTACAAGGATTTTTTCGATTTCAGCGATATACATGGTGTGATAATCTTTCGCGGAATACCATTTTTCATCCAGCTCTTGTGCTAAGAAGCCTTCCGGATGATATGGTTGTGTGTACAGGGTCCGGCAAAGCAGCACGGTGTTTGCCTGGGCAAAGTAAGGGATGCCGTCATCATGCAAAACTGTAAGGCCGGTATGCGCAATTTTGTCCTCGTCTCGGCCGGATACAGTCCCCAGATAATTTAGCTGCTGGCGCATGGAAGAATCGAGCACCGAAAGGGAAAAGCATCCAGCTGCGTCGACGAATTCCTTGGTATAGCGCTGCGGGCGGATTACGACAAACGCAACATTTTTTCCCCACATGACCCCTAAGCCGCCCCAGGAAGCGGTCATGGTATTGACCTTTCCGGCGTGCTCTGCGGTGACAAGCATCCAATCCTTTCCAATCATTTGAAACGGGCTTTTCTGGAAATCCTCGGGTGTTATCTGTGAGAAAGTTGGCATAAAAATTCCTCCTTATGTTATATGGGTTGATTTTCCCAGCGTATCTCAAATCTCAATAGCTTTGCCGTGAATGGTAATAGGATTATTCAACCGTGACAGACTTTGCGAGATTGCGTGGTTTATCCACATCACAGCCCCGCAGAACGGCGGTATGATAGGCAATCAACTGGAGCACCACCACGCCAGGCAGTGGCATAAACAAATCATCCAATGCGGGCAGCTCCAAACGTTTTCCATAGACCTCGGGGTCGATATCAAACCCTTCTTTGCAGATGAGCAACACATCTGCGCCACGGCTGCGGACCTCTTTTATATTGCTGACCGTTTTAGCCAGCAATGCCTGCTGGGTAGCGACCGCGACGACCGGCACATTTTCTGTAATCAGTGAGATGGTGCCATGCTTTAACTCACCTGCTGCATAGGCTTCACAATGAATATAGCTGATCTCTTTGAGCTTGAGCGAGCCCTCCATCGAGAGCGCATAATCCAGCCCGCGTCCTAAAAAGAACAAATCTTTAAGGGTTTTGTAGCGTTTGACATACCCTTCAATCTCTGCGTCCAATGCGAGCGCTTGTTTGGTAGCGTCTACCGCTTGCAGCAGGCTGGCGGTCAGCGTGCGGCATTGGTCGGCTGTAAGCTGACCGGAGGCGACCGCCAGCTTAAACGCAACCATGTACATCACCGACAGCTGGACAGAATAAGCTTTGGTGGAAGCGACCGCGATTTCCGGCCCGGCGTAGGTATGAATGACATAATCCGCCTCCCGCGCGATGGAGGAACCGGTCACATTTACGACAGCCAGGGTGGTTGCACCACACTGACGCGCCAAACGCAGCGCTGCCAGGGTATCTGCGGTTTCACCGGATTGCGAGATCAGCAAAACCAGGGTATCCTTTGTTAAAATGGGATTGCGGTACCGAAATTCCGAGGCAATGTCACATTCAACTGGGATGCGCGCCAGCCGTTCTATCAAAATCCGGCCGACCATTCCGGCGTGCATTGCGGTGCCACAGGCGACGATAGAAATACGGTTGAAGCCCTTCCAAAATGCGTCAGGAATGCCATCCTGCTCGAACGAGGGCAGGCCATCAGCGATGCGGGGGTGGATGGTGTGCAAAAGCGCTTCCGGCTGTTCGCAGATTTCCTTGCGCATGAAGTAATCATAGCCGCCCTTCTGCGCCTGCTCCACCGACCAGGTAGCGGTGTGCAGCTCAAATGCAACCGGCTCCCCTTCAGCATTGTAAATTTCAACATTGCCTGGACTTACTGCTGCAACCTGTCCCTCCTCCAATAGAATATAGTCACGGGTATAGGGGAGAATTGCGGGGACATCGGAGGCGACAAAGCTCTCTTGCTTGCCCATAGCGGCAATCAGCGGACTGCCACGCCGCACAGCATAGACCGTTTGAGGCTGGTCTGCAAACAGGATGGCAAATGCAAAGGAACCCTCCAAAAGCGTCTGCGCCTTGCAGATTGCGGCAATCGGGTCGCCCTCATAAAGCGAGTCCAGCAGCTTTGCAGCGACCTCGGTGTCGGTGCGCGAAAGGAAGGTATAGCCCTGCATGGTCAGCTTTTGGCGTAGCTGCTGATAGTTTTCGATGATGCCATTATGAACAAGCGAGAGCTTTTCTGTAGCATGTGGATGGGCGTTCAAATCCGAAGGCTCGCCGTGGGTCGCCCAGCGGGTGTGTCCGATGCCGCAGCTGGCAGCGGCAGGCTGTGCTTGCTGCATCTTCTCCACAAGATTTTGCAAACGTCCCTGTGATTTGATCGTGGCGATGCCCGCATCGGTAAAAAGGGAGATTCCTGCCGAGTCATAGCCGCGGTATTCCAAGCTAGAAAGAGCATCAAAAAGAACACTGGCAGCCTGTCTGCTGCCGGTGTAACCGACAATTCCGCACATAATAAACCTGTCTTTCTCCGCGCGGCAAAAAATGTATGTAAAAAAGTCCTCATCCGGCCGCGCGGGAACGGAAAGGTATTTGAAAAACAAATTTGAACTTCCTGCCGTTCTGTCTGTCGATTCGGTTACCCGAAAGTTTTCAGGACGGCTGCGTTTGGAAGTAAAACGGAGAGGCACCCGCCGAATTTTCGATGAACCTCTCACCTCGTCAACCGCAATGGCGGTTCTGGCGCTTATCATTTGTAGCTTTCTGTGTTCGCTCCTCCTTCCTAATTTACAATTTTTTTACAGCTTCCCCCTTTCTACTAGGTTAGATTATAACAAAACCAGCCCAAAGATGCAAGTAACCTATTTTATGAAGTATAGTGCTGGAATGATACCTTTCGTTGGTGCCTAAATTGTTTTCATGCGAACATCGTTATTTGAGGGCTGCAATAGATGCGGCCGGATAATCCAGCTGTCAAAATGATTGAAATTGGGTGGACAAGCCGGTATAATGAAAGTAGGGTTCTAAAAGTAGTAGCTGAATTCACGCGAATTGAAAACCGCAAAAGGTATCTACAGAAAATTTAGCGGGCTTGGGAGATGACAACATTGAAAAACAGGGGAATATGGCTGTTGGTGGTTGTGTTGGCTGTGGGGCTGCTGTATGGCTGTACCGCGCGTTCCACAGCGACAAAGGGAGGACGGACATCGCAAAAAGAGACATCCACTGCTTTACGGGAGCAGGTAGATTATGCGGCGCTGGCGGGAGACTATGTGTTTGCGGCGGAGGGGGTTGATCCGCGCAACTATCCGACCTTGAGCCTGCGGGAAGACCAGACCTGCTGCTTCACCGTCAACCTGCTGACGCATATGGGGCATATGGAGGGCAGCTACACCGTACAGGGCAGCAGCCTGGAAATTATCGTAGATGAGGTGGACTTTGACGGGTTTATAGGTGACGATGTACGTGAGCTGCGGTTTGATTTGGGCGGTGAAGGCATTATGCTCTATCGAGGCAGTGCCAGCGATGAGGAACAGGTCATTGGAATGACCAACCCATACGATATTTTTAAAAGGCAAGCCTAGCGGTTAGCTGCCACCGGCCTCCTGTTGGGCTGCAAGATGCTCGTGATAGGCGTTTAGAATGCCGCCTTCAATGCGCTGGCGCGCCTCGGAGGTGATAGGATGTGCAATATCTCGAAAAACGCCGTTGTCGTCCCGACGGCTGGGCATTGCAACAAATAGCCGCTCCGGTCCCTCGATTACCTTGATATCATGGATGGCAAGCTCCCCATCGATTGTGATGGATACCAGCGCCCGCAGACGGCTGTCTTGGTAGGTGCGGCGAATTTTAATATCAGTGATGGTCATAGCAGAACGATTTCCTCCTTGCGTTGGGTCAATGTGAGGCTGCCGTGTGAACGGAAACCTCTGTCTGGGAATAGTTTCGTCATATTTCCAAAAGTTATACATGAAACTGGGTTTCTATTGAATTTTTCACAAAATTAGCCTATACTACATAAGGTATTATCAGCACAGTTTGAATGGCTTTGCTGTTTAAAGCCGCGAAAGGTGGCGCCCGGCTACGAGATCTCGAGAGCGGGCGCTGTCTATCGCTTGAAAATAGCGGTTGTTTATGACCGGCCCCATAGTAAACGTAAATTGGGAGTGGAAAGCAGATGTTTGACAGCAATCTTTTTAAGCAGGCAAAGCATATCCATTTTATTGGCATTGGCGGTTCGGGGATGTTTCCGATTGTGGAGATTTTGCATGACCAGGGGTATACCATCACCGGTTCGGATAACAACCAGACGGATACTCTGACGCTGGAACAGAAGATTGGCATTCCTGTTCATCTAGGGCAGCGGGCGGAAAATATCGAAGGAGCCGATTTTATCGTTTACACCGCCGCCATTATGGAGGATAACCCGGAGCTGATAGCAGCGCGAGCCTCTGGAGTGCCGGTGGCCGAGCGCGCAGAGGTGTTGGGCTACCTGACCGGCTTGTATCCGGATTGTATCTGCATCAGCGGGACCCATGGGAAAACCACCACCACTGCAATGCTCACCCAAGCGCTGATGCACGCCGGTGTGGACCCTACCGCTGTGATCGGCGGCAAGCTGCCGCTGATCGGTGGCAACGGGCGGGTTGGCAAGGGGGAGTGTATGGTTTGTGAAGCATGTGAGTTTAACGACCATTTTCTCCAGCTCGCACCGGATGTTTCGGTGATCCTGAACGTCGACGCGGATCATTTGGAATATTTTGGCACTCTTGAAAATATCATCCGCTCATTCCATAAATTTGCGCAGATGACCAGCCGGACGGTTATCGTCAACGGCGATGATGCCAACGCAATGAAGGCGGTTGCCGGTGTGGAAGGCAAGCAGATCATCACATTTGGGATAGGCCCCCAGAATGATTATGTTGCGGAAAATATCCGGATGAAGGGCGCCCAGCTTACCTTTGATGTGCGCTGTGAGGGTACGCTATTGGGAAAGCTGACTGTAAACGTGCCTGGGCGGCATAATGTTTATAATGCGCTGGCAGCGTTCGCGGCGGCGATGCAGACAAAATGCTCCATTGGGTTGGTGCGGGAGGGCATCGAGGCGTTTCATGGTGCAGGCCGCCGGTTCGAGGTGCTCGGAAAGGTGAACGGCGTCACCATCGCGGATGATTATGCACACCATCCCACAGAGCTGACCGCAACGCTCAAAGCCGCGCGTGGATTGGGCTTCCGAAAGATCTGGGCGGTGTTCCAGCCGTTTACCTACTCCCGTACCAAGCTGCTGATGGACGATTTTGCCAAGGCGCTTTCCCTGGCGGATTATGTTGTGATGTCAGAAATTATGGGTAGTCGGGAAAAGAATACCGATGGCGTCTATACCAGCCAGCTGGCGGAAAAAATTCCTGGTTCGGTTTGGTTTCCGGAGTTTGAGGAGATTGCTGCATATGTGATGGCCCATGCAGAAAGCGGGGATCTGGTAATCACCTTGGGCTGTGGTGATGTATATAAATGCGCAAAATTGATGCTCAAGCATGGATAATCCCTGTGCCGCAGTTTCAAGGGTGGCAGAGATCAGGGTGGCGCCCTGGCCGTCTGCGCGGGAGAAAACGTCGTGAGGTGCACATGTTTAGACAGAAGGGGGCTTTTGCAGGAAGGAAAGCCCCCTTTCCGGTTTGCATTTTATCGGCAGTTGTGCTATGATAACGTCAATAAAAATAAGCTAGAGAGGCTGGTTTGATGCGCTTTCCCCTCCCTAAAATTTTGATAGTCCTGCTGGCGGCAGCGCTTTTGGTGCTTCCAGTTCCCGCAGCAGAACCGGCGCTTGATCCGTTGGAGCCGCCAGCGCTGTACGCACAGACTGCGGTTTTGATGGATGCGGATACTGGACAGGTGCTATGGGGTAAGGAGATGCACCGGCGGATGTATCCGGCAAGCCTGACTAAAATGGTCACGCTGCTGTTGGCAATGGAGCAGGGCAATCCGGCCGATCTTGTGACCGTCACCGCCGAGGCGGTGGACACCATGCCAGCGGTTGCAACCCATATTGCGCTGACCTATGATGAGCAGTTGACGCTGGAACAGCTGACCTATGCGATGATGGTAGAATCGGCCAACGATGCTGCAAGCGCGATTGCAGTGCATTTAAGCGGCTCTGTGCGGGCGTTTGCCGAGCAGATGAACCAAAAAGCGCAGGCATTGGGTGCAGGTGGCAGTCACTTTACCAATCCGCATGGCCTGCCGGAACCGGACCATTACACGACCGCATATGATATGGCGCTGTTCACACGGGCCGCATATGCTTACCCACAATTTCGCGCGCTTGCAGGCTGTAAGCTTTATGAAATTCCACCCACCAATAAACAGGAGGGAACCAGACGGCTGCTCAATAAACAATACATGTTCAATGGACAGGATCCCTATCCAGGCGCTTTTGCGGGGAAAACCGGCTGGACAGAGGAAGCGGGCCACACGTTGATTACGGTGGCGCAGCGCAATGGAATTACACTAATCTGCGTGGTGATGAAACCTTCCGGCGTGGCGGACGGGGAGTTTGTAGACTCAACGGCGCTGTTGGACTACGGATTTGAACAGTTTCGGCGTGTAACCCTTTCCCCTGAGCAGGTTCCGGCTGTGGCGCTCTCAGAGGGAATTTTGAAGCCTGCGGGAGAGATGACGGTGTTGTTGCCCAAGGCGGTGCAGCCGGAGGATTTGCAGCTAGAGGTACATATGGATTCGCAGGACGGGACAGGCTATGTGACAGCGAAAGCGCCAGCATGGGCGGGCGCGTATATGACCGATCTGGAATTGGGGCGTTTTCCAACAACATTGGCGCCTGCGCCGGTGGTGATCGATGCGGCAGCGCAGCGCCGCGAACGTTGGGCCGCAAGGTTGGATGCCTTTGCAGAAAAGGTGCTTGCAGCGCTGCCATATGTGGCGATTGTGATTGCGGTACCCCTCCTGCTTTACTGGATTATCCACCTGCTGGCGCAGCTTATGCAGGATGTCAAGGAACGCCAGCGAAAACACAAGGAGGCGGTCAACGCCAAGCGGATGGAGGCTGCGCGGCGGCGCTTGGCGGTCAAGCAGATGCAGCAACGGCGCGCCGCTGAGAAAGCCAAACAATAAAATACCAGCTGTGTGCGAGAATCACGCGGACAGCTTTTCCCTCATAGGATAGTGCATACCATCTTGTATCAATCCTATGGGGGTTATTTTATGATTCCATATAAAACGTTTGCGGTCGTTGGCGGAGATTTGCGCCAGGTGCGCATCGCCAACCGGCTTGCACAGGAGGGAAATACCGTCTATGCACTGCTGATGGAGGAAAACGAACTGCTGATGGAGGGCCTGGCCTGCTCGCAACCGTTTGCACAGGTGCTGCCGCTATGTGATGTGGTGATCTTCCCGTTGCCGCTGAGCACCGATGAGCAAACGGTGAACACGCCCTTTTCCACACAAAAGGCAACAATTTCAGATTGCTTTTCTGCCATTCGGCCAGACGCAGCGGTTTTTGCCGGTCGGGTTGGCGCAACAGCAGGTCAGCTTGCACAGCAAAATCATTTGCAGTTGACCGATTATCTAAAGCGGGAGGAACTGGCGGTCAAAAATGCGATTATCACTGCGGAGGGCGCGGTTGCGATCGCAATGGAGGAACTGCCGGTTTCGATGTTTGGGTTACAATGTTTGTTGGTGGGACATGGGCGGATTGCAAAGGCGCTCATGCGTATTTTAAACGGGTTAAATGTACAGCTTACCGTTGCCGCCCGCAAATATGGGGATCTGGCGATGATCGAGGAGGAGGGCGGAAAAGCCGTACATATCAGCCAACTGCCCACTGCCGTCGCAGATGCACAGCTGATCATCAACACAGTGCCAGCGCAACTGTTTACACGTTCGGTGCTGGAAGGTGTTCCAAAGGATACGCTCCTGTTGGATTTGGCGTCCCGCCCGGGCGGGATCGACCTGCAAGCAGCCAAGGAATTGGGCTGCAAGACGATTTGGGCGCTCTCACTTCCAGGAAAAACTGCACCAATTTCAGCGGGAGATATTATTTTACAAACGATTTATAACTGCTTATCAGAACAGGAGGTGCAGTAATGGAAAAGAAAAAATTGGGGTTTGCGCTGACGGGCTCCTTCTGTACATGGGCAAAGGTTGTGCCAATTTTGGAGCAACTCACCGAAAAATATGAGGTGTTTCCCATCCTTTCCCCGATTGGGTATGTGTCGGATAACCGCTTTGGAAAGGCTGCTGATTGGATTGCGCGGATTGAGACCGCCTGCAAGAGAAAGGTCTGGCATACCATTGAGCAGGTGGAGCCGATAGGCCCGCGAAATCTGCTGGATCTGATGGCGGTGGTGCCTTGCACGGGGAATACGCTGGGCAAGCTGGCGAATGGAATTACAGATACCGGTGTCACAATGGCCTGTAAAGCAAGCCTGCGAAACGGTAACCCGTTGGTGCTGGCAATTTCCACCAACGATGCGCTGGGGGCGTCGGCGCGCAATATCGGTGTGCTGATGAATGCAAAAAATGTTTACCTGGTGCCGATGTCGCAGGACGATCCCCAAGGGAAACCAGCATCATTGGTGGCGCATTTTCAGCTTTTGGATGACACCTTGGAGGCAGCGCAACAGGGAAAGCAACTACAGCCGGTTTTTCAATAAACAATTTTGCAAAAAGAAAAGCCCCCTAGGGGGCTTTTACTTTATAAGTAGAAACAGGCCTGTGTATGTTAGGATTCCTCTGCGGCAGGCATCTTTACTCGAGCCTTGGCGATAGCGGGTACAATTGCAGCAGCGGCGATCGTTTTGGCAGCATCTCCAGGAAGGAAGGGGAGCACACACGCACCCAGTGCCGCTACCAGTGTTTTGCCGGTGAGCACTACAAACCAGGCGGTTCCAAAGGCATAGCAGACAGCGGTGCCAATTAAAATAGCGATCACTAACTTATAAAAATTGCAGCCCCACTTTTCACAAATAAAGCCAATAATCCATGCAGCGGCCAAATACCCGATGATGTATCCCCCTGTAGGGCCTACAAGCACCGCGATACCGCCCCGAAAGCCGGAGAATACCGGCATTCCAACCGCGCCAACCAGCATGAAAACAAGCTGGCTGAGCGCACCTAGCCGAGCTCCAAGCAGCGCGCCGGACAGATATACCGACAACAGCGCAAGATTGATCGGAATGGGGGGAATGGGGATTGCAATTTGTGAGCAAATCGCAGTTAGAGCTGCAAATAGGGCACAAAGGGTCAGATTGCGCACCTGTAATGTTTGATTCGGCATAAGAT
>CAJUJI010000054.1 GCA_910586875.1 uncultured Anaerotruncus sp. | reverse complement strand
CCTTGTATATGCAAGGTGCTTCTTAGTTCGCTTTTCTTATGTTGTTGTATCATACCCTATATCTGCCAAATCCAATAAATCCAACATAAGTTCTCTTGCAAAGTCTACAACCCTATGTTCTCTCACAAGTTGTGGTAAAATTGATGGTATCTCCATCTTTAGCGATTCATATAATGTGGACAGCATAATCGCAACACCATTCTCATCCCCCACTTTTTCCAGTCGTTCAACCATTCCAATCAGCCACATCAGATAAAACGGATATGGGTCCTGATCATCCTCCCAAATAGATGCCCAAATCTGCTCTGATTCTGTTACCGCTAGATAGTTGATATTGGCGATTTGTGTCGTGTTTTTCAAGATAGAATTATCCATAAGAAATACTCCTTTTTCCCTTTATTTTTTCTTAAATTTCTGAAATCGTCCGGCTGGTTGCCCGATGATTTGTAAACTTTTTGTGAACTTCAGCAAAAGGGCGCAAAATCCCTGCTGAAAGCTGACAGTCATTTTTTGACGACGGACACAACAGGACATAATGGACACAATCGGACAACCCCCGACGAAGGTTGTCCAATATGTCGCAAAAATGCGACATATTCGTACCAGATGAACACAATGGACATTCTTATACGAGCTCATAACCTGACGAACCAAATTCATAGTCAGTGCATAAAAATTCAATATCGCGGGGTGGAGCAGTTCGGTAGCTCGTCGGGCTCATAACCCGAAGGCCGCAGGTTCAAATCCTGCCTCCGCAACCATCACAAACGCCTCAATCATACCGGTTGAGGCGTTTTTCTTTTTCCCTGCATCACTGTCAAGCTTCCGCTAACAGTCACGTTTGATAGTCATTTTCCGCTTTTCCCTCAAAAATACCCCACAAATGGTTGTTTTTCCATGTAGCCCCTCCTCTTCCAACGCGAACTTCTGACGACCAATTTGACAGCGATTTTTGCTCACATTCTCATGCGAGGGGCTTCTTCTTCCATTTCCGGCACCTCCGGCTCCCCCACCAAACTGGAATAGAGCTTTCCAACCTTTTGCATACTGCTGCGTTTGTGATCCGCTAAAATGTGCCCATACAGTTTCAGCGTTGTCTCCGGATTCGCGTGGCCCAGAATTTTGGACAGCACCAAAATATCCATGCCGCTCTCAATCCCCCGTGTCGCAAAGGTGTGTCTCAAATCATGATAACGAATATGCGGGAATCCGTGCTTTTTCAGATGCTCAGTAAATCCACGAGAAACTCTGTCTGGATTGAGTAGGGCCCCATTTCATCCACACATACATATTCGAGATATCTTGTGTCGTAGGCTTCTTTACAGTGCTTCTAGTTATATTTTTGCACATCTTTGGTCTTCAAAAGTGCTTGTTTCACTTAAGGGATCAGAAGAAATGTGCGAAAACTATATTTATTCTTTGTTTTGTTCTTAGCTATCATCTGTGTCTGTCCATTAAACTTCAGACGTGATACAGTATGGCTGATCGTAATCTTTTTGTTTCTGAAGTCGATCGACTTCCATCGCAAGCCAAGTACCTCACTTCTCCGCATACCATAGAATGCTGCCAACATTAAAGGATTGTAGGCTCCGCATCATAGTAAGATGCCTCAAAATTGTCTATTTGAGGACGAATGACTTCTATGGCTGAATTGGTAGACAGGCGTTTAAACACATAGATTTCTGTTACTGTCAGACCAGAAATAAAATTGAAATCATGGGCACCATCACTCCACTTGGTAAAGTAGCCCACATAGGCTTCGCTACGATTGCTGGTATCTGCGACCAGGCGGTCTTCGCTGGCGGCGACAGCGTAAAGTGTAAGCATCCGAAGTCAGGGCGCGAGGTTCGTCAGAGCAGCTGATTGAGGTCTGCTGCGACAGAAATCTACTGCACGGCAGTCTCACGCACAGGGGTCAAATCAACAGTGCGGGGTTCGATGTGATACTGTTTGGCAACTGTTATGCCATCCTCTATATACTGGCTATAGTTCCGTCTGGAAGCACAAGGCATGATAATGCTAATGATGTTATCGCAAGCTCCACCGGAGAACCTACTTTCATGTCATGCTCCTGTCGCCGATTGTCAATGGCATCAGCACTTTGCAGACGGCTGTTCCCATGTTTACCGATACCGTCTACATGTTCCCAGCTTCTGCCGCCAAAAACAACTCACGAATATTGGACATAGTGGTTTCCTCCAGCACATCCAGAGGCACCTTCACTGTGTCCAGACTGGTCAGCATGGTAATCCCATTTTCAATGGCGCAATGACGGATCTGTGCGCCATCCTCGTAATGGACACCGGTATAACCCATATCCATCATTGCCGACCCTCCAGTGCTGCGGCAATAAAGCCCTTAAAAAGCGGGTGTGGCCGGTTAGGACGGCTCTTAAATTCCGGGTGATACTGGACACCCACATAGAATGTACGGTCAGACAGCTCCACCGTTTCTACTAATCTGCCGTCCGGAGACAGACCACTGAGAGTCAATCCTGCTTTTTGGAGCGGCAGTCGGTAATCGTCGTTGAACTCGTAGCGGTGACGGTGACGCTCATGGATCAATGTCTGACCATAGCACTGTTCCATAGTCGTCCCTTTGGCAACCGCACAGGGATAACTACCCAAACGGAGGGTGCCACCCTTATCGACCTCATCGCTCTGACCGGGCATGAAGTCGATGACCTTATAGTTTCCTTCTGGAGCAAACTCGCCGGAGTTTGCATCTGCAATACCAAGCACATGGCGGGCGTATTCAATCACGGCAATCTGCATTCCAAGGCAGATGCCAAAATAAGAAATGTTGTTTTCTCTTGCATACTGTGCCGCCAGGATCATGCCCTCAATGCCACGGTCGCCGAAGCCGCCGGGGATTATAATCCCATCCAGACCGGATAGAATGCCATCTTTCGTTTCCTCTGTGATGGTTTCAGAGTCGATCCACCGAATGTCGATCATGGAGTCAAGTGCAAACCCCGCATGACGCAGGGCCTCGGTTACGGAGAGATAGGCATCGTGGAGCTGTACATACTTGCCCACAAGTCCGATGGTAACGGTTTTGCTGCAACTCTTGATTGCTGCGACCATGGTCTTCCACTCGCTCAGATCAGGCTCTGGGGCAGTCAAATGCAGTTCCCGGCAGACCACGGAGGAAAGCTGCGCCTTTTCCAGAAA
Source organism: uncultured Anaerotruncus sp. (assembly GCA_910586875.1). Lineage (GTDB taxonomy): Bacteria > Bacillota > Clostridia > Oscillospirales > Ruminococcaceae > Anaerotruncus. The sequence goes on along the minus strand of CAJUJI010000054.1, from coordinate 13,295 downwards.
CAGCGGTGCCTCATAAAGTACGGGGAGGGTCAGATTTTCGATGACACAGTCTGGCTTCACATTGCAGAAATTGGCGATTTTGCGGAAGATACTCTTGTCTGTGATGGGTTCATCACAGCGCAGGACGATGATATCGGGTGTGATACCCATGCCCTGAAGTTCTTTTACGGAGTGCTGGGTGGGCTTGGATTTGTGTTCGCCGGAGGCTTTCAGATAGGGAACCAGCGTGACGTGGATATACAGAGCATTCTCCCTGCCCACTTCATGGCCCACCTGACGGATGGCCTCAATAAAAGGCTGACTTTCAATATCGCCGATGGTGCCGCCAATCTCCGTGATGACCACATCGGCTTTGGCTCTGCTCCCGACGTTATAAATAAAGCGTTTGATCTCATCAGTGATGTGAGGAATGGTCTGTACCGTGGTGCCCAGATATTCGCCCCTGCGCTCCTTGGAGATGACATTGGAATACACCTTACCGGTGGTCAGATTGGAGTATTTGTTCAAGTCCTCGTCAATGAAACGCTCGTAATGACCCAGATCAAGATCGGTTTCTGCTCCATCCTCGGTCACATAGACCTCGCCGTGCTGATAGGGACTCATTGTGCCGGGGTCAACATTGATATAGGGGTCCAGCTTCTGTGCTGTTACTTTCAGCCCCCGTGCCTTTAGCAGCCGTCCCAAGGATGCCGCCGTAATACCTTTACCCAATCCGGATACCACACCGCCAGTCACGAAAATATATTTTGTCATATACCTGCCTCCCGTGAAAAACTTACAAAAAAGACGAAGGCACCCATCAGGGGACAAAAGTCCCTTGATGAACGCCTTCGTTCAACACTTGGTATTATACTGCAATAAATCGCGATTTGTCAATTAGGGTTTTCACATAATGCGTGTGATTTGCGTGTTTAAGATTAGCACAAGAAATATCACGGAGTCCTTTCAACAGATATCGTGTAGATATCGCACTCCAGGCCGAAGAAAGAGCTGCCACAAGATGCGGCCGTTCTTCGTATAGTTTGCTATTTATATGTTTTAATTATATTCTCTGCGACCCCGCGCTTGGAGATGCGCTCGTCCATAGACTGCTTTTCTATGTAGCGATGCGCCTCCGGCTCTGTCATGCTCAAACATTCAATGAGCAGCCATTTGGCACGGTTGACAAGGCGGATCTCCTCAATCTTTTCCTCAACCGTTGCCTGCTTTGCCTCCATCTGGCGCATACGCTCTCTGGTTGCGCAAAGGATGCGCAGATTCTGCGCCACTATCTGCAGATTGGTAGGCTTGGACAGCGTGATCACGCCATAGCCGACTACCTTGGCATAGATGTCATTAAAAAGGTCATTCTTCACCATCAGCAAAACGCCTGCCCCACTGTTGGTGCAGATATCGATGGCAAGCCGCATCCCAAAATCGTCCGGAAGCGGGGCGTTGATCAGCACGATATCAAAGTCCGTTTCCACGATTCTGCGGCGAGCCTCACCGACGCTCCGTGCAGTAGTGACCGGCCAATAGTCTGTCACGGGGAGCAGCGGCATGACACTTCTCACGAAGCTATCTGAAGCAGTGACGATCAACACGCTATAAGTTCGTTCCTGGAAGACCACAAGCTCCCCTCCTTTCTGCCTTATCAGCGGTGAATAGATTATCTGTGATTGTATGCGGAGATCACAGACTCGGGAAGATGGTCTTTGATAAACGTGCTGGCACTGGAGATCGCCGCAGCTTCATATAGGGAGCCGGGGATTTTCCGGAACGCAGCCAATGCTTCAGCAGATGCGGTGTAAATGTTGAAATCAGAGGCAGGAAGCAGGTTCAGTTCGTGCTCGATCCCATACAGGCCCGCATAAATCAGCAGTGCATAGGCAATATACGGATTGGTCATCGGGTCCGCAGATCGCAGTTCTGCACGGCGGTATTCACCGACTGCCGCCGGGATTCGGATGAGCTGGGAGCGGTTTTCCGCAGACCATGTCACATAGCGGGGAGCCTTATCATGGCCAAGGCGTCGGTATGACTCCTCGCAAGGGTTCAGGAACAGGGTCATTTCCTCGATTTTTTCAAGGATGCCCGCAATCACACAGGGCAGCGGGTCGGGCTTTCCATCCCCTTTGGCAGAAATGTTGATGTGCATACCGTTTCCGTCCCAGTCAGACAAAGGTTTGGGAGAAAAATTGGCGCAAAGCCCGTTCTGAGCGGCCACAGTGCGAACGACAGCGTTAAAGGTAATGGCATTGTCCGCCGCAGTGAGTGGATCGGAGTAGCGGAAGTCAATTTCGTTCTGACCCGGACCGCTCTCATGATGAGAAGTCTCCGGACAAATGCCCATCCGTTCCAACATCAGACAAATCTCGCGGCGAATGTTTTCGCCCTTATCATCCGGTGCAATATCCATATAACCGGCATGGTCATAGGGGATCTTGGTAGGCTCGCCGTTTTCGTCCACCTTAAAAAGATAGAACTCCATTTCAGCGCCAAAGGCAAAGGAGTATCCCTGCTCCGCGGCATAGGCTACAGCCTTTTTCAGAATGCTGCGGGTGTCGCGCTCAAACACTCTGCCATTGGGATAGGAGATGTCGCAAAACATTCGCACGACCTTACCCTGCTCTGGCCTCCATGGGAGTTGGATCAATGTAGCGGCATCGGGGTGCAGCAGCAGGTCAGAACGGATCTCTCCGCCAAATTCATCAATCGCCGAAGCATCAATGGCGATGCCGAATTCAAAGGCGCGCTTGAGCTCACTGGGCATGATGGCAACATTGTGCTGCTTTCCATAGACATCGCAGAATGCCAGTCGGATGAATTTGACTTCTTCTTCCTGCACAAACTGCATCACTTCTTTCGGCGTGTATTTCACGGCGTCACCTGCTTTCTTTTAATTCAAGACATACATTTGTTTGTATGGATTTTGACTATCCGGTGTTATGACGGTAAAAGTAGATTGCAGAAGATCCTCACAGCTACCGCCAAAAAGCTGGCAGTATGTGTGTAAATATCTACTTATTTCAGCCAGATCTCCAGCGGTGGCAGACTGCGCCGTCACCTGTCTGGGGAGCAGGAGATCCTTGCAGTTGGAACGAAGGTAGAGCTTGCCTCCATGCATACCGGTGCAAGGAAAATTGCTGACAATGGGACGGTTGCTCTCAGTCAGTCCCAAAACGATAATGACTCCGCCTGCTTGATACTCGCCAAGAAAGCTCCCAGCCTTGCCGCCTATCACCATAACGGGCAGTTTGTCACCGTAAGCTTTCATGTGGATACCAGCACGGTAACCAGCATTGCCCTCAACATAGATTTCGCCGCCCCGCATTGCATAGCCTGCGGCATCTCCGATGCTGCCGTGGACGATGATCCTGCCTGCGTTCATAGTATCTCCAACGGCGTCCTGCGCATTTCCATAAACTTCAATGCAGGCGCCGTTCAGATATGCGCCCAGAGCATTTCCGGGGGTTCCCGATATATTAATGTGGCTGTGCTCCAGCCCTGCGCCGATGAATCTCTGTCCCCTGCATCCGCTAATCGAAATATCCCCAGGACAGCTTTGGATCTCCGCGTTTAACTGTTGATATTCCATTTGAGATGCATCAATATGGGTCATTATATCACACCTCCAAACAGTTTTCTATATAGATTCATTCTCCAGCATGAAAAATTCCGAGGATATCAAGCTCTCTATCAGTCATACCTATACCGCACAGCATCAGGCGATTGCCTTTCAGTGCTTCAATAGAGTTGATGCCCATACCGCCCATCATCTCCTTGATTTCATGCTTCCATGCAGTCATCAGATTGATGAGTCTCTGACTTCCTGCGTCGATATCAAGCCGTTTGACCAGTTCCGGGTCCTGGGTGGCGATTCCCCAGTTGCATTTTCCGGTCTGGCAGGTTCTGCACAGGTGACATCCCAGAGCAAGCAAAGCAGCTGTCCCGATGTAGCAGGCATCCGCTCCCAGCGCGATAGCCTTGATCACATCTGCGGAAGAGCGAATGCTGCCACCGACGATTAGAGAAACATGATTTCTGATCCCCTCGTCACGCAGACGCTGATCCACAGCAGCCAATGCAAGTTCAATAGGAATTCCCACATTGTCACGAATACGGGTTGGGGCGGCTCCGGTGCCGCCCCGGAAGCCGTCAATGGCAATGATATCAGCACCACTGCGGGCGATGCCGCTGGCTATAGCGGCGATATTGTGGACAGCTGCCACCTTTACAATAACAGGCTTTTTATAATTGGTAGCTTCTTTCAATGAATAGACCAACTGCCGCAAATCCTCGATAGAATAAATATCGTGGTGCGGTGCAGGAGAAATCGCGTCTGTACCTTCCGGTACCATTCTGGTGCGGGAGACATCTCCTATAATCTTGGTTCCGGGCAGATGGCCACCGATACCGGGTTTTGCACCCTGACCCATCTTGATCTCGATAGCGGCTCCGGCTTCCAGATAATCTTTATGCACGCCGAAACGTCCGGAGGCTACCTGAACAATGGTATTTTCACCATAAGCATAGAAATCCTCGTGCAGGCCGCCTTCTCCCGTGTTATAGCAAATCCCCAGTTCCCGTGCTGCTTTGGAGAGGCAGGCATGAGCGTTGTAGCTGATGGAGCCATAGCTCATGGCAGAGAACATGACTGGCATGGAAAGTTCGATTTGAGGCGGCAGTTCACATTTAATCTTCCCATTTTCATCTCTCTGGATGCTATTGGGCTTTTTCCCTAAAAACACTATGGTTTCCATGGGTTCACGCAACGGATCGATGGACGGGTTCGTCACTTGAGATGCGTTGATCAGAATTCTGTCCCAATAAACCGGAAAACGCTTCGGGTTTCCCATAGAAGATAGAAGAACTCCACCGCTCCCGGCCTGTTTATACACCTCTTTGACCGTATCCTCGTCCCAGTTTGCATTTTCCCTAAAAGAGCATTCATTCCTTGTGACCTTCAGCGCGTGTGTGGGACAAAAGCATACACATCGCTGGCAATTCACGCATTTACTCTCATCGCATACCATTTGTTTTTTCCTGATATCAAAGCAATGAATACCGTTTGCGCACTGCTTTTCGCATATACGGCATTTTGTGCATCTGTCATCATTGCGAATGACCTCAAATTGAGGATAAATATAGTCGATTCCCATTAGAATTTGCCCTCCTTTACGCGAACAATCACCGGTTCGCCGCCAGCAGGCACATAGATGTTTTCAGCATCCGGCTCCATCACCCGGATGGCAGCTTCCTCACTGGCGATGTATACCTTATCGCCTTTTTCGCCAACCACCATGCTGCGCAGCTTCAGCCGATCGTTCATCGCCATGAGGCAACCGTCGATACCTAGAATGATGGAGAAAGGTCCCGTAATTAAAAGGCTTGCAAACACTTTGCGAAGATAGAGAAGTTTCTGCTGCTCGGCCTCATCCTTCCTGGCTATGGTAGACCAGAAAGGCGCTGCGATCACAGAGGCCATCTCCTCCAGAGAAAGGCCCTGTTTGCGAAGCAGATAGTCTGCAATATAGGTGATGACTTCCGTATCTGTCTGCAGAGTACACTTATACCCGAACATTTCGATGAAACGCCGGTTGGCGTCATAAGAAGAGATCTCACCATTATGGACTATGGAATAGCCCAGCAGGGCAAAGGGATGTGCGCCGCCCCACCAGCCAGGGGTGTTGGTTGGATACCGACCGTGGGCAGTCCAGCTATATGCTTCGTATTCTTCCAGCCGGTAGAAGTAGCCTACATCCTCTGGAAAGCCAACAGCCTTGAACGCGCCCATGTTCTTGCCACTGGAAAATACATACGCACCTTTCATCTGTGTGTTGATAGCCATAACCGCGCGGGCGACACATTCTTCCTCATCCACCTGCATGGAAGCCAAAACGCTGCGCAGCGGCGTAACAAAGAAACGCCAGATCAGAGGTTCATCTGTAATTACGGGAGTTGTCCTGGTGGGGATTCGCTCCGCGTGGACGATCTCCATGGTTTCCCGCAAAAAGGCTTCGCAGTTCTTTCTTGCGTCCCTGTTATCCAGAAACATATGTAAGGCAAAAAAGTCCTTATATCCCGGATAGATACCATAAGCTGCGAAGCCGCCACCCAGGCCATTGGAACGGTCGTGCATGGGCTTCATGCTCTCAATGATCTTTTCTCCGGTCATGCGCTGTCCCTCTTTTGAGATTACGGCAGAGATTGCGCAGCCGGAAGGAATTCGAATTTGACCTTCGACTTTATTCATGTAACCAACCCCTAAAAAAATAACAAAAAAACGACGGTGTTTTGCAAGGAAAGCGCACTTTTCTAGCAGAACACCATCGTTCCATAACAATCATACTCTAAAATACGAAACTTTTCAAGTGCGCAAATTGCAAAAAAATAGTTTTCTGCCTAAGAACTCTTTTTCACAAATTGACAGTTGACTTTTTTCATTTCGGGGTGTATATTTTACGGTGTTAAGAGACATTGGCGTCTCAGAGGGCTACCCCTCTACGGCGCCAGTGTCTCTTTTTTATTTTCTCTGAAAGGATGAAACATTATGACGACTATACCGGAAAGCTTCGGAAGCTTGGTTTTTGACTGCCGCGTCATGAAGGCTCGTCTCAGTGCGGATGTTTACCACTCTCTGAAACGCACCATTCAAAAAGGAAATAAGCTCGATCTGTCAGTGGCCAATGCGGTCGCTGCTGCAATGAAAGACTGGGCGGTCGAGAACGGAGCTACCCATTTTACTCATTGGTTCCAGCCTTTGACCGGGATCACCGCAGAAAAGCATGACAGCTTTATCACCCCCGCTCCTGACGGCAGAGTAATCATGGAATTCTCCGGCAAAGAGCTGATCAAAGGTGAGCCGGACGCATCTTCCTTCCCCTCTGGTGGTCTGCGCGCAACCTTTGAGGCCCGCGGCTACACTGCCTGGGATCCCACCAGCTATGCTTTTATTAAGGGGAAAACTCTCTGTATTCCCACCGCGTTTTGTTCCTATGGCGGTGAAGCGCTGGACAAAAAGACGCCGCTTCTTCGTAGTATGGAAGCACTCAACAAGCAGGCCCTTCGTATCTTAAAACTGTTCGGAAACGACGAGGTTAAGCGTGTGACCACATCTGTTGGCCCTGAGCAGGAATACTTTCTGATCGACAGGGCCATGTACGACAAGCGCCGCGATTTGATCTATACCGGCAGAACCCTGTTCGGTGCCAAGCCACCCAAGGGACAGGAGATGGATGACCATTATTTCGGTTCTATCAAGCCCCGCGTAGCGGCCTACATGGAAGAACTGAACGAAGAGCTGTGGAAGTTAGGCGTTTTGGCAAAGACGGAGCACAACGAAGTGGCTCCCGCGCAGCATGAGCTGGCTCCCATTTATACCACTACTAACATCGCCACCGACCAAAACCAGCTGACCATGGAGATCATGCAGAAGGTAGCCGCGAAGCATGGTCTGGTGTGCCTGCTCCATGAAAAGCCCTTTGCCGGTGTTAACGGCAGCGGCAAACACAACAACTGGTCCCTCTCCACGGACATAGGCGCTAACCTTCTCTCTCCTGGGGAAACACCCTATGAAAATGCACAGTTTTTACTGCTGCTGTGCGCCGTCATTCAGGCGGTAGATGATTATCAGGGGCTGCTCCGCGCATCCGTCGCTACTGCCGGGAACGACCATCGTCTGGGAGCCAATGAGGCTCCCCCCGCAGTAGTGTCTATCTTTCTCGGAGATGAACTCACTGCTATTCTGGGTGCTATTGAAACTGACACAGCTTACACCGGTGTGGAAAAGAAAAAGATGAAGCTGGGCGTAGATGTTCTTCCTCGCTTCATCCGTGATACCACAGACCGTAACCGCACCTCTCCCTTTGCCTTTACTGGAAATAAATTTGAGTTCCGTATGCTGGGTTCCAGCAACTCCATTGCCTGCACCAATATCATGCTCAACGCCGCAGTGGCTGAATCTCTGAAGCTCTATGCAGATGAGTTGGAAAAAGCAGAGGATTTCAACACCGCACTACATGAACTCATTAAAAACGCCATCAAGGCACACAAGCGTATCATCTTCAATGGTAATGGTTATGACGACGCCTGGATCACGGAAGCTACGGAGAAGCGGGGGCTACTCAATCTGCGCACCACTCCGGATGCCATTTCCGAGATCATTAAGAAGAAAAATGTTGATATGCTGACCTCCCACAAGGTCTTTTCGGAGGCAGAGTTGCATTCCCGCTATGAGATCATGCTGGAAAACTACTGCAAGACCGTTTGCATTGAGGCTCAAACTATGAGCGACATGTCCAGAAAGCAGATCCTGCCCGCCGTTGAGCGCTATGCCGCAGATGTAGCCGATGCTGCCGCCAGCAAAAAGACTCTGGACACTGAGATTAGCTGCTGTTATGAAAAGAAGCTGGTCAAGAAATTGGCCGCGCTGATCGACAGTATAGATAGCAGGACGGACGCGCTGGACGGTGTGATCGCAAAGCTTAAAACGCTCACTGATATAACTGAGGAAGCCACCTACATCCGCGATGAGATGATCTCTAAAATGTCGCAGTTGCGAGCCGCAGCGGATGAGGCAGAGGTCATGACCGCCGAGAGCTACTGGCCGTTCCCCACCTATGGCGATCTGCTGTTTGGTGTGAAGTAATATGTTTCCAGCCCTTTGGAGCAAATAGAAAGAAGGAATTCGCCATGACATTCAGTTCTGTGAACACAATTTGGGTGCTGCTCGGTGCTGCCCTGGTGTTCTTTATGCAGGCAGGCTTTTCCATGTGTGAGGCAGGGTTTACCAGAGCCAAGAACACCGGCAATATTCTGATGAAAAACCTGATGGACTTCTGTATCGGCACACCCTGTTTCTGGCTTGTTGGCTTCGGCATTATGTTCGGAGCGGGAACAACGCTGTTCGGCTGGTTTGATCCTACGATCATGAAGGATTATAGCCATATTCTTCCTGCTGGCGTTCCGCTATGGGCCTTTGCAATTTTCCAGACCGTGTTCTGTGCTACCTCTGCCACCATTGTTTCCGGTGCGATGGCAGAGCGTACCAAGTTCAGCTCCTATTGTATTTATTCAGCTGCCATTTCTTTGATCATTTACCCCGTTTCCGGTCATTGGATCTGGGGCAGTGGCTGGCTGAGCGAACTTGGCTTCCATGATTTCGCAGGTTCCACTGCAGTACATATGGTTGGCGGTGTCTGTGCTCTGACCGGTGCAAAGATGCTTGGACCGCGAATCGGCAAGTATGACAAGAAAGGAAAGCCCCGCGCTATTTTGGGCCATAACCTGACATTTGCCGCGTTGGGTGTGTTCATCCTCTGGTTTTGCTGGTTCGGCTTCAACGGCGCTTCCACCGTCACTATGGACTCCGATGCCGCTGTTCAGAGTGCAGGTCTTATCTTCTTCAACACCAATCTTTGTGCCGCTGTCACCTGCTGCGTGACATTGGTTTTCACCTGGCTCCGCTATAATAAGCCGGATGTATCCATGACCTATAACGCTGCCCTCGCCGGTCTTGTAGGTATCACCGCCGGTTGTGATGCAGTGTCTCCCTTTGGAGCTGCCATTATGGGTGTCGTATTCGGTATCGTGATCGTTTTGGCAATTGAATTCTTTGATAAGGTCGTCAAAATTGATGATCCGGTTGGTGCGATCTCCGTCCATGGTGTCTGCGGCGCGTTGGGTACTGTTTTCACTGGCCTTTTCTCCACAGGCATTTCCACCGAAAAGGGCCTTTTCTACGGCGGTGGCTTCCATTTCCTCGGCGTCCAGGCATTGGGCGTGGGTAGCGTGATCATCTATGTTACGGCAGTTATGAGCATCGTCTTTTTCATTATCAAGAAGACCATTGGCCTGCGTGTTGATGCCGAAGATGAAATCGCCGGACTGGACGTTTCTGAGCACGGTCTGTTGACCGCATATTCCGGTTTTGCCATGCTTCCCGAATCTGTTCCCAGCAAAGATGGCGAGCCGGTTGTTGTAAATGGGAATGTGCCTGAAGCCGAGGCTATCCCTGTAAGAAAAATGCCCAGCTTTGAAGAAGGTACGCCTAAATTTACCAAGGTTGAGATCATCTGCAAAGAGGCCCGCCTCGAAGATCTGAAAAATGCAATGCTCGGTATCAGCATTACAGGTATGACCGTATCTCATGTGATGGGCTGTGGCATCCAAAAGGGTAAGCCCGAGTATTACCGTGGCATCCAGGTGGAGACAACGCTGCTTCCGAAAGTACAGGTGGATATCGTAGTCAGCAAGGTTCCCGTGCGCACTGTGATTGAAACCGCCAAGAAGGTTCTTTATACCGGACACATCGGTGACGGCAAGATCTTTGTCTATGATGTAGAAAATGTGGTGAAGGTACGGACCGGTGAAGAAGGCTACGATGCTCTGCAGGATGTGGAATGATTTTGCAGTCCATGTCTACGCAAGGTTCCATAGAGAATACAATTCGTATTTTGTCAAAAAGCGGCTATACAGAAAGCGAAGATAACTGTGATGCAAAATAATATCAACAATGAAATTACCCCTGTGTTTTTTGTAAATCTATGTCAAACAGTGTTGTATGGAGCTGTGAAGCCGACTCCGGCGTATGCCAACGCCTTTCTTTCTACGGAGTCCACACCACGCAGCGAATACTGTCTTAATACAACTACATGGGATTGATATCCCAATCAGCAAAAGCGTTTGAGGAAAGAGAAGTAATGCAAGTGTTCACCCACAGAGAGTGCGGGAGGCTGAGAGCCGCATGGCAGAGCTTGCACGAACAACACTTTTCGAGCTGCAATCTGAAAAGACTGTTCTTAGTAGGTGCGCCGGGACGCCGCCCGTTACGCGGCAGAGCCTTTCGTTGGGGCTCGGAAATGAGAACAAATACAGGTGGCACCGCGAGAACAGCACTTGCCCTGTAGAATGCTGATTATTTTTATGGAGGTTTTGATCATGTGTTCTATTATGGGGTACTGTTCCTGCGATGTCACCTATGACGCTTTCGAGGCGGCTTTTGAACGGACAAAATCCCGCGGGCCCGATGACACACATATTATCTTCACAGGCAAGGGTTTGTTGGGGTTTCATCGTCTGGCCATTATGGGCCTGCATCCGGAAGGAATGCAGCCTTTCGAGTTAGACGGAAGCGCCGTTGTCTGCAATGGTGAGATCTACGGTTTCGAGCGGATCAAGCAAATCCTTCAACGCAAGGGTTACACATTCCGCAGCGAATCTGACTGTGAGATCCTGCTGCCCCTTTATAGAGAGTACGGAGCGGCCATGCTCCGGATGCTGGATGCTGAATTTGCTCTGATTCTGTATGATGCGGAGGAGAAAACATTTGTTGCTGCCCGCGATCCCATCGGTATCCGGCCACTCTATTACGGATACGATGAAAAGGGATCTATCGTCTTTGCCAGCGAAGCAAAAAACCTTGTAGGGATTTGCAGAAAAATTATGCCCTTTCCGCCCGGACATTATTATAAACATGGCGAATTCATCTGTTATCGGGATGCGGCGGAGGTAAGCAGTATCTGTCACGATGACCTGGAGACCGTTTGCAAAAGCATTCGAGAGAAGCTGATCAAAGGTGTTGAAAAGCGATTGGTTGCTGACGCAAAGGTCGGTTTTCTTCTCAGTGGCGGTCTGGACTCCTCCCTGGTATGTGCCATAGCGCAGAAATGTTCCGATAAACCCATCCGCACCTTTGCTATTGGTATGAATGAGGACGCCATCGACTTGAAATACGCAAGAGAAGTGGCGGACTACATCGACAGCGAACATACGGAAGTTTATATGACCCCGGAAGAAGTGATTTCTTCCCTTGAAACAGTGATCGCTCTGCTGGGTACCTTCGACATCACCACCATCCGCGCCAGCATGGGTATGTATCTGGTCTGCAAAGCCATCCACGAGCAGACCGACATCAGGGTGCTGTTGACCGGGGAGATCAGCGATGAACTGTTCGGCTATAAGTACACCGACTTTGCCCCTTCTGCAGAGGAGTTCCAAAAGGAAGCCGTCAAGCGTATCCGGGAACTGCATATGTACGATGTGCTTCGAGCTGATCGCTGCATTTCCGTCAACTCTTTGGAGGCCCGAGTGCCTTTTGGCGATTTGGATTTTGTAGAGTATGTGATGAGCATTGACCCTGAGATGAAGCTGAACAAGTATGGTAAAGGCAAATATTTACTGCGTCATGCCTTTGAGGGAGACTATCTGCCGCAAAGCATCCTTTACCGTGAAAAGGCTGCGTTTTCCGATGCAGTCGGCCATTCCATGGTGGACTATCTGAAAGCATATGCAGAAAGCCGATACACAGACGAAGAATTTGACCATAAGAGTATGGCCTACTCTCATGCACGGCCTTTTACTAAGGAATCGTTGCTGTATCGTGAGATCTTTGAAACATATTATCCCGGCCAAAGCGAGATGGTTGTTGACTTCTGGATGCCCAACAGGTCCTGGGAGGGTTGCAATGTGAACGACCCATCTGCACGAGTGCTTGCAAACTACGGTGACAGTGGAAAATAACATTGCTGGAACAAATCTATGAAGGAACGGTCAAAAAAGTCTATAAGACTGATGACCTGAACTCTATATCATTGATTATAAGGATACTGTCACAGCCTTCAGCGACCTGAAAAAAGGCACCATTACAGGGCCTTGGCTTCCTCCACGGCTGCCGCAGCAGGGATCCCTCCAGTGGGGCCCATATAGGCATTAAAAGCTTCCACGGCTTTTTTACCGCTGATGACGCCATCCTTTGCCGCATTGCCGGTAGCGACTCCGCCGATGACCTTGCTGGCAAAGCCGCCCTTCTCGCCGACTGAGCTTTCGTACATCTTCTGACCCAGCCCGCCCAGCAATCGGCGCTGTAAAGACCAGTCCTATGAAGAAGATGGTCCGTACCGTGAGCTTTAGGGGGCTCTTCCGCCTCCATGCCGATACCAGCGCCGAAGTTTCGGAAAAGCTGCCAGATAAAGTTGAGCAGTAAAATCCCAAGACCGAGTCCGACAAAAGAGCAGAGCACCATAAATCGGAACAGGCGGTTACTGCCGTTGTCCGACAGAGACTCGTCCGCAAGGGACTCCTGGATCAGTTTTCGGTGGATCCGGACACGCGGGTAGTCCACGATTTGTTTCAGTTCTAAAATGTATATCATAGCTTTCCTTCAAATAAAAAAGAGTACCCAACCGGAGCACTCGACCTGATGGATTGCCAATTCATAGCGGTCCAATCTCATATTGATTTTCTAGGGTAGATCTGCTATAATTTTTAAAGAAATTTATAAAAACGTGATAAAAATGGTGTACTGACGCAAACCT
>CAJUJI010000053.1 GCA_910586875.1 uncultured Anaerotruncus sp. | reverse complement strand
GCCCCCTTTGCCTACTTCCCGCGCAATATGCGAATTCTGACACAATTTTGCTCAGGTATGCTCATTGGCAGTAGAATCACACGAAAGGATTTTCGTCAGATCCACCGGCTGGCGTTTCCAATTTTTATTCTATTGGTCAGCATGATGCTGATGAACCTAACGTTTGCGCTAAGCATCCACTATTTCGGAGGACTGGATATGACCACTGCACTATTTGCGAGTGCACCAGGTGGAATGTCGGATATGGCGATTATTGCACAGGATTATGGCGCAGATCCTGTTTATGTATCCTTTATTCAGCTCATTCGGGTTGTGTTTATTCTGTCCTGTTTTCCGACCCTTTATCAGCTGGTGTCCAAAAAACAATTGTATCCAAAATGTTTAAATCGTTTTTGTGCAAGGGGCGATCTCACACAGCAACAAATTTCCCACCCTTCCACACAAGAAAGATGGACAGGGCTGTTCAGGACGGTGCTTGCCGGTCTTTTGGGTGGAAGCTTGTTTTATAGCTTGGGGATTGCTTCCGGTGCATTGATTGGTGCACTGACATTTTGCGCGCTGCTAAATTGTTGGCATGGAAAGCTTTTTTTCCCTAGGAAGATGCGACTGGCAATTCAAATTTTCACAGGAACTTATATTGGTGTGCAGATTACGGCCAAGGCGATTGCTATACTTCCCAGCTTGCTGGTGCCATTTGTTATCATTTTATTGGGAAGCGTTCTTTTTGCGTATGGCATAGGCATATTGCTTTGTCGCTTGTTCCATTTTGATTTTTTGACCTGTATGATGATGGGTACCCCCGGTGGACTAAACGAGATGTCCCTAATTGCGGATGAGTTCCATTGCGATGTTCCTAAAATAGTAACCCTACACACAGCTCGGATTATCTGTGTGATCAGCATATTCCCACGTCTTTTGCCACTGTTTTCCCACCTTTAAATAAGAAGGCTCCCTTTGCTTTTGTACTTGAGCAGAGGGAGCCTTCTATTTCGATCGGTACGTTCGAAAGGATTAGACGAACTGTGCGCTTAATACCGATTCGGTGCAGTAGAGTGTAAAAAAGTCGGCCAATTCACACCCATATTTGACAAACACCTTGTCCGTACTTCGGCCGCAAAGTCTCGCAAACACGCCGCCAATCGCGCAGGGGTCGTCCGACATTGCGCGTGCCGCCAGAATGTACTGAGAGAAGGCGGCAGCATCGGTGCTTTCCTGATAATATTGCTCCGATGCCTTTTGTAGCGTATCGTAAAACACCGATAATGCAGACTGCGCCACAAAGGAGTTTGGCGCCATATCCTCAATCACCCGGTTGACCACATAGGCAAACAGGACCCTGCGCTGGACGATGGTTTTTTCATCGTCAAATGCGCCGACCCCAAACAATGCTTTTCCATCGTTCTCAAACAGATCGGCTGCAAATTTCCGTCCCAGCGTGCGGGCACGCTCTAAATTTCCGTTTGCCTTTTCGCGGTTGAAGGCTGTTGCAGCACCTTCCGCAAGGTCGAATTGCTTCGACGCCTTCCCAGACATAATCTTCATATCGCTGTCATCGTTACAACGCATTCCAGCTCCGCCCTTTCCTCAAGGTTTTTACTTCAATAGTGAACAGGCTCTATTGGATGGCCTGCTCCAAGGCGATGGCGAGTTGATCAGGACAGGAGGTTTTTTTAAATCCACAGCGAATGCCCCGCAGCTGTTGGATAACCTCGCTGGCAGGCCGCCCCTTGACCAGCGCACAAATGCCTGTCAAATTGCCGTCACAGCCACCGGTAACCCGCAGGTCGGTAATAATGCCGTCCTCCAGTTCAATTTCCATCTTGCGGCTGCAAACGCCTTTGGGATGATATTCAATGTGCATCGAAAGTGCCCCCTACCTATCAAATTCTGGCAAGACCTGCCCGTACAGCCTCATCAGCAACCGCCTTCGCAACAGCATCAGCAACCGCGCGGTTGAGTGCGTCCGGCAGAATATTCTCGCAGCTGAGCTCCTGCTCAGGGACCATTGCAGCAATCGCGCGTGCGGCCGCCATCTTCATCTCCTCTGTAATACGGGTGGCATGTACCTGCAATGCACCTTTAAAAATGCCAGGAAACGCCAATACATTGTTGATCTGGTTCGGGTAATCCGAACGGCCGGTTCCGACCACCGCTGCACCGCTTTCTTTTGCCTGCTCTGGCATAATCTCCGGCACCGGATTTGCCATCGCAAAAATAATCGGATGCGGCGCCATGGAGGTTACCATTTCCTTTGTCACCTGATTCGGGCGGGAAACACCGATGAATACATCGGCCCCGACCAACGCATCCGCCAGACTGCCCTGCTTTTTCTGTGGGTTGGTCATCCTTGCAAGCAGCTTTTGCGGCTCGGTCAGCCAGTCGGCACCATCCCAGACGATTCCCAAGCGATCACACATCACAATTTCGCCGAAGCCCATTTGATGCAGCATCTTTGCAATCGAGCTGCCTGCGGCACCTGCGCCATTGATGACAATTTGCAGCTTGCCGATCTCGCGGCCGGTGACCTTTGCGGCGTTGATGAGCGCCGCAGCTGCGATGATGGCGGTTCCATGCTGGTCATCGTGGAAAACCGGAATTTCGCATTCCTCAATCAGCCGGCGCTCAATTTCAAAGCAGCGCGGCGCGGAGATGTCCTCCAGATTGATCGCGCCAAAGCTTTTGGAAATCAGCTTGACGGTGTTGACAAAGGTGTCCACATCCTGGCTGTCCACGCACAGCGGGAAGGCGTCCACATCCGCAAACGCCTTGAACAGCGCGCATTTCCCCTCCATAACGGGCATTGCAGCAACCGGTCCAATATCCCCCAGCCCCAGCACCGAAGTGCCATCGGTAATTACGGCAACCAAATGGCCGCGGCGGGTCAGCGTAAACGAAAGGTTTTCGTCCTGTTCGATTGCGATACATGGCTCGGCAACGCCAGGCGTGTAAGCGATACATAAATCTTCGCGTGTATTCAGCGGCGAGCGGGTGATCACCTCAATTTTGCCTTCCCATTCACGATGCTTTTGCATCGCAAGTTGTTTGTTGTCCATGCTGATTCCTCCAATAAAGTGTTTCATGCTTTGCCGAATGCAGCCAATCACAGTGGCAAAGCTTATATAGCAGTATCTACCGGCTTTTTGAAAGCTTGAAAATCCGCTGCAACGACTCCTGCATCGTCAGACAACTGCCCAGCGGATTTGGATGGCTGGTGTTGCTCCCATGAAAGTCGGTGCCGCCGGTTGCAATTAGGCCATATTCGCGAACGACAGCGTCTATTGCAGGGATATCCTCCTGTTTAACGCGCGGATGATAGCGCTCCACTCCATCAATCACGCCGCCTTCAGCGAGCTCCCGCATCAGCTCAATCGAATTGTAGGTGGAGGGGTGCGCCAGCACACAAATGCCGCCGGCACTGCGGATTAAGGTTGCGGCCTCCCATACATCGGGGTATTCGTGCGGCCGGTAGCAGCTGCCGCCCTTTGCAAGCAGCTGCTGATATAGATCCCCGTAAATTTCGCTGGTGTATCCCAAATCAGCCAGCGCATTCATAATATGTACGCTGTACAATGCGCCGGAGCCGGCAGCGTATCGTAGAATATGTTCTTCTGTAACCGGAAACAGCCGCATAATCTGTTGCATACTTTCGCGGGCAGCCCGATCACGGCTTTCCAGCGTGTGGCGCAGCATTCCCTCCAACCGGTCGGGCTTTTTGGGCAGGTAACATAGCAAATGGACCCTGCGCCCGCGCGCATAATCGCGGGTGGACATCTCAACACCGCCGATGACGCCGATGCCCAGCCGTTTGCCCAGCTGCTCGGCGCGGCTAAGCCCTGCCATGGTGTCATGGTCGGTCACGCCTACAAAATCCAACCCGCTGCGCTTTGCATAAAATATGAGATCGTCTATGCTCATTGAACCATCCGACAAGCGCGTATGGCAGTGTAAATCTCCTATCATACACCTACCTCCTGTTTTGCTCATTCTGTCTTTGAACCTCACAGATGTCAGATATCGTTCGTTTGTATTTATCATAACATGTTTCCCGCCATTCGTGCAACTTATATTTTGTAAATCTTCTGGAAATGTGCTATAATATTAGATAATTTTAAGGGTGCTGCAAATGCTTTTGGTTTGCCGCACAGCACCACCGCCAGGGGCGGTGATAATGAATGCCTTTATGCTATTCTATTTGGAGATGGAGAAAATTATGGCTTATCAGATAAATGCAGGAATTTGGTCTTCTGTTTTTGCGGTGCCGACAGCCATTGTAGACGAGCATATCAAAATGTGCTCTCCGCTTTCGCTAAAGGTGCTGCTGCTATTGCTGCGTCATTCTGGGACAGCGGTGGACGTTCAGTGGCTTTCGGAACAGCTCCATATTCCGCCCGCCGACATTTCCGATGCGCTAAGCTATTGGATTGGTGTGGGAATTGTTTCGGATGGCGCACAGCCGGCCGTATCTGCGCCCACAGATCACACAGAGCCTGTGCCGCCGGTGTCTTTGCCACCTTTTGTGCCGGAGGTTCGCACCGAGCAAACTTTAGCTGGGCAAAAGCTGCTGACCATTTCTGCGCGCCCTAAAATTTCGCGTGAGGATATTGCTGTATTGGTACAAAGCAATTCCTCGATCGGCCAGCTGCTGCACGAAGCGCAGGCGGTATTGGGCGCGCCGCTGACGCCGGTGGAAAGCGAGATCCTGACGGCGCTGTGCAGCTATTATGACATGCAGCCAGAGGTTGTGCTGATGCTGTTGCAGTACTGTGTTTCGACCGGACAAAAAAGTATGAGTCGGGTGGAAAAAATCGCTGCCTCCTGGTTGGAGCGCGGCATTTCCACCCATGAGCAGGCGGAACAGGAGATTCTGCGCCTTACCAGAGACAACGAACATGAACAGAAGATTAAAAAGGCGTTTGGGCTATACAGCCGCGGTCTGACCCCCCGCGAGCGGGAATATATTCCGCAATGGTATGCGCTAGGGTTGGAGGAGCCACTGTTGTTTCTCGCCTGTGAGCGGGCAGCGGAGAATACCGGCAAGGTCTCCTTTGCGTATGCAGACAAAATTTTGGCCTCTTGGAAAGCAAAGGGGATTACAACCATCAAAGCAGCGGTGGAGGATTTAAATAGCGGTGGCAAGCCTGCGCCGCAAAATAAGTCCGCGCAGACAGGCGGGGAGTCTTCACTGGATATGGACAAGCTTAGCGGGCTGCTGCACGGGCAGTTCCACGATTGAGGGGAGGGTATTATGGGCTATACAAAGGATATTTACCAGCGTGCCTACCAAATATTGGAGGAACGGCGTGCCACTGCCGAGCGCACCGCGCAGCAGCGGCGGGAGGAGCTTTATGAGGCATTGCCACAGCTGTCGGAGCTGGAACGTTCGCTTGCAAGAACCGGTATGGCGGCAGTACAGGCGGCGCTCAGCGGACAGGATGCAGCTGCACAGATTGAACAGCTGCGAAGGAAGAATCTTGCACTTCAAGAGCAGCGCGCATCGCTGCTCAAAGAGGCAGGACTTTCGCCGGACTTTCTTGCGGAGCAATACACCTGCATGGCCTGCAAGGACACCGGTACGGTAGGGCATCGCCAATGCAGCTGCCTGACCGAGCTGCTGCGCAAGCTGGCGTATGAAAAGCTCAGCAGCTCCAGTGGAATTCAGGATTGCAGCTTTGAAAATTTTAGTCTGGACTATTACCCCAATAAACCCAGTGGAAAATACAATATTGTCCCGCGCCAGGCGATGGAGCGGGTTTATTCGATCTGCCTGGACTATGCGCTGCATTTTAAAGAGCGCCGCCGCAATGAAAGCCTGCTGCTTTTGGGCGGGACTGGACTGGGCAAAACACATCTTTCACTGGCGATTGCCCGCGAGGTAACCCGGCAAGGGGCTGGTGTGGTTTATACCTCCTCCCACCGGCTGCTGGATAAATTACAAGCGCAGCAGTTTTCGCGGGGAGGCGCCACCGATGAAACCGATTATCAACAGCTGGCGTTGGAATGTGATCTGCTATTGGTGGATGATTTGGGGGCGGAATTTTCTACCACGTTCACGGTTGCGGCGTTGTATGGTATCATCAACTCCCGCATCAACGAAAATCGCCCGACGGTGATCAGCACAAACTTTGACGAGACGGTATTGAAGGAGCGGTATGGAGACCGAATTCTTTCCCGTCTGCTTTGTACCTATCATCCGCTGCAATTTTATGGCGAGGATATCCGGATGCTCAAACGGATTTACGCAAAATAAGAAAAAAGGTCCTCCTTCATGGGTAGAAGCAGCTTATTTCTACCAACGAAGGAGGACCTTTTGATTGAGGCAGATAAACACCTCCAAAGTGTTCCGGAGAGTTCGCAACTTTTTTTAGATGATTTTTTATCCAGGGTTTGGTAAGATAAAGACACAGCAGACAAAACGACGCTGACAGCAATTTTCGCCTTTGAAGCGGGGTGTCGCCGGTTCGAATCCGGCCGGCGCTGTATCTGGCGCCGTAGCTCAGTTTGGTAGAGCACCAAAAAAGGCGTCGTGGCCTGCTAAAAATGAAAGGTGCATTCCAGCAATTTTGGCTCCACGCCTGCCGCGGTTACGGACCGCACAGGAACTCGGGACCCTGCCGGGCCGAGATGCACCTTGACCCGAAAAGGCGCATACAGCAAATCTTGGTAAAAACTTTTGCGTTTGCAAAAGTTCGGTTCGATTCCGGAAATGCGCCTTGTACAAAAGCACAGCCAGCAATTTTTATTATGACAATCCTACTCATAATATTCTGTGCTTTGAAGCGAGCGGCGTCAACAGCAAACCTTCATGATTGGGGCCAGGAGGGGTGGTTCGCCCACCGCCTGTAGATGAAACGGCGCCGCGGACCATTGATCATCCATATAGGAGGGATTTTTCATGCTAAAGTTTCTGAAAAAGGAAGAGAACAGAACCTACACCGAAAATGGTGCGATCACGCCGGCAACCACCCAAAGCGATTGCCTGGACCTGTTCGCGACAATCGGTGCATTGCGCGGCGCTGACGCCAGAGAAATTTCTCGGCGGTTTGCGCGCGCCTGGGCGGAGGATCCCTCACTTGCACTCAAGATCGCGTTTTATGCACGCGATGTGCGGGGCGGCCTGGGCGAACGCCAAACCTTTCGGGTTATTCTGCTCTGGCTCGCCCACAACGCACCAGAATCCTTGATGCGAAATCTGCACCAAATTGCAGAATACGGCCGCTTTGATGACCTGCTGATGTTGATGGATACCCCCTGCGAAAAGGCGATGCTAAAAGAAATTTCCAGCCAGCTGCACCAGGATATGCAGGTGCTTGAGAGCGGCGGCGAGAACATTTCGCTGTTGGGAAAATGGTTGCCATCCGTCAACGCCTCGAGCAAAGCAACCGTCCTGCGGGCACGGAAGCTTTGCCGGATGCTGGGGCTGCGTGAACAGCAGTACCGCAAACTGCTTACACGTCTGCGCGCTCAAATTGCCATTTTGGAAAACAACCTGCGCTGTAAGGATTACACATTTGATTATGCAAAACAGCCCTCCCGCGCGATGTTCAAATATCGAAAGGCTTTTTTGCGCAACGACCAACAGCGTTATTTGAAATTTATGGGCCGCGTCTCGCAGGGCAGGGCGACGCTGCACACCGGCACTCTTTATCCGTATGATGTGATTGCGCCTTGCCTGACTGCGATTCCCTCCAAAAATGAGCGCGCCGCAATCAACACAACCTGGAATGCGCTGCCAAATTTCGCCAGTGACGAAAATGCGCTGGTTGTGGTGGATGGCTCCGGCTCAATGTATTGGAACCCCAATTACCATACAAAGGTTACCCCTGCCGCAGTCGCACAATCTCTGGGCATTTATTTTGCACAGCGCAACACCGGCGCCTTCAAAAACCATTTTATCACCTTCTCGATGCGTCCAAGGCTGATCGAAATTAAAGGCAAGGATATCTGCGATCAGCTCCGTTACTGTATGAGTTACAATGAGGCGGCCAACACCGATTTGCAGGCGGTATTTCAGCTGCTGCTGCGTACAGCGACTCAAAACAACCTCAAGCAATCGGATATGCCGGATACATTGTATATCATTTCGGATATGGAATTTGACGGCTGTGCTAAAAATTCCAGTCTTTCCAACTTTGAGCAGGCAAAGCAGGAATTTGCTGCACATGGCTATCGTCTGCCGAAAATTGTATTTTGGAATGTCGCCAGCCGGAACCAACAGCAACCGGTTACACAGAATGAGCAAGGGGTTGTGTTGGTCAGTGGCTGCACACCGCGGATCTTTTCGATGGTGATGGACGGCTGTCTGTCCCCGTACCAGTATATGTGCATGGTACTTGGAACCGAGCGTTATGCCGGTATCGCCGCTTGAGCTTGGAGGGGAGCCCCGATGTACCAGAAAATTTGCAGCCGTCTTGCGGCAATCGAACGAGAGCAAACCGTACAGATTCTGTATGCAGTCGAGTCTGGGAGCCGCGCCTGGGGGTTTGATGCGCCAGACAGCGATTACGATGTGCGGTTTTTGTACCTGCGGCCCCAGTCATATTATCTGCGGCTGGAAAAAACACGGGATGTGCTGGAATATCCCATTGATGCAATCTGGGATGTAAACGGATGGGATTTACAAAAGGCGTTGCGGTTGCTGCACGCCTCCAATCCCACCTTGTATGAGTGGCTGCATTCCCCGATTATCTATCGGGAAGCACCACTCATCGCCCAGCTGCGCACCATCTCTTTGGAATATTTTTGTCCCAAGGCGGGGGTGTATCACTATCTGAGTATGGCACGCAATAACCTTGTGCGGGAAAAGATGGAAGGAGAGCAGCGCATCAAGCAGTATTTTTATCAGCTGCGGCCGCTGCTTGCCAGCCGGTGGATTTTGCAGCAGCGTACGCCGCCTCCGGTGCTGTTTTCCGAGCTGCTGCCGTTATTGCCTGGCGCATTGTTGCCGGTCGTCGAGCAATTGCTTGCACAAAAGCGGCAGCTTTGTGAACGGGGGACGGTTGCAGCGATTCCGGCGCTTGACGGTTATTTGCGGGAACAATTGAGCGATTTAGAAATACAGGCCAAAAAACTCCCAGCCAGTTCTCGCGTTGGCTGGGAGGCGTTGGATGCCTTTTTTCTTTGTGCGTTCACTGGATAGTATTGTCACTTTCTTGCTCATGCAAGTAGGGTGCGCAGGAGTTTCGGTGCCCGACCGAAACTCCTATAACTCCTCGCTGCTCGCCTGACGGCTCACCCGCGCTCGTCGCGGCGCACATCTACGCGCTAAGAGCCGCCGCTATGCGGCGGTTGCGCTCCGAAACGCTCGCTGCGGCTCGCAGTCATGTTCGGGGGAGCAGCGCGTCCCCCCTCCATGGACCACCCCCTAACCGAGTAAAATTCTCCTTACCTGCTTTGGGGGTAAGCGTCTGCCTCATTCCGAAGGGCAGTTTAAATTACACAGGTGGGCCCTGCCAATTGTTAAGACGCCCTGCACATCATGTGCGGGACGCTTTACCGGTGACATGTTTGATCTCAACGCGCACAATGAGTGCATGTGGTGCCTGCTGCATCTCCTTGGCGTTTGCCTCAGGAGGCTGATCGGGTGAATATTTCTCAATCAAAGCCCCAAATGCCTTCTGTCGTTCAGGCTCGTCCTCCACAACCATCGCCTGCCCAAATGCAATTACACTCCGGTAATGGGTGGTATAGCGCGCGCTGTCGACCGTGTCCTCATCGACAACGGCGAATGATACCTTTGCTTGCTGGCGGATCGCATCCACCTTATGCCCGCTCAGCGCACAGTGAAAGTAAATTTTTCCATCGATATAGGCGTAGCTGAGCGGTACTGCATAAGGATAGCCGTCGTCGCCACTCACTGCGAGGATACCATGGGTGTTGCGTTCCAGAATAGCTTGCACCTGTTCAGGAGAAAGCTGTTGCTGACCTCTTCTCATAGCGCGAAACATTTGTGTCATCTCCCTTTTGTCAACGTCTCTTTTGGGTGAATGCTTGCAGGTCGTGCCCTTTGAGTGCTGCGGCTAGGAGCTCCGGCAACAGCTGAGGCACACAGGCAAAGCAGGGGATTCCCATTGCACTTATACGCTGTGCAATATGTTCATTATAATAGGGTTTGCCGCCATCTGCAAGGGCTAGCAGGCTGATGATTGTCACACCGGACTCTTTTAGCTCCTCCAATCTGCGCACAAGTCCCGCCTGGTTGCCGCCTTCGTACAAGTCAGAGATTAAGAAAAGCAGCGTGCGGGAAGGTGTTTCCACCAAGGATTGGCAATAGGCGATGGATTTTTCAATATCGGTGCCACCACCGAGCTGAATACCATACAATAGATCTACAGGGTCGTCACAATAGCCGCTCAGGTCGGTGACAGCGGTATCAAATGCCACCACCTGGGTGCGGATGGCGTTCATGCTTGCCAGGATGCTGGACATCACCGACGCATAAATAACCGATTCCCCCATCGATCCGCTCTGGTCGATATCAACAATCACCGTCCAATGGTTGATGTGTGCTGCATGCTCGAAAAAGTAAACCCGCTCCGGAACGATGGTGCCCAAGGTGGGGCTGTAATGCCGCAGGTTGCGCTCGATGGTCATTTTATAGTCGAGTGCTGCGGCGCAGGGCAGCGGAGAATGTTGTCTACGGTTGAGCGCGGCGGTCACCGAACGGCGGATGTCGTCCTCCAACATCCGATTGATGCTGTCCACAATCTTCCGAATGAACGCGCGTGCGCTCTCCTTTGAACGGGCGGGAATCTGTGTACGCAGTGAAAGCAATGTGGCAGCTAGCCCGATATCCGGCTCCAGATTTTGCAGCATTTCTGGTTCCAGCAACAGCTGCTTGAGCCCGCAGCGCTCAATCGCGTCGTTTTGCAGGATGGTGACAATCTCGCGCTCAAACAGCGAACGGATATCCCCTAGCCAACGTGAAACCTGTGGGTTGGACAGCCCATGGCCGGCACTGGCGCTGCTGCCATTGTTGTTATCAGGGTGATAGATCGTCTCAAGCGCCTGGTCCATCAGCAGCTGCTCCGGCGTCAGAGCGCAGCCGCCTGGCAGCTGTTCCAATTTTTTTTGGCTTTCTGCGCCTAAGATCAGCCGCCAGCGCGCAATCTTCTGTGCTTGATAGGTGGCTGTTGTATCAGAAGTCGTCAAAGTCAAATCCCTCCAATGCGGACTGTTCCTCGGTGGTTAGGGCGGCGTTTAGTACCTCGCTCACCTGCATCGGATTTAGCCCCCAAATTTCGCCCAGGTTCTCTGCGATGTCGGTGCGCTCGTTTGCGGAGAAGTTGGCGAATGCCCGCCGTAAAAACACCAGCGCACGTTTGAATTCTTTGTCGTCCAAGGTGTCGATGTAATCGCTCAACCGCTCCCAAAGCTCCAGCCGCGCGATCAGTGCATAGCGGTTTTTCAGCGCGAGCCCCTCAAACCACGCGGCGCCCAGGTCGGCGGGGGTACCAGGCGACAGACGGCGCTGCACCTCAACAGAGAGCCGCTCGGAATCGATCTGTCCGCGCTCGAGCAGGATGGCGGTTGCGAATCCAGAGGCTTTTGTGTTCAGGTCGTCACGGGAGGAAAGCTCCCGCAGCACCGAAAGCCAGCGCTGCTCATCCACACAATCATGGTTTAGTGCAACCAGATTCATCAGGTTCATCGAACCGATAACCACAAAATCCACATCCTTGGGATTGTAGTCGCAGCAGTCCGGCAGCAGCAGGCAGGCGTGCAGAAATAGCTGTTGTAAAATGGGCAGCAGCGGTGCAGCATCCAGCCGCCGGATATCACCATAGCGGATTACATTTGAAAGCCGGAATGCGGTTGCTGTAATTTCAGTAATCGAATCCGCATCGGTGATCATGCCTTGCAGCAGGCCGGTGGCGTAGCCGACCGTTTGCGGCATCCCGCACAGGCACGCTTTTTCCAGCACTTCAGCCACATCGCGGATGGATTGGACCGCTTCCAATTGCTCTTTGAAGCAGAATGCGGCGGCCAGCTCGACCGTTTCCCCCTTGAGCGCTGCCTCTACAATTTGGATTTCCGCCTCCGGCGTCCAGCGCAGCTGCCAGTTTTCCGCCCAGGTGGCCTTCTCCTGGCGCGTTTCCAGCTTTTGTCCGAATGTGACCTTGAGCACTTGCAGCCGGTGCAGAAAGAATGAGCGCTCCAAATCCAAAAAGGCGGATTTGCGGCTTTTTACCCGCAAATTTTCCCGCAAATCCAGCTCCAGCTTTTTTTCCACCAGCGACTTGTAGGAATCCAGTTTGAGCTGTTCGAGCTGGCGGTAAAAATCCTGCTGGATGGAGGTCTGGCTGACCCCAGGCGGCAGTGTACCGATGCGGCTGCCAACCTCTAACTCGGCCAGCGAGAGGGAAAGGGTGGACAACGCCCCTTGTCCTAAGCAGGCGGTGGCGGCATCCCGCAGATCCTGCAAAACCGGTGTTTTGGAGCCGCGAAGCTGTGCGAGGGTGTTCGCCAGCCGCACCGCCTCGATCACCTCGGCGGAGGAGCTGAGCAGCCCGCGCGCCCGCTGTCTGGCGGCAAGCGAGCTTAGATAACGATACCCTGTGTCGGACAGGTCGCCCGCTTGCAGCGCGTCCCAGAGCAGTTCATAATATGCGGGGGCGCTGTTGCCTGCGCCGTAGCCGGACAGTGAGGTTAAACGGTAGTAGGAATAGGGCATTAAGGTGGCGTGTCCCTCTAAACGGGGCAGCGCGGCCAACTCTGCATCGGTGAGCGGCGCGCAGCTTTCCAATCCTGCGACGTGGTAAGCGCCGGTTACAACGACAATTTGATCGTCGGGGATACCGCTGGCAAGCGCATCGGCAATCTGACGCTTCATGTAGCCCTCTCGCAGCAGATTTTCAGCAGCTTCATAGCGGGTATGTAAGGTCGTGGCGCGCAGCTGGCGGCCATATTCCGCCGCCCCCAGATGGTAGGCGTTCGGTTGGGTATTATGCTCAAACCGGCGTTCCCAGTAGGTTTCCTGGTCGTGTTCGCCTGTCTGCTCGGCCAGCTTTTGGTAGACGGTGCAGGTGGTGTTTTGTTCTTCCTCAGCCGCTTGCTGTCCGGAGGATTCCTCGTCCTGTTGCAGCTGTGCCAGCTGGCGCTGCACGTGGTTTTCCGCAAATGCAAGGAAGGTTTCAAACGGCAGATCACAAAAGCGGCATTCCTTCTGGTTGCGGTGTGCCCATAAAATTGCTTGATATTCTGCGGAGTAAACCGCAAGCGGATATAGGATGCTGCGCACAGGGACAGAGCTGCTGAATGCCAGCATTGCGACCGGCGGGACGGTCCGTTCATCGCACAGGTCAGGCATCAAACCGCTTAGATCGGACGGTCCCTCAACCAGTATGAGCTGTGGCTGACGCTCGTTTAGCAGCCGCACAAGCTGATGCGCACCGTTCGGTGATAGATGCCGCACCCCAAATAGCACTGGCATTATTCGTTCAGCTCCTTACATTCCCGATACAGCCCGCGCAGCCGTGCGCCGCGCTTTTTCATCACGTTTTCCAGATATTCCTTCCAGGCGATGGAGTCCTTTTCCTCGTCCTTGATGATTGCGCCCTGTAAAGCTGCCGCCAAATCGCGGTCGGCAATGGTGCCATCGCCAAAGCTGGCTGCGAGCGCCATGCTGTTGGCAAGTAGAGAAATCGCCTCGGCGGTGGAGAGCACACCGCTGGTAGTTTTCAGTTTCTGCTTGCCCTCCAAGGTTGTGCCGCTGCGCAGCTCGCGGAAGATGGTCACGATATTTTCTACGAGTTCCCCGGCGGGCTCCTGCGTTTGCAGTCCCAAACTGGTGGATAGCTGCGCAACACGGGTGCGCACAATGTCCATCTCGGTTTGCAGATCGGCGGGGGAGGGCAGCACCACAATATTAAACCGGCGCTTGAGCGCGGCGGACATCTCGTTTACCCCTTTGTCGCGGGTGTTGGCGGTGGCGATGATCGAGAACCCTTTTTTTGCCGGCAGCTCATAAGCGAGCTCCGGCACCGACAGGCGTTTTTCCGACAGAATGGAAATCAGCGCGTCCTGCACCTCGGAGGCGCAGCGGGAAATTTCTTCTATGCGGGCGATGGTGCCGGTCTCCATCGCGCGGTAGATGGGGCTCTTGAGCATCGCCGCATGAGAGGGACCCTGTGCAATCAGCATCGCATAGTTCCAGGAATAGCGGATCTGCTCCTCTGTCGTGCCCGCAGTGCCCTGGACCACCTTGGTGGAGTCGGCATTGATCGCCGCGGCGAGATGCTCGGACAGCCAAGATTTGGCGGTGCCAGGCTCGCCGATTAGCAGCAGCGCGCGGTCGGTGACCAGCGTCGCAATCGCAATTTCGACCAACCGGCGGTTGCCCATATATTTTGGGGTGATTTCGACACCGTTGACCTTGCCGCCGGTGATATAGGTGAGCACCGAACGCGGAGACATCCGCCAACCAGCGGGGATGGGGTCGCGCTCGGCGCTGACAAGCGCATCCAGTTCGGTTTGGTAAAGCTCCTCCGCAGGGAGGCGTTGGAATTCGGTGGTTTGGCTCATCATATAGCATCCTTTCTAATTTTTATCAGGCTGTGTGGCTGGCGCCTTTGGGTTACCCGCTAAGGACGGCGGGGCAAAGGGCCGCATCAGCATACATGGCAAAAGTTCGGCCACAGGGTCTTTAATACCTGCGGATATTTTTTTAAGATCGGATATTTTGCTTGCAGTGCGGGATGATCCCCGCCGCATAGCAGATATCCAAACCAGGGGCAGGTGCCCTGGGCTGCAACCGCCTGTTTGCGGTTGAATTCCCGCAGCAGCTCAAGACTTTCTGCATCGTCCGGATTGACAATATGGGTAAAAAAGTGTGTGGCCTGATTGCCGCAATACAGATCGGACCAGCGTTCTTTGTAGTGGGCTAAAAATTCCTTCAGCCAGCGGATGTCAAACCGTTTGCCGATACACCGCGCGTACCGCCGCCGCTCAAAACCAGGGATTAAATCGGCTGTAATGGTCAGAAAATATTGCCCTTCGGTGCCCTCCAGCCCTGGGCTGGAGGGCAGGCGGGTGTCTCCATAGCCGATCAGCCAGGCGGTCAACAGGATCATCTGCTGTGCCCTCACATCCTCAAAAAGCGGCTGTAACCGGTCAAATGCGTGCATCGGGTCGGTCAGCAGCAGTGCGGCAAACTGCGCCGCAAGAAATAACACCCCATGCCGCTCGTAAAGGGTGTTGGTCATCTCGAGAAACCGCCCCTGCGGATGGGCGAGCATCCCGGCAATCAACAGGTAGTTGCACTGAACAATTGGCTGATAATCCAGCCATTGCAGATGAAAGCTGCGTTCCTTGCAGGGACGGCAGAGACAGAGCGACCGGTCCAGCTCGGAAAACAAAATTGGATGGTAGTTATTGTCGTTGATCAGCCGGAATAATTCTTGTGAATGGGTGGCATAGTGGGAGAGCGTCTCCAACATCCGCGGCGAGGATTTGTGAAAGGCGGCGGCAAACAGCAAGCTTGCCTGGTTGCACAGCTCGAGTGGAACGCGGTACTGTAGCTCGGAGCTGCTCCACGCGTTTTTCCCATAGCCGGCCGGTATCTGACAAGGTTGCCAATCACCATGCAGCAGCCGCGAAAGCAGCTCCTCCATCTGCGCAGCAATTTGGTCGGAGCTTTCGTCCGAGCAATCCGGCGTTAAAAATGGCAGGGCTGTTTCTGGCTCATAGCGGGCCAGGTTCAACAGGTAGGCGCGCGCCTGGGCGGTTCCGATGAACGAAAGCGCATAGTAGATGCTGATAAGCGCCTTGCCGGTGTGCTTTTTGGCAAGCTGTAACAGCAGCTCGGTATTCTGCGGGTCAAAGCGCAATTGCCGCAAGGCCATATCGCGCACCTGTGCGGACGCGCCTTTTAACAAGCTGAGATAAAACTGATTTTCCGCTGCGCCCGCAAGCTGTCCGATGAGGTCTATACGATGTACCATCTCTGCTTTCCCTTTGGGGTCAAAGCCGCGCTTGAGCAGCAGGGGCGCATGATACGTCTGTAAAAGTGCCTGCTGCGCCAGGCTGTGCAAGGCAGGGTCTGCCAGCGCGTGCAAAATAGATTGCCTGAGCCGGAAGTCACACAGCAGCTCGGGGGATTGATGAGACGCCTTTTCGACCAACGCAAGGCGTCTGCTGCCGCGTTGGGAGAGCGCTTGGCGGACCGGTTCAAGCAGGCTGGCGGGAAAGGGCTGGGCCGGTCCGCTGGCGAGCACCGGCAAAGGTGCGGTTGGCGCCGGGGCCGCGAAATCCGCCTGGGTACAAAGAATGGCATTTACCAAAGCGAGCGCATCCAATAGCTGGGCGGGTTTGTCGGGGCAGTCCGGTTTGCAAAGCGGCTGCACCAGCGCATTCAGCCGTTCCAATACAGGTGCAGTGTCACAAATTCCCTTTAGTTGCTCGGCTGCACGATGGAGCCGAAAGTCATCTGCAAGCAGCTGTATCCCGCCAAAAACAGCGGCTTGCAGTCGGTCTTGAAGGGTGCGCAGAAGGGTTATCAAGCAAATCCCTGCCTTCCGTTTTCGTTGTTGCCTGAAGCGCTAATGTTCCAGCAGGTGTTCCAGCGTATGCAGCATCATATTGTTTCTGTCGCGTATCTCGCCTGCATGGACCATCCGCAACAGCTCACAGAGAATTTCATCCCGTTCCTCCTGCGTAAGCGGCAAAACGGGCAACACGCTTGTCAGCCCATAGGGTGTGGTTTTGCCG
>CAJUJI010000052.1:9131-16828 GCA_910586875.1 uncultured Anaerotruncus sp. | reverse complement strand
CAACCCTTGTTGAAAAGGCTGGCGAAACTTTTAGCTCAACCCTTGTTGAAAAGGCGGACGAAAATTATGATTCACTCCTGTTTACAGCACCTTTGACAGAAAATCCTTTAGCCGTGGATTCTGCGGATTTGAGAAGAAATACTCCGGTGGTGCCTGCTCCAAAATCTGTCCTTCATCCATGAACAGCACACGGGTTGCCACCTCACGGGCAAAGCCCATCTCGTGCGTTACCACCACCATCGTCATGCCATCCTCCGCAAGCTGCTTCATCAGCTCAAGCACCTCCCCTACCATCTCGGGGTCGAGTGCCGAGGTCGGCTCATCAAATAGCATCACATCCGGATTCATCGCCAGCGCACGCACAATCGCAATCCGCTGCTGCTGGCCGCCCGAAAGCTGACTTGGATAACTTTCTGCCTTATCCAACAGCCCAATGCGCTCCAACAGTTCCTCTGCGCGCTTGTCAGCCTGCTCTTGGGTCATCAGTCCCAGCTTGACCGGTGCAAGGGTGA
Organism: uncultured Anaerotruncus sp.; assembly: GCA_910586875.1. Taxonomy (GTDB): domain Bacteria; phylum Bacillota; class Clostridia; order Oscillospirales; family Ruminococcaceae; genus Anaerotruncus. The sequence goes on along the minus strand of CAJUJI010000052.1, from coordinate 16,316 downwards.
TATTCTCCCGCACACTCAGATGCGCAAACAGGTTAAACTGCTGAAACACCATCCCCATCTTTTGGCGCAGCCTGTTGATATCACACTTTTTATCCAAAATATTGGTTCCCTCAAACCAAATTTCACCTTCGGTCGCTTCTTCCAGCCGGTTGAGGCAGCGCAAAAAGGTCGACTTTCCCGAGCCAGATGGACCAATGATAACCACCTTTTCCCCTTTCTTGATGGTTTCGTCAATCCCTTTGAGCACCAAATGCTTATGAAACGCCTTTTTCAGCCCTTTAACGTCTATCACTCTTTGCCAGCCTCCTTTCCAACAGCTTCAAAATCTGGGTCATACCAACCACCAGAATTAAGTAGATGATCGCCGCAATAAACAGCGGCTCTCCGATAAATGCGCGTCCCTTGATTCCATCGGCAACCTTTGTCAAGTCGCGCACCGCTATGTATCCTGCTATAGAGGTTTCCTTGAGCAACGTGATAAACTCGTTAAACAGCGCGGGCAGGATGTTTTTGATCGCCTGCGGCAGCACAATCAGCCGCATCGTCATACCAGAGGTCAACCCCAGCGAACGTCCCGCCTCGGTCTGCCCATGTGGAACCGACAGAATTCCGGAACGGAAGATTTCCGCCACATATGCCCCCGAATTCAGCCCAAATCCCACAACCGCAACTAAGGTGCCATCCGCCAGAGAGGTGAACACAAATGCATAAAGAATGAGCAGCTGCACCACCACCGGCGTACCACGCAGAATGGTTAGGTATACATCACAAAGCCACGCAAGCGGACGCAAGGTGCGGTTATTGATTGCTGAAACCTTAATCACTGCAATCAGCAGTCCGATGACAATACCAATGATCGTGGCACAGGCAGAGATCAGCAGTGTGCGCCCCAAGCCCTCCAAATATTGTTTCCATCTATCGCCTGCCAGCAGCGCGACATAAAGGTTATGATAATTTTGATCAAGCCAGACTGCAAAAGATTGCATCCGCATCGTCTCCCTTTTGATTCTTTTTTGAAAGGCTATTTTCTGCGCTCCTGCTGCCCTTGTAACAACAGACTTTCCCGCCCAGGGTTGCCCTGGGCGGGAGCTTTGGCTGTTTTTACGCTTCGGTCATATGCTTTGTTACCAGCTCGTCAATTTTGCCCTCACTGGTCAGCCGCGCCAGGGTTGCATTGATTGCCGCTACCAAGTCCGGAGAATCCTTCTTGATTGCAATTGCATAGCTCTCTTCGGTCAGGCTATCCGGCAGGGTTTCCAGCTCGCCGTTGCTGTTGGCCGCGATGCTCTCTGCGGGCAGCTTATCAATGATCACTGCGTCACATTTGCCCGCCTGCAATGCCATTCCAGCCTCGATGCCACTCTTGAAGCGCAGCACATCCTTTGCCTGGATTTCATCGGTTGCATAAAAGTCTCCGGTGGTCTGCTCCTGTACGCCGATTACCAATCCATCCAGCTTGTCAGCAGTAACACCGCTGCCCGCCTTGATGATCACATACTGTGCAGACTTTACATACTCATCCGAGAAATCGATCTGCTCCAAACGCTCCGGCTTGATGGTCATACCAGCCGCAGAGAAATCCGCCTTGCCTGTTTTCACCGAGTCGATGATCAGATCGAAGTTCATGTCGATGATCTCCAGTTCAACGCCCAGGTCCTTTGCAATCTCCTTGGAGATATCCACATCGACGCCAGCCGCTTCGCCGTTATCATCCACATACTCGAACGGCGGGAATGCCAGGTTGGTACACATCACAATTTTGCCAGCGCTCTTGATGCGGTCGATGTTCGGGGTTTCAGCAGCTATCTCAGAGGAAGCGGGCTCGCTGGACGCTGCTTCACTGGAAGCTGGTTCGCTCGATGCCGGAGCCGGTACGCTGGATGCGGGCGCCTGTGAAGAAGCGGAGCCACCACATGCAGTCAATGCTGCTGTCATTGTCAGTGCAAGAATTGCAGTTAAAATCTTTTTCATGTCTTAATTTCCTCCCAATCAACATTCTATCACGCATACGGCAACCGTATGGGACCTTGCAGCTTGTTGTAAGCTATGTGATTATTATACATTGATTTTCGGTAAAATCAAGTGTTTTTATGAAAAAATATTCATTTCACTGCATTTTTATGCACCTTTGACATGAATTTTACACTGGGAGACCCATTTTTGCATATCCTGCGGCAAAGATGCCTTTATTTCGACTCGCTTGCCATTCACCGGATGCCAGAAAGCCATCCAATTACAATGTAGCGCCTGTCGCTGCATCCTCCCCAACGCACCTTGGTAAAGCACGTCCCCTAATAGCGGATGCCCGATATACTGCATATGCACTCGGATTTGATGGGTACGGCCGGTTTCCAGCACACAGCGCAGCAGACTATAGTCCTCACCCGTCCCCAACAGCTGATAGTGGGTGAGCGCCCGCTGACCGCCTTCCATCACTGCGCGGCGCGGATTGGTGCGGTCCGGCTGCCCCAGCGGTGCATCAATCGTACCCTCCTGCAAAAACTCTGTGCCGCCTGCCAATGCAAGATAGGACTTTTCCACCCGTCCGGTCAATGCGGCAGCAGCAAAGCTGTTTTTTGCAATCAGCACAGCGCCGGTGGTATCGCGGTCCAGCCGGTTTAAAATCCGGCAGGTGAGCGGCTCTCCGTCACCGGTGCAATGGGTGGCAAACACATTCGCCAGCGTGTCCTCCCGCAGATTGCGCACCGGATGGCAAGGCATACCGGCAGGCTTGTTATATACAATTAGATCGGTATCCTCATAGAGGATCTCCACCGCAATTTCACAGCGGCTAAACTGCTGGGGCTGCTGCTCGTGCAGTGTGATGCTGATTTGGTCGCCAGTATGCGCACGGTCGATGGTGCGGGCGCGCACACCATTTAAAAGGATCCCATCCTCCTTTGTTTTCAGCGAGCGCACCAGTGCATAGGAGCACCCCACCCCACCACGCAAAATCCGTTGCAGCTTGCAGCCGTCATATTCAGGCGGTACGGTATAATCAATCCTGCGGCTCACGCAAACGCCTCCCAATTTAAACCTTTTTTATACGCAAAAACGCAGCCGTACCAAACATACGGCTGCGTCATTGTGCATCAGTTTATTTATCCATGCCAAAACGCTTTTTGAATCTGTCAACGCGCCCGCCGGTATCAACCAGTTTCTGCCGTCCGGTAAAGAACGGGTGGCACTTGGAGCAGATTTCAACACGGATATTCTCCTTTGTCGAACGCGTATGGATGACCTCACCACATGCGCAGGTAATGGTGGTCTCCTTATACTGCGGATGGATTCCTTCTTTCATGATTGTTTCACCTCTCTCTGGCATCGATATTGGATGCCATAAATGTAACAGATTGATTTTACCACAACGGCGGACGGAATGCAAGTCCTTTACAAAATAAAACCAAAAAAATCTCCATGGGATGTTCTTTTCCCTGATTTTGTGCTATACTATAAGAATCTATAGAATCAGGAGGATTTTTCCATGAACGGTAAAACATTCTATATTACGACCCCGATTTATTATCCCTCGGACAAGCTGCACATCGGCCACAGCTACTGCACGGTTGCCACCGATGTCATGGCGCGCTTCAAACGTTTGCAGGGTTATGATGTGCTGTTTCTCACCGGTACCGATGAGCACGGCCAGAAGATTGAGCTCAAAGCGCAGGAGGCCGGCGTTACACCGCAGCAGTATGTGGATCAGGTGGTAGCGGGCATCAAAGAGCTGTGGAATCTGCTGAATATCAGCAACGACCGCTTTATCCGCACCACCGACGATTATCATATGGAGTCTATCCAGAAGATATTCAAGGAGCTGTACGACCGCGGCTATATTTATAAAGGTTCCTATAAAGGCAAATACTGCACCCCCTGCGAGGCATTCTGGACCGAAAGCCAGCTGGTGAACGGAAACTGTCCGGACTGTGGGCGTCCGGTTGTGGACGCCGAGGAGGAGGCTTATTTCTTCAAGCTGTCTGCCTTCCAGGAGCGGCTGATCAAGCTGTATGAAGAAAACCCTCACTTTATGGAGCCGCAGTCCCGCATGAATGAGATGGTCAATAACTTCATTAAGCCTGGGCTGGAGGATTTGTGTGTTTCGCGCACCTCGTTCACCTGGGGCGTGCCGGTCACCTTTGACCCCAAACATGTCGTTTACGTCTGGGTGGATGCGCTTTCCAACTATATCACTGCGCTGGGTTATGGCAATGACCGGTACCACGATTTTGAAAAATACTGGCCGGCGGACGTGCACTTTGTCGGCAAGGAAATCATGCGTTTTCACACCATCATCTGGCCCGCTATGCTGATGGCACTTGACCTGCCGCTGCCCAAAAAGGTTTACGGACATGGCTGGCTGCTGCTGGAGGGCGGAAAAATGTCCAAATCCAAGGGCAACGTTGTAGACCCAACCATTCTGGTCGACCGGTACGGGGTGGATGCAATCCGCTATTTCCTGCTGCGGGAGTTTCCTTTTGGATCGGATGGGTTGTTCTCAAACGAGAGCCTGATCACCCGCATCAATGCGGATCTTGCCAACGATTTAGGCAACCTGGTCTCCCGTTCGGTCGCGATGGTCAAACCATTCGGCGGCACTTTGCCCACCGAGCGCCAGCCGGAACCGATTGATGAGGAAATTCTCAGCCTGGCGCGCACCCTCAAGGAAAAGTATGAGAAACATATGGAGGAATACGCCTTCCAGAACGCGCTGATCGAAATTTTCAAGCTTATCTCCCGCACCAATAAATATATCGACGAGACCGCCCCCTGGACCCTCTCGAAAGATCCTGCCAATCATCCGCGCCTGGCGACCGTGCTGTATAATCTATTGGAGTGCGTGCGGATTGCAGGCATCCTGCTGACCCCATTTATGCCTTCCACCGCGCCGCGCATCTTCGAGCAGATCGGCGCCGGCCCAGAGATCACCTCCTACGAATCCGCCGGTACCTGGGGACTGCTGCCCGCAAACGCGACCGTTCACAAGGGTGATGCGCTATTCCCGCGGATTGACGTCGCTAAGGAGCTGGCTGCTTTGGAGGCTGCCAAAGCCGCAGCGAAAGAAAAAGCAACTCCCGCTAAAAAAGCTGCTGTGGAAGGGATCGCTTCGTTGATCTCCATTGATGATTTTGCCAAAGTGCAGTTGCGGGTTGCTCAGGTCAAGTCCTGCGAGCCGGTCAAGCGCGCGAAAAAGTTGCTCTGTCTCCAGTTGGATGATGGCACCGATACGCCGCGTCAGGTTGTTTCGGGAATTCACCCCTGGTATGAGCCGGAGCAGCTCATCGGTAAAAAGCTGGTAGTGGTCGCCAATCTCAAGCCTGCGACCCTCTGCGGAGTGGAGTCGAATGGAATGATTCTTGCAGCCGATGCAGGTGAAAACGATGTAAAGGTCATTTTCGTGGACGATACCATTCCTTGTGGCGCCACCGTGCGGTAAAGAGGCTTGCTATGTTGGAAAATATCTTTGACTCCCATGCGCATTACGATGATGAACGGTTTGATGAGGACCGCTCTCAGCTCATCGCCAGCCTCCCGCAAAAGGGTATTTGCGGGGTGGTCAACATCGCCTGTGATATGCAAAGCTGTAAAACCAGCATCGCACTGGCCGAACAAAACCCTTTCTTCTATTGTACCGTAGGAATTCACCCGCATTCTGCTAAGGAATTTGTTCCAGCAGATTTGGAAATGTTCACTCTATACAGCAAGCACCCAAAGGTGGTTGCCATCGGGGAAATCGGGTTGGATTATCATTACGATTTCTCCCCGCGCGATGTGCAGCAGCAGGTATTTGAAACACAGCTAAAACTGGCTTGCGATTTGTCCATGCCGGTCGTGATTCACGACCGCGAAGCGCACGCAGACACCCTTGCACTGCTGAAAAAATACCGGCCAAAAGGAATTGTGCATTGCTATTCCGGCAGCGCAGAGATGGCTAAAGAGCTGCTAAAGCTGGGGATGTATCTTGCGTTTGGTGGAGCAGTCACCTTCAAAAATGCGCGAAAAACGCTGGAAGCGGCCGCTACTGTGCCGCTTGACCGGCTGCTGGTGGAAACCGATTGTCCCTATATGACGCCGGAGCCATTTCGCGGCAAACGGTGCGATTCCTCCATGATCGTATATACCGCACAGCGGCTGGCGGAAATTCATGGGATCAGTGCGCAGGAATTGTTAAACCAAACCTGCGAAAATGCAAAGGCTGTTTACGAAATAAATACGAGATAACCAACAAACGGGTGCTTTTCTCCCACGAAAAGCACCCATTGTTTATATCCAGCTGACACCGCTAGTCTTTGCTGCGGCAGGCTCTGCACCCCACTGCGCCGGCCTTACCCTCATCGCCAAACACCTGTTGGAATAGCCGCTGTGCGGTTGGGGTCGCTGCCAGGCCGCCCTCTGCGGTTTCCCGCAGAGCCGCAGGCATACTGTCCCCTACCCGCTTCATCGCCAGAATCACCTCATCCGCAGGAATTGCGCTGCCAATCCCTGCCAATGCGAGCTCTGCGGCAGTAAATGCGTTCGCTACTCCGGCTGCGTTGCGTTTGATACAGGGAATTTCCACCAAACCTGCCACCGGATCACAGACCAGCCCTAAAATATTTTTCAGCGCGATTGCAACCGCCTCTGCCGCCATCTGTGGGCTCCCGCCCGCCAGCTCGACCAGCGCCGCCGCTGCCATCGCCGAGGCGGAGCCGCATTCTGCCTGGCAGCCGCCCTGTGCACCGGCAAGGCAAGCATTATTGGCAATTACCATGCCAACCGCTGACGCGGTAAACAGCGAAAGCACACAATCCCGTTCTGACAGGCTGCGCTGCTCCATCACCGACAGTATTGCTGCTGGCAAAATACCGCAGGAGCCAGCGGTTGGCGCAGCAACAATCCGTCCCATCGCGGCGTTTAGCTCGGAAACTGCCAGCGCTTTTGCCAGTGCGTTACCAAACATCTGCCCGCAAAGTCCGCCACTCTCGGCGTAACGCGCCATCTTTGCCGCACTGCCACCGCTCAAGCCGCTGGTAGAGCGCAGATGCTCGTCCATCCCCTGCTGCGCTGACTGCTGCATCACAGCAAAACGCTGCTGCATCTTCTGGTAAAGTGCCTGCTCGGGCTGCTCCATCTGGCGAGCCTGCTGGCGCAGCACCAGCTCGGAAATGCGGCAGCCGTACTCCTGTGCCTGCTGTACCAATCCTGTAA
>CAJUJI010000052.1:0-9121 GCA_910586875.1 uncultured Anaerotruncus sp. | reverse complement strand
CTGTAATGGTATCATATCCGATTTCCACGCTCATTTTCCTCCTCAATTCGGCAGCAGCATCGTGGACCCGATGATGTTGGGCAGCTGCTTGATCTGCTCGTTCACCTCGCGGCCAATGCTCCCATCCATCTCAATCGTCATCACTGCGGTGCCGCCCTTCTGCTCGCGCGCCAGCCGAAAATTACAGATATTAACCCCCAGCTCTCCCATATAGTTGGTGACCGCTGCAATGGTGCCTGGTGCGTCCCGATGCAGTACAATCAGTGTTGTGTACTGACCGCTGAAGGATACCTCCATTCCATTCACCCTAGTAATCAGGATGCTGCCACCGCCCACCGAGGCGCCCTCCACCTGTATCCGATTCCCCTGTGCGTCCTCCAAACGGATGCGCGCGGTGTTCGGATGTGCATTTTCCAGATAGCCGGTGGAAACGGTCACTGCAATTTTTGCCTGCTGCGCCAGTGCAAGACTCTCTTTGAGTCGTGGGTCATCCGGCTTCATCCCCAATACGCCCGCTACCAGCGCCTTGTCGGTGCCATGCCCTTTGTAGGTTTTTGCAAACGAGCCATGCAGCAGAATCTCCACCTTTACCGCAGGCGCACCCAGCAAAGCCTGCGCAATCCATCCAATACGCGCCGCTCCTGCCGTGTGTGAGCTGGATGGACCAATCATCACCGGCCCCAGAATGTCAAACACATCCATCGGTTAGCCAAACCTCCTTTAAAATTTTATCTTGCTGATCTTTATGATGCCATGAAGGCAAAGCTGTCTGTTCTGTATTTATTATATCATTCCACCGACAAAATGAAATAGGTATAAATTCATTAAAATTGTGCATACTTTCCTTATCTCAAACAGGAGGTATTTAGCATGTCCGAATTTGATCATGTTTTCCAAAAGCAAGATGAGTTGGCGGAGTATTTTTCTTCGCTGCCGCCGATGGTGCAAACCACCATTAAGCAATGTGGTGTCAAGTTTTCCAGCCGCCAAGAGCTGGAACAATACGCCGCTCATCTGATGCAAAAATAAAATCTGTATAAAAGCCTCTGCACGCTAATACACCTGCAGAGGCTTTTTTCGTTTATTTTACAGCTTCCCATTCATCGGCACAACCTCTTGATAGAGCGCGTGATATTTGGGCGGGATAATTTTATCAATATGGCAATAGCCAAAAAACCAATGTTGATAACGCACCTGCTGGGACACCTCATCCAAAAAGGAGGCGAGCTGGTTGGTATGGTTATTATCCATATCCAAAAAGCTGGTCACAATGTTGGAAGGCTGATGGGTTACAATGTAATCCACCTCGTTTCCATGCGCCTGTAGCTGCTCACGTGCGTGTTCGAGCTCCTGCTCGGAGGGCAGCTCCTGTGCCCACCAGCTTTCCCCCTGTACGCGGGTATCCATATCCGCACTTTCGCCGCCGCCAAAGGCAAAGACGCGGTTTTCCTCGATGGTATAAACCTCACCGCGCAGCAGCTGGTGACAGCGCCCGCTGATCTGCCGCGCACGTCCGCCGCAATAGTCCACCTCGGGATACTGCGCAAGCAAATCCAGATTGTCATGGGTGCCCTCGACAAACAGGAGATGGTACCGCCGCTTGCCCAGCCATTTTAAAAGCTTCTGCTCCGTTTTCGAGCCATCCCACACAAAACCAAAATCCCCGCAGACAATCAGTGTATCATTGCGTTTGAGCCGTTTGACCGCGCGGCTTTTTAACCGCTCGATATCTGCATGAATATCACCAGTCACGTAAACCATTCTGTGAATCCCCCTCACGCTGTTTTTTGATTCAGTCTGGGATTGCAGCGTTGATCGCCTGTTCCAAATCAGCAATCAGATCCTTCACGTCCTCAATACCAATCGAAAGGCGGATGGTCTGAGCGGTGATACCGCTTTCCTTTAGCTGTTCATCGCTGAGCTGGCTATGGGTGGTGGTCGCCGGATGGATGACCAGCGAGCGCACGTCCCCCACATTTGCAACATGACTGAACAATCTAAGCGAATCGATAAACTTCGCACCGTTTTCGCGGCCGCCCTTTAGTCCAAATGTAAACACGCCGCCCGCGCCGCGCGGCAGATATTTTTTCGCCAGGCTGAAATATTTGCTGGATTCCAGCCCAGGATAATGAACAAAGGAAACTTTTGGGTTTTGCTCCAACCATTGGGCAATTTTCAGCGCATTTTCTGAGTGGCGCTGCATCCGCAACGAGAGGGTTTCAATCCCCTGCAAAACCAAAAACGCATTCATCGGTGAACAGCAGGCGCCCAGGTCGCGCAGCAGCATTGCACGCAGCCGCAGCACAAATGCCTGTGGTCCGCAGTCTGCAAAGACGACCCCATGATAGCTCACATCCGGCTGATTATACAGCGGGAAGCGCGGGTTATCCTTGAAACAGAAGGTGCCTGCATCGGTGAGAATTCCGCACATGGACGTTCCATGCCCGCCCAGGAATTTGGTTGCCGAATGCACCACATAATCGGCACCGAACTCGATGGGCTTAATCAGATATGGCGTTGTAAAGGTGGAGTCCACAATCAGCGGAATCCCGTGCCGGTGGGCAATAGCGGCAATCTGCTCAATATCCGCAAGATTCGCATTCGGATTGCCAATCGCCTCCACAAAGAATGCCTTGGTTTTGTCGGTGATCGCCGCCTCCCATGCGTCAAGGTCGTCCGGGTCCACAAACTTCACCCGAATGCCGATGCGGTCAAGCGTCACACTCATCATATTGATTGCGCCGCCATAGATGCAAATAGAGGAAACAATCTCGTCCCCCGCCCCTGCAAGGTTCAAAAATGCGTTGTACATGACCGCGTGGCCGGAAGCCATCGCCAATGCTCCAACGCCGCCGTCCAACGCCGCAACCCGCCGCTCCAGCGCATCCACTGTAGGATTGCTCAGGCGGGTGTAGATGTTGCCTGACTCTTTGAGCTCGAACAGGTCCTTTGCATGTTTTACGCTGTCGAAGGTATAGGCGGTGGTCTGATAAATCGGCAATGTAACCGCGTGAGTCACCGGATCTGCCTCGGTTCCGGCATGTATCATCAGGGTATCAAAACCAAACTTCTTGCCCGCAAAATCCAACATAAAAACCTCCTTGCTCCGCCGCATAGGAATTTTCCCTGCCGCGGCTGCCGCTTTGCAGCGAGCGGCGCGCCGATTTTTGTAAAATTCATTGTTTTATACTTTTCTTTTCGGGATATTTTTGCTATACTGGAATACAGGATTTATTTTAGCATAAAAACCCACATTCTGCAATTTGAAATTTTCTGCCGCCTTAAAAATTAGCCGATGGGCGGTTTTTGATAGGACAACCGCCCCGGCAGGCGGAGAAGGGATCTTCCACAATGAAAAAAATTGCGTTTCTGCTCTCGCTGCTTCTCCTTTGCACCGCATTGGCCACCCCACTGCTGGCCGCCAAAAAGGATGAATCCAGCTCCAGCAGCAGCGAAAGCAGTTCCTCTGAAGAAATATCCTCTAGCGGTGACAGCAGTTCCTCCTCCAGCGCTGCTTCCTCCTCAACGGCGGATCCGCTCGACCCAAACACCCGCTATGCACTGCCGCCGGACATGCCGGTAAATTCTCGCGCTGTTTACCTGCTCAATGTTGATTCCGGCACGGTGCTTTATGAGAACAATTCTCAGATGCGGATGCCGCCTGCATCCCTGACAAAAATTATCACCTGCATCGTCGCACTGGAAAATGTCGCAAATCCTGATATTGAAACAACCGAACTAAAAACCTATATCCAAAACGAACTGTATAATCTGGGAGGCGGCCAGCCAGACGGCATTGTGCGTGGCGAGCAGCTTTCGATTCTTGATCTGCTTCATGCGATGATGCTGCAATCGGGCGATTCGGCCGCGATGATGGTGGCCGATTATGTCAGCAACGGCTCGCCGGAAACCTTTTTGGAGATGATGAACGAAAAGGCCCGTGAGATTGGTGCACTCAACACCCATTTTACCAATCCAACCGGCATCTATGATGAAAACAGCTACACCACCGCCTATGATATGGCGCTCATCACCCAGTACGCGATGGAGAACGACGACTTTGAGGATATTGTGACCGCACGTACGCACACCTCTATTCCAACCGACCGGCATCCAAACGGAATTACCTGGATCAGTAACAACGCCATGCAAAACCCCTCCAACACCGACTATTACATCGAAGGGGTCAAAGGGGTGATGTCCGGTTCCATCAGCTCCCTAAAAATCCGCAATGCGACCTCTATCGCCACCCGCAACGGCTACACCTACCTGTTGGTTTGTTTAGGTGCGCCGACAGAACGGTCGGAGGATGGCGCACAATACCAATTTAACCTAGCCTGGCGCGACTCCCGCAATCTTTATGATTGGGCGTTCAATAACTTCACCGTCAAAACCATGATGAATATTGGAGACAAGGTGGCGGAGGTTCCTGTACGGCTCAGCTGGGATGTGGACCGCGTTTCGCTGCTGGCAGCAGAAAAGTTTGCCTCGCTGGTTTCGGTCGAGACCAACCAGGACGACCTTGTAAAGGTTCCAGACATCCCTGAATATATTAACGCTCCTGTGGAACGCGGCACCGAAATTGGTTCGGTCAAGCTGATGCTCAACAGCATTGAGGTTGGACGTGTGCCGTTAGTCGCCGGAGAAACCATTGCTCGCAGCTCCGCTCTTTATTATTGGAACGAGGTCAAAAACTTCTTTAGCAAGTTCATCTTCAAATTTATCCTGACCTTTATTATTATTCTGCTGGTGCTCTATATTGCACTGATGATGCTGCGCAACCACAATCGCAAGCGTTACCGCTCGCGCAAGCGCCCTCAGCAACCAGGCCGCCGCAGATAACAAATCTACCAAAAATCCCTGCCAAAATTCGGCAGGGATTTTTTGCAACAAAAAAGCCTTCCTCCTGCACCTTTTAAATAGAAAAGAAAAGTCATGACTGCTTTAGTTTCTATATTATGAGTAAGGAGGTTCTTCCTATGATGAATCGACGGTTTTATTCCATTTGTGCAGCAACTTTGGCTGCTGCATTGCTGCTGATTGGCTGTGGTGGCAGCTCCAACAGCTATAGCACCGACCAAAAAGTTGCCCTGACCTCTGTGGCGTCCTCCTCTATGGCAGCAGCACCAGCTGCGGCGGAAATGCCAATGGAAGCTTTTGATCGTATGGGTATCTTACAGAATACAAATGCAAAATTTGAAGGAGGAGGCGAAATTGCAAGGGAGGATTCCGCATCCGAGCAGGAAACCACCGCGCCGCCGGTTTTAGACCAGCGCAAAATTATCAAACGCAGCAACCTCTCACTGCAAACCAAAGAGTTCGATACCGCATTCGCCCAAATTTTGGCGTTGGTTGAGCAGGCCGGCGGTTACATCGAGGGGCAGGATATTGATAGCGGCAGTCTGGACTACCGCAGCTATTACGAACGTCATGCAAATATCCGGGCGCGTGTTCCCTCTGAAAAGCTGGATGAGGTGGTAGACAGCATCGGTGGTGTTTGCAACATCTCCAATCGCAGCGAGCAGATGGAGGACATCACCGACCAGTATTACGATGTACAGGCACATTTGGACTCGCTCTCGCTCCAGGAGGAACGGCTGCTTGATATCCTGAGCAAAGCGGAAAAGCTGGAAGAGGTCATCACACTGGAGCAAGCACTTTCTGAGGTGCGCTATCAAATAGAATCGCTTACAGCTTCCTTGCGCCGGATGAATTCACAGGTTACCTATTCCTACCTCAACATGGACCTGCATGAGGTGGTTGAATATGATCAGACCCCCAATGCTCCCAAAACCTTTGGGGAACGGCTTCAACGCTCGTTCAACCGTGGTGGTGAGCATCTGGTAGACTTTGTACAGGGCAGCATCCTATTTATCGCAGAATGTGCACCTGTACTGCTTGTACTGGTGATCGGCGTTGCTATTCTGGCGTTGGTGGTCATTAAGCTGAATAAATTCCGCCACAATCGCAAGGCAGCGCAGTATTCCAACTCCTCTGAAACTGATCAGTCAAAATAAAGTCCAACCATCCATCTGTATGATACAAAAAACTCCCCCGGCAAAGCCGAGGGAGTTTTTATTCGCATGTCAGCGCGAAGCTGTCCTGTTTATTTTGCTGCGTTCTTCTTTGCTTCCATAGCAATCAACGCATCACGGCGCGAGAGGTTGATTCTGCCCTGCTGATCAATTTCTGTGACCTTCACAATCACCTCATCGCCAACTGCTACAACATCCTCTACCTTTTCTACACGCCCCATATCCAATTTGGAGATATGAACAAGACCTTCCTTACCTGGCGCCAGCTCTACAAACGCGCCAAAGTTCATCAGGCGTGTAACCTTTCCCTTATAGATTGCGCCAACCTCTGGATCGTTGACAATCGTCTCAATGATGGAAATTGCGCGACGCAGGCCATCCGCATCTATCGAAGAAACAAACACATTTCCGTCGTCGTCAATGTCTATTTTCACGCTGCAATCTGCACAAATCTTCTGAATGACCTTACCGCCCGAACCAATTACCTCGCGGATTTTATCCGGATGGATTTTCATTGTTTTCATTTTCGGGGCATATTTGCTCAGCTCTGAGCGCACCTCTGGAATTGCCTTGAGCATAATTTCATTGAGAATATACATACGCGCCTGGTAGGTTTTCTCAAACGCTTCTTTGATGATATCATAGGTCAGACCATCAATCTTCAGATCCATCTGGATTGCAGTAATACCGTTTTTGGTACCGCCTACTTTAAAGTCCATATCGCCAAAGAAATCTTCCAAACCCTGGATATCTACCATGGTCATCCAGCGATCTCCCTCGGTAATCAGGCCGCAGGAGATACCCGCAACCGGCTCTTTAATCGGCACACCCGCGTCCATCAGCGCCAGTGTAGAACCGCAGATAGAGCCCTGCGAGGTGGAACCGTTCGAGGAGAGCACCTCTGAAACCAGACGGATGGTGTAGGGGAACTCCTCCACCGACGGAATCACCGGCTCCAATGCGCGCTCTGCCAATGCGCCATGTCCGATTTCGCGGCGGCCAGGTCCACGAGAGGGCCGTGTCTCGCCGACCGAATAGGATGGGAAATTGTAATGGTGGATATAACGTTTCTGCTCCTGCTCATCAATGCCATCCAGCTTTTGCGCCTCGCTGATGGTGCCGAGCGTCGCGATTGTTAATACCTGTGTCTGACCGCGGGTAAACATACCGGAACCATGCACGCGCGGCAGCAATCCCACCTCAGCAGCCAGCGGACGGATTTCGTCCATCTTGCGCCCATCAACGCGCTTCTGCTCGTCCAGCAGCCAACGGCGGACAATCTTCTTTTGCAACTTATAAAGCACCTCATCCAAAACCGCAGGATTCTCTAAGCCCTCGTCAAACTGCTGATGCACCCGCTCTACAATCGGTGCTAAACGCTCGTCACGCACCAGCTTATTGTCGGTATCCAGTGCAACCTTGACATCCTCAGCACAGAACGCCTCCACCGCATCAAACAGATCATGCGGCACCTCCATTGATTCAAACGAGAATTTCGGCTTGCCAATCTGCGCCTGTACTTCCTTAATGAAAGCGACCATCTTTTTAATTTCGGTGTGACCCTTGATAATAGCATCCAGCATCACATCATTCGGGACCTCATTCGCGCCCGCTTCAATCATGCAGATGACATCCTCATTCGCAGCGACTGTCAAATTCAAATCGCTCTTTGCGCGCTGCTCGGCGTTCGGGCAGACGATGACCTCGCCATCCACCAGACCGATATTCGCACCTGCAATCGGGCCATTCCACGGAATATCCGAAATTGACAGCGCAAACGAGGTGCCGATCATCCCCGCGATTTCCGGCAGACAGTCGTTATCCACCGACATCACGGTCATCACTACCGAACAATCATTGCGCATGTCCTTTGGGAACAGCGGGCGAATTGGGCGGTCCACCAAACGGGAAGCCAGAATTGCCTTATCCGACGGGCGGGACTCGCGCTTAATAAACGAGCCCGGAATTTTACCAACCGAGTAAAGCTTCTCCTCAAAATCGACCGACAGCGGAAAGAAGTCGATCCCCTCGCGCGGCTTTGCGGACGCGGTGACATTGACCATCACAACCGTCTCGCCCCAGCGCACCAGCACCGAGCCATTGGACAAACAGCACATTTTGCCGGTCTCAAAGGTCATTTTGTGGCCTCCGAACTCGGTTTCAAAAATCTTGTAATTTTCAAACATTTCATTTCCTCCGTTTCAAAAATAAAGGCTGCATCAAACGGAGTTTCATCCTCTTTAGCAAATGCTTCGACGCAAACGCCTGTGTTTTGCGCCCAAGTGATTGCTAAAAGCGGCACGTCACTCCATTTTGCAGGCAGTTCCGAACATACCGGAAGGCAGACGGAGCACCGCCTGCCTTCCGCAATGGTCTGTTACTTACGCAGACCGAGTTTCGCAATCAATGCACGATAACGCCCGATGTCCTTTTTCATCAGGTAGTTGAGCATATTTCTTCTCTTACCAACCATCTGTAGCAAACCACGGTTGCTGTGATGGTCCTTGGGATGCTCTTTGCAATGTGCGGTCAAATCGTTAATTCTGCGGGTCAGAATTGCAATCTGCACCTCCGGAGAACCGGTGTCGTTTTCATGCTGTTTGTTTGCCTGGATAACCTCTTGTTTTTCTTCTTTGCGCATCATGGTTTTATCACCTCATAAAAAATTTCGCCTTAATCTCAGAAACAGGCGGGTGAAACCCCGCTCTACGGGCGTAAATCCTATTTCCGAGAAAAAGGTCGTGTGGCAGCGCCGCACAAGCGGCGCAAGCGCATTTGATAGTTATTATAGCATAGTGTGGGTGGAAAGTAAAGGGAAAATACTATTTGTGAAAATTTTATTTTTTAGGCTTTGCAGCCTGTGTATCCGCACTATGTTACTGCTGGCTCGGGCTTTTGCCACGCTACGCGTGGCGGGGTTTATCGCGCTGCGGCGCGATAAGGACGCGTTGTCACTTTCTTGCTCGTGCAAGAAAGTAACCAAAGAAGCACGCCAAAGGGGGCGACGCTCACACGCCGCAGCCCCCTTTGTAATCCCCTTTTGGCTGCTTGTGCAGTTCGTAATTCTACTGCGGCGCTGGCAGCTC
>CAJUJI010000051.1:11852-17658 GCA_910586875.1 uncultured Anaerotruncus sp. | reverse complement strand
GCGACTTGTCGCCCAGCTCGATCAAATCCACCTTATACGCGGAAATTTTCTTTGGGCCAACCTCCAACCGCACAATGTCTCCTGGCTCTATGCCCGCCATTTCGCGGCATGTCGCGGGCAGATAAATCCGCCCTTTTCCGTCGATTACCCGATAAATTTTTGTGCGCATACATCCTCCTGTCAAACGGTAAATATCAGCTGCTCCGGTAACGAGCGAAACCGCTCGCGCATGTCGTAGTTGGCGATGAGCAGCTCGGCGTACATACAGCCGCCCTCCAGCTGCTGGCGCAGATTGTTCAGCCGCTCCACCTGTTCGATTTGGATTTCCGGCCTGCGGTACAGGCTGCGAATCTCTGCACAATCGTTATAAGAAAGCAGAAATTTTCCCTCCATCCCGAGCAGCACGCCTGCCAGCCGTTCATGGTCCGCACGGGTGAAGCTGACATTCTGGTAATAATCCTCGGTCCCAAAGTAGGGCGGGTCGCAGTAAAAAAAGCTGTCCGGCCCGTCCCGCAGTCGGATGAGGCTTTCGAAATCCCGATTGAAAATCACCACCGATTGCAGCCGTTTCGAGACCGCGTCCATCAGCGGCAGGCTACCCTGGATGTTCACCGGCTGGCCCCCGAAGCTGTCGCAGGCGCTGCCAAAGCTGTACCGAATCAGCTGGTAGAATTGCGCTGCCCGTTGCACATTTGGAATATCGGTCACGGGGATTTTGTTCGCCTGCATCAGGTGCCGAAACGCCAGCTCCGAATTGATCGCCTTGCCGAGCTGCTGCTTTAGCTCCAGCTCCTTTTGCGCGTTCTGAACGCATAAATATAAATTGGTTAAATTCGGATTGAAGTCGTTAAAATATTCCTCCTCGCGGCCTGGCGGCTTGTGAAACAGCACCCAGCCCGCGCCGCCAAACACCTCGATGTATTTTGCATAGGACAGCGGAAAGCGCCGCACAACCTCGTCGCGCAGCGCCTTTTTGCCGCCAATCCAGGAAATGAAGCTGTTCAATTGGGATGCTTCTTTTCCGCTTTGAAACCTCCTTTGCTGTTATCTGCCAGTCCCTGGATTTTGTTTTCCGACGTAATCAGAAGCACCTGCCTGTGGTGCTTTTTCGGTATTCTCTTTCGGTGTTTCGGCTTTTGAGGGGGCAGTATTCTCACCGCCAGAGAAGTCCGAAGCTGGCTTGGAATCCCGTTTCAGCTCCTGCAGCGTCACCACATATTCGCCCAGCTTGCGGGTTGTAAAACGCAGCTCTCCAGCGGATTTATTGTAAACGGCATCCAGCTTTGTCAGCTTGCCGTTCCCGCTCACCTGATACACGCAGTTACCCTCGTCCGCGTCCAAACAGACGGTGACCGCACGGTCCAGCTTTGGCGATGCCAGGAAATTGACCGTATAAACGTCCAGTCCCTCGCAATCCGCGCCGCTGTCCGCATAGCTGATGTCCAGGTTCGCGATGCCGCTTTTCAGGCCGTCTGTGCGGATGCTGCCATTTTCAAAATGCAGGGTCTCGCCGTCGTTTCCGTCGAAATCCACGATCACCGCTTTTTTCTCACGGTATTCGTGCGGCGCAACCGGCTCAGCCGTTGCCTGCCAGTAGACCGTCCCGCGGATGAGAAAATCCGCGGTCGCTTTGCTTTTGCTGTCCTCCAGCGTCACCTCGATTTTGTACGGCTCTGGCTCGTCCAACATGCTGTACGGGAACTTCGCCTCTACCAGCAGCTTCTTTCCGCTGACCGACACCTTGCGGATAACGTCGCGGCCCTCCACAATTTCCTTATCCTTGAGGCGGATAGCTCCCGCGCCCTCCGGCGCCAAAATGGGGATGGCAATTTCACGATCTCCGCCATATTTGTACAG
The DNA here is from genome assembly GCA_910586875.1 of uncultured Anaerotruncus sp. Lineage (GTDB taxonomy): Bacteria > Bacillota > Clostridia > Oscillospirales > Ruminococcaceae > Anaerotruncus. The sequence goes on along the minus strand of CAJUJI010000051.1, from coordinate 15,801 downwards.
ATGGGCGGTCACGACGCTGTCTACCGCGTCCTTTAGCCCGATGCCTGTCATCTGCTCTGGCTCGGATGCGGACGACTCCGGCTGCGCGCTCTCCAAGGCTGCTCCAATAACGCCGGAAATGGTCACGAACGAGCTTTTGCCGGTTTCCAGATCGTACAGCGTCACCTCCACCGCATATTCCTGCTCGCTCTCCAGCGCGCCAGGGCTTTTCGCCTTGACCACCAGCTTGCCGTTTTCGAGGGTGACGCTCTCGATGTACGCGCCGCCCTTTGTGATGCGCACATCCATCCCTAAGAGGCCGCTGCCGCTTGCAATGGGGATTTCCTTCTGTGCCTCTCCGGCGGGGATGTCCGCGCGCAAGCTCCCATCCACAGCGCCTTCCGGCGCGGGTGCAGGCGCCATGCCGGTCTGCGCCGAGGTTTCCTCAGGCGCGGCCCCATTGTCCAGGACGGTGACCGTGTCCGCGTAAGCGCCGACGCACAGCCCCAGGCTCATCATAGTCGCCAGCGCAAATGCGATGCTTTTTCTTGCCTTGCTCATAATTTTACATGCTCCTTTTTTGTTTAGATATGAAAAAATGCGGCTATTTTCAGCCGCATCGATTCCAGGTATGTTATCTCTTTTGTACCATTCCATAACGGGTTCTTTTTGCACGATTTCGCGCCATCCACGCCAGGCCATATTCCCGCAAGGACAACAATTCTAGTGCCGGATTTTCCTCCGATGCTTTCATTTTTGAGTGTAGCATCCATTTTCCGTAATCCTCTGGCGTATCCAGCTCCGGAAATAGGCCATATTGCTCCAACCGCTGACTCAGCGTTACCGCCTGTGTCAAATCCGCGCAGCCCTCGTATTCCAACACCGCCTTGAATTGGGGCTGTGCGTCCTGCGGTATTTTCATCAGCTCGCGCGCCGCCTCGTTGAGATACACAAGGCTTTCGTATGGCTCCAACATTCTTTCCAACGGTGGGATACTGCTGGATACCTGCATTACCACTTGTTCGTCTATATGGCTGCTTGCTGGTAAATCAAATACACGATTTTCTGTGTGAGCACGGAAAATCCCCTGGATTGGCGTGTCAAACACAGGAATTTCCTCCGGCGGTAGCGCTGCGGAATAGACCTGCTTCCATGCGGTCGCGTCGTTGACCACATACCCGCCGCCGGTGAACACGCCGCCCTCGGCTTTGCGCTTATAAGCGCCCACCCGCGCCCAGTCGAGCCAGCCTTGCACCACCTTTGGAACGCCGTCCAGCTCCGGCAGCAGCTCCTGCTGTGCGAGAAATTTTCCCAGCTGCCGGTCGCTATACAGCGTGGCCACTTGGCATTCGGATAGGTTGTAGGTCAGGTTCACAAGCTCCTCCAACGGCCATTCTGCGCGGGTTTTCAGCATCCCTTCATAGGCGGTGCGCTCCCAATCTGACAGCGCCGCCAGCCGGTGCGCCAGCAGGTTCAGGCCGTCCAAGGAGACAGCCTTTGCCAAATAATTTGCAAGGATAGGAATTTTACAGCAAATATTTAGCAGACAGAACTTGGAATGGTCGGGCGAAATACGCGCCCGTTGCAACGCGTCGGCAATCTCGTACCGACTGGCGGGCAGGCAGAGTTCCGCTGCCGGACAGCTGCCCGCAAGGGTTTCGTCCTCCCGCAGAAGCACCGCCTTTATCTCAGCCATGTCGGAAACCGCGCCGGTAATCCGGACAAAAACAGGAAGCATCAAACGCATCCTCTGGGACAAACTCAAAATTCTTGGAATTCCAGAAATGGACATACAAATCCCCATCCGGCGTTTGAATTTCCCGCTGTTCAAAGCCCTCTCCAAAACCGTCGCTCATCTGCTCTTCGGCGTAGTCCAGCAACTCTGCTAGCTCTTGCTCGGTAAGTGGTGACCGAGTCTGAATCAGCGTTACGCCCAGGAGCCTTCCGTCCCATTCCTCGATGTCAAAGAATAAGCTCGCCACCTTCTTTTGAACCGCCTCGCTTCCATCAAAATATTTCATGAGACCGGTTTTTTCATCTAAAGATGCTCGTTCCCGCAGCAGCGCCGCGTAAATTTCCTCGCTGTATTCACCGGTTTCATAGTCCTCTAAAATTTGCAAGATATCCTCCTCTTGGGAGTAGATTTTAATTTGCAGGGGGCTATAAAATTTCAGTTCTCTCAAAAATGCCATATTCCTTTTCCTTTCCTTAACATAAAAATAGGGCCATCTAATTGCTTAGATGACCCTTGCCTCAAAGTATGCCGCCAATGCTTTTTCGATGGTCGCTGCAACCTCCTTTCGATTCGTTTTCTCCGGAAAATATCGCGTGATGAGCTCTTTCGTGACACTCAATTTGTATAATTGGGGGGTCGCACATTCGTAGAGGATTTTCTCTATTCTCGCCGTGTCCAATTGCTCTGACACTTCCCGAAGCTGTTTTGCCTGCTGCTCGGTGATTTTCTTTCCTGTCTGCATAAGCTTGTCCAGCACCAATTGCTGTTTCTCCTCTGCCAGCCACGACAGCTCAACCCCTGCCCGCAGCGATAGCTTTCCGCTGTCCAGCAGCTCCCGCAGTTGCGGCAGCAGCGCATAGATGCGCAGATATCTAGCGATTGCACCCTGTGATGCGCCAAACTCCATGCAGGTTTTTTCGATGCTGCGCCCGTTACCCGACGGGATACGGCACAGCTGCCCAATGGCTTCCACCAGCTTTCGGTTTTTCCCGTGTGCCTTTACCGCTTCGTAATGCGCATGGATGGCGATGGCACGCTCACTATGAGTTAAGTCCGTAAAGGAGCGCTGATGCAAATTTGTCTCGGTCACGATAAGCATCGCTTCCGCCTCGCTGAGCTGTTCCATCATCCGGACCGGCACAGCAGACAAGCCCGCTTCCTTTGCCGCATTCACGCGGTTATGCCCTGAAAGAATCGTGTAAACATCCCTCGTTTTCGGCCTTTTCCAGACCAGTACCGGCTCCAGAATGCCATGAAGTTTGACGCTTCCCACCAGCTGTTTCAGACGCTCCGCGGTATACGGTTTGAAGGGATGATTGGGGAATGAAACCAGCTTTTCAAGCGGAAGTTCTATTGGAATCGTGTTTGATGTACTGCCGAGCATTTCATCGTAGCCCAGTGATATCCGCTGTCTAGGCATCCGCGATCAGCTCCTTTACGAAGGCTTCATACGCGAGCGCTGCGGGATGTTTCGGAAGATACTCACAGATGGTTTGACCATATAGCGCGGCTTCTCCCACCTTGGTGGAGCGCGGAATTTTCGTCTGAAAGATGGGGATGCTGTTTTGCTGTGTATGCTCCGCGAGCATCTCGCCAATCTCGCGGGCGAGGCAGGTGCGCTGGTCCAGCATGGTGAGCAGGACGCCGGTAATTTTCAGCGAATGGCCGGTGTTGCGGGCGATGGTACTGGCATGCCGTGCCAGCTGGCTCAGCCCGACCGCGCTGAATACCTCCGCCTGTGTCGGGATTACCAACGCATCCGCGGCTAGCATAACGTTGATTTGTGGGGTGCCGCCGTTCGGCATACAATCGATGAGGATGTATTCGTAGCTGCTGCGCATCGTCTGCACATATTCCCGCAGCTTTGTTTCGCGGAAATCCGCATTTGCAAGGTTGCGCTCCAGCGCGAACAGCTGACTGTTGGAGGGGACCAAATCCACACCTGCATGATGCACGAGGTATTGCTCCGGCTTTGGTAAAGCCTCCCCGTCGATGATGTGGTTCATGAGGGTCGCAATCGTGATTTCCTGCCGGTTGATGTTTTGCACGCCGCACAGCAGGGAAGCGTGCCCTTGCCCGTCAAAGTCGATGAGCAGCACCTTTTTGCCTTGCTTTGCAAGCAGGTATGCCGTTGTTGCTGCGCTGGTGGATTTGCCAACACCCCCTTTTTCGTTGATGAAGCCGAGTACGGTTGCTTTCATAGCTTGTCGCCCCTTTCTGTCTGGTTTTTTCCAG
>CAJUJI010000051.1:0-11752 GCA_910586875.1 uncultured Anaerotruncus sp. | reverse complement strand
GCAACACGACAATACCACAAAGGCAGCACCAAGGCTATTCACGATACCCAATAAAAATTTGCGATAAAAGTGGGCAGTTTGTTACCCGTCGGAATACAAGCGTCAATGCCACACTGGCGATTTTACAATCTCCTGCGGGGGAATGTTTCGATACACATACATCCCGCGGACGCAGGCGTAACCCCGTTCCTCCAATAGGCTGATGGCGTATTCCTCTATGTCAAAGCAGCCTGATTGGATGAGCTTGTCACTGATTCCTGCCCGATGCAGCTCAATGGTTGCAAGCTCGCTCAGCATGTCGCTGGTGATAAAATCATAGTGATTCAGATTTTGCGAGATTTCCAACGCTTCCGCCAACTGATTACATTTTTCATATTCCAATGCCGCCAGCAATCGCTCGATAAAATACGGCGTTTCCCGCCTGTTTTCCTCCAGCACAAGCCCTAAGCTCTGCCCATCGTAGATAAGCTCCTGTAGGTTATCGTACTGTTCCGTAAGCGCTGTAATTTGCGGCAAGCAGCATTCCGCCTCCAGCAGCGTGCATTCCTGAACGGTCTCCGCCCTAAGGGTGTCCAGCGCAATCCTGATTTCATCCGGTTTTCCATCGTTGATATCCTCATAATCCGGAAGGCGCAGCCAGACGCCCTCCGGAACGCTTGCGGAAGACAGTTTTAATTTGACGCTCCAACCCTCCTGATACCGCTGTGGAAAATTGGAGCCGTCATAGAGAGGGTGAATTTCTTCCGTCGGATACTCCACGTAGCAGCCTGCAAAAAATGCTCCTGGATGCAGCGCTGCGTATTGACGGCCCAGCTCCTTCAAATCCACAAACGGGTGGGTCGAAGATAAGCTGGTTTTATACTCTAAATAAAAGGCTCCCAACGCCTCCTCATCCTTTGCGGGGCTGCAAATTCCATAATCTGAAAGGGATAGGAGACAATGAATCACATCTGCCGCCGTTTGGGGCGGCATTTGCTTTAAAGCGACTGGAAGTAGGATGGTTTCCTTTGCGCTGAGTATTTCCAGATGCTCTTTGAGCCACACCTGTTCGTCTGGAGTGCCGGTCAGCAGACGACACTGGTGGTCCGCCGGTTTTTCGCTGTGCAGTTGTTCTATCGTGCAGCCTCCGGCCAACACATCCCCAAGCCCCAATGCTTCTAGCTTTTCGATTGTCTGCCCATATTGCTCCCTTGGAATGGGAAATGCGATTTCCACTGTCCCATATTCCGGATGCGATGGGTTGCGGAATGTTACATGAATCGCCATTCTTCTTTTCCTCCAATCTTTCTAATGGATTTACCGATACTTCCTTTCGTGTTCATAAAGCCGAGTACAGTTGCTTTCATAGCTTGTCACCCCTTTCTGCCTAGCTTTTTCCAGGCAACACGACAATACCACAAAGGCAGCACCAAGGCTATTCACGATACCCAATAAAGATTTTCGATAAAACTGGGCAGCTTGTTATCCGTTGGAATACAAATAAATCTTTTGAAAATACAAAAATCGCTATTATATCGTCTGGTGTTTCAGAAAAATGTTTCCTATGGTCTTACATAGGAGGTGTTTTTTATGACAATTTATGACGAAATTGGTGAAACAATTGTATCCGCACGCAAAGAGAAAAAGCTCACACAGGAACAGCTTGCATTGGAGTGTGACATCAGCGTTTCCTATTTGCGATGTATTGAGCATGGAAGTGCAAACCCCACAATCAATGAACTCCACCTTATTGCAAAAGCGCTTCAACTTGAGCTTAGAAACCCGCTTGCTGTTCCTGCAAGCATCAGAGCGCGGCTATGAAAAAGTTACTGACAAAAATGCGCGCTGGTTTTTCTTTGGCCGAATCTTACCGGCAACCGATGCCTGTCGTTGCAATCCACCTGTTCCAAGGTGGATATGCCTACCCAGTTTGTCCCAGATGCAAGATTACACTGGACCGCGAGTATCAGGCATACTGCGACCGCTGCGGACAATGTCTGTCCTGGGATGATTTTGATAAAGCAATTGTGATTTTCCGCCTGTGAAATTTTTAATTTCAATCTTGGCTGACATGTGTACGAGGTCGGCCTATTAAAGTTGTCCTTTTGAGCATTCTACGAAAAAGAAAAAGGCAGCAGATATTTTCTGCTGCCTTGACACTTTGTAAAAATAATTTTTACTTGTTTTTCTATACCAGGAATGTTATGTCCGCTTTCTCTTTTTTCTGGATATGACAAAGGACTCATGTAACCATTTCTGGCTACGTGAGTCCTTGTTCATTATGGAGACGATCGGGATCGAACCGACTACCTCTTGAATGCCATTCAAGCGCTCTCCCAGGTGAGCTACGCCCCCATAGTTCCATTTTTACCTTAACCGTTTTTTGCAAAACAGGTTTTTTAAAGTTTTAGGTATAGCCCAGTTGGAACTTTGGACTTTCAACTGAGCTATACCCTCCTATGATCCATCGGAGACTCGAACTCCGGACACCCTGATTAAAAGTCAGGTGCTCTGCCAGCTGAGCTAATGGATCATTTACAACGCTAGATTATTATAGCAAATCAGCTAATACTTGTCAACTCTTTTCGGCAAATTTTTTCAGATGAATTTCTTTTAGAATTTTCCAAAAAACGGATGACAAACAGGTAGGTTTTGGACTAAAATAGAAAAGAAGGTTTATTAAGGAGGATAGCGGATGCAGGCGACCGAAAGTATCCAAAAACTGCGTGGTGTTGGGACCCAACGGATAGCGCAGCTAGAAAAGTTGGGTATCCGCACGATTGGGGAGCTGCTGCTCCATTACCCACGTGCCTACATTGATTTAAGCGCGCCTTTTAGCATCAGTGGGGCGCCATATGATCAGCCCTGCGTAATACGCGCGAAGGTGTTGCGCAAGTACCCTCCGGTGCGGCTGCACACAGGAATCAGTTTGTATCGGGTGCAGGCAGCGGATGAATCTGCTAGTTTAGAGCTCACCTTTTTCAATACCAAATTCGCGGTGGATCAATTGGACTGCGACACAGCCTATTTATTTTATGGACGGGCAGAAGGTTCTTTGCTTCACCGCACGATGAGTGCGCCTCAAATTTATCCTTTGCAAAATGCACATCTTTACCAGCCGGTTTACCCGCTAACCGCAGGGCTGAGCAACAAGGTGCTTTTTGGACTGATCACACAAGCGCTACAGCACAAACCGCAGCTGCCGGAGCTTTTGCCAGAAGCGCTCCGGCAGGAATTGCTGCTAGATGGTATCAATGAAGGTATTTTCAATATTCATCTACCACAGAATGCAGATCAGCTCACCCGCGCCCGCAGGCGGCTGATGTTTGAGGAGCTATTCACGCTGGCGGTTGGTATTGGCCTGCTGCGCACCCAAACGCGCAACTGCCGCGCATTGGCGATGCAACCTTGCTCTATGCAGCCGTTTTATGCAGCGTTGCCGTTTACCTTAACAGGGGCACAGCAGCGTGCAATTACAGAGCTGCTGTCGGACCTACAGGGGACAACGCCGATGAATCGGCTGGTGCAGGGGGATGTTGGATCTGGGAAAACGATGGTGGCGGCAGCTGGCGCTTATTTTGTTGCACAATCTGGTGCACAAGCGGCGCTGATGGCACCTACCGAGCTGCTTGCGCGCCAGCACTATGAGGGGCTTAGCAGCTTATGTGGCAGTTTAGGAATGCGCATTGGGCTGCTGACAGGCTCGATGACCGCGGCGCAAAAGCGTAAGGTCCGTCAGCAGTTGGAGGCCGGCGAAATTGATTTATGTGTCGGCACCCATGCGCTGCTTTCCGAAGGGGTGTCCTTTCACCGGCTTGCATTGGTCATTACCGATGAACAGCATCGGTTTGGAGTGGCTCAGCGCGCCGCGCTGCAACAAAAGGGGGAGCATCCTCACACGCTTGTGATGTCCGCGACCCCAATTCCGCGTACTCTAGCGCTGATGGTGTATGGAGAGCTGGATGTTTCGGTGATTGATGAGCTTCCGCCGAACCGCCAACCGGTGAAAACCTATAAAATTAGCTCTGGGAAGCGGGAGCGTGCGTTTGGATTCATCCGGCAGCATCTTGACCGCGGACTACAAGCGTATATTGTCTGTCCGCTGGTCGCTTCCGGAGAGGTGGAAACAGGTTTACAGGCGGCTACCGATTATGCGGCCCAGCTGAGCAGCAACGATTTTTCCGGCTATTGCGTCAGTTTATTGCATGGCAAAATGTCCGCGTCAGAAAAGGAGCGGGTGATGGCCGGATTCCAGGCGGGCAGCATCCAATTGTTGGTTTCCACCACCGTTATAGAGGTCGGAGTGGATGTTCCGAATGCGGTAATTATGATGATTGAAAATGCGGAGCGGTTTGGATTAAGTCAGTTGCACCAGCTGCGCGGACGGGTGGGCCGCGGCAGCGAGCAGTCCCATTGCATTCTGCTTTCTGACACTCGCAGCCCGGACACGCTGGAACGCCTGATGATGATGTGCCGCTCTAACAATGGCTTTGAAATTGCGGAATACGACCTAAAAACGCGCGGTCCTGGAAATTTTCTGGGGCAGCAACAGCATGGTCTGCCCAAACTGCGCATCGCCGATTTGACCACCGAACCAGAGCTGGTTGCACAGGCGCAGGCGGCTGCACAAACCCTGCTGCATGAGGACCCTGCCTTGTCGCAGCCCGCGCACCAACCATTGCGCCAGGCATGTGAACAGCTGATGGATGCGGTTGGTGAGCGTCCAAACTAAATAGAAAGGAGTGGCGGCTTTGCCCAAATATGACAGCCTGCCGGAACGACTGGCAATCCATAGACAAGACTATAGAATCTCGATTGTAGGAGCTGGGGGAAAATCGACGTTGCTTTCCTTGTTGGGGCGGGTATACCGTGAGCGGGGAGAGAAGGTGGTACTGACCACGACCACCCATATCCGCCGCCCCGAGCAGACCCCCGAGCTGCGGGTATTGGTTGACAGCACGCTCGATGAGCTGCAAGCCGCGGTCAACGGTCAAACGGCGCTATTGATGGTGGGGAGTGCTGCACCGGATGGAAAGCTGGCAGCGCCCGCGCCAAAGCTGCTTGAGTGGCTGGCAAAACAGCCGCTGCGCCTGCTCATAGAGGCGGATGGTGCACACCAATTTCCGATCAAGCTGCCAGCAGCGCATGAGCCAGTAATACTGCCGCAAACCCAGCGGGTGATTGCGGTCGCGGGGCTTTCTGCGCTGGGGCATCCGTTGGGACAGGTCTGCCATCGCGCAGAGCTGGCGCGGGAATTGCTGGACTGCCCGTTGGAGCAGCCGCTTACCCCTGCCATGTTGGCAGTGCTGTTGCAGCATGGCTATGGCACCTATGAGCCGGTGTGGTTGCTGAATCAGGCGGACACGCCTGCGCTGCGTTTTCAGGCGCGAGAGGTTGCGCGCCAACTTTGCAGCAACGGCCGGCCGCAGCGATTGCTTGCAACCGCTCTTTTGCAGGAGGACAACTAAAAATGCTTGTATGGATCAAAGGGGCGGGGGATATTGCTTCAGGCGTTGCACATCGTTTGGTGCGGTCGGGCTTTCAGGTGATCATGTCCGAAATCCAACAGCCGACTACAGTCCGCTGTACGGTAGCCTTTTCCCGCGCGGTGTATGAAAGCGTCGCGGTTGTAGAGGGGGTCACCGCTCGGCTGGCGCAGAATACGGAGCAGATCGCCCCGATTCTAAAGACAGGGGAAATTGCGCTTGTGGTTGACCCCCATACACATCTTTTGACAGCATTGCAGCCGGCTGCGCTGGTGGATGCGATTCTTGCAAAACGAAATCTTAACACCCGAATTTCCGATGCACCGGTTGTGGTTGCGCTGGGACCGGGCTTCACCGCTGGGATAGATTGTCACGCTGTCATTGAAACCCAGCGGGGGCATCACCTGGGGCGGGTGCTTTGGGAGGGACAAGCCGCTCCCAATACAGGTACGCCTGGAGAGATTGGCGGTTATACCTCCGAGCGGTTGCTGCGCGCGGGCGCTTCAGGGGTGTTTGAGCCGTTGACCACGATCGGCCAAACCGTTCGGGCTGGCGAAAAGGTCGCTGTTGTTGCAGGTGTGCCGATTGTTGCACAGATTGACGGGATGGTGCGGGGGCTGCTGCCAGCTGGCACTTTGGCGTTGGCTGGTATGAAAGCGGGGGATATCGACCCACGCGGCGAGCGCAGCTATTGCGACACCATTTCCGATAAAGCGCGTGCAATAGCGGGTGGTGTGTTGGAGGCGCTGCTCCATCTGATGGGAGGGGTTCAATGAGAGCGTTTTATCAGCATTTGGAGCAGTCCTTGTTGGAGTGTGGAGAGGTGGTACTCGCGACCGCCATCCAGCAGCAAAGCTGCTGTTTTGGCGCGCCGCCAGCAGGGAATGGCAGCTTGGATGGCCGCTGTCAGGTCTCGCAGGCCCTCTATATAAAGGGGCAGCTGTTTCCACAGCAAGAGGCGCTGCGCTCCTTTTGGGAGCAACGCTTTCTGGCGCTTGATGTATCTTCGCTGCCTCAACTGGTTTTGATCCACAATTATATGGTTGTTTTCGAGCGAATTCGCACGCGTCCCCGGTTGGTCATCTGTGGCGGTGGACATATCGCCCAACCGCTTGCGCAGCTGGGCAGCATGTTAGATTTTGGTGTAACGGTGATAGACGACCGCGCCGAATTTGTCAATGAGGCGCGTTTTCCCACCGCGGATGTGCGGATTCAGTGTCCGTTTGCAAACGCCTTAGATACGCTGGCCTTTGATGAACACATGTATTTTGTGATTATCACACGCGGGCATCAGTATGACCGCCTCTGCCTGGAGACGATCCTGCGGCATCCCTTTGCCTATGTGGGAATGATCGGCAGCCGCCAAAAGGTGGCACTTGTGATGGAACAACTGCAACAGACCGGCTTTTCTGCGGAATTGCTCGCGCAGGTTCATGCCCCGATTGGGCTGCGGATTGGCGCACAAACCCCTGCGGAGTTAGCGGTTTGTATCGCGGCGGAGCTGGTGCAGGTGCGCAGTCAGCGCCCTTGTGCCAGCTTTCCGGCAGGTGCATTCGAGCAATTACAGCAGGATGAGCCGTTGGCGATGGCGACCATCCTGTCTAAAGACGGTTCTGCGCCGCGCGGCTGTGGCGCAAGAATGCTACTAAATCGGGAGGGGAAGCTTTGCGGCAGCATCGGCGGCGGGCCGGCGGAGGCGCGGGCGATACAGGCGGCCGATATACTGCTGCAAGGCGAGAAAAATGCCGCCTGTCTTTTGGAATGCGAGATGAACAATACCGACGCGCAGCAGGCTGGCATGACCTGCGGCGGAAAGCTTTTGGTGCTGGTGCAGGCGCTATCAGAATAAAACAGAGAAAGCCACCCTATATAGGGTGGCTTTTTGGTTAGGTCAGCTTTTGGCGGGCGACAAGCACAAACCGGCCGTCATCGGTGTAATAGCTACAGGTCGAGAGGGTTAGCAGACGGTCGCCATACTGGGCTGTTACGCCGGTGTCATACAGCGAGGAAGCTTGTACCTGGCGCAGATATTCCTGGAATACCTCCTCCTGGGAGAGATCCAAATATTGATAGTAACGGAAGACGCCCTGCTCCTGCTTTGTGTAGACCCGGCTGTAAAAGGCGCCTAAAATCTCATATTCCCGCTGCTGGGTGAGCGTATCAAAGCGCAAGGAAGGATGCGCGCGGGCGTACTCCTCGGACCGGTAACGTTCGAGCTGGCCGAACATTGAACCGTCATCCATGTTATGCCCATAAATGATGGCATGATTGGCGTCCGGCGTCCAGCCCGCGCCAAGGAAGAGGCTGCCGCTAAAGGAGGAGCTGCCGTCAAAGGCGCGGCGCAGGTAATATTCCGGCTCCTGTGGAGTGTACAGCACAGGCAGATCAATCCCTGCGCCCTCCAACGACAACCAACCGGCGAAATCGTGGTTCTGCTGCCAGAGCGCATCATATTGCGGCAGATTGTGCGGTGGCGCAGCGGCTTCCGGTTCTGTTTCCGGCTGCGATGGCGGGAGGGCAGAAGTTGCGGTTTGTGCAGCGCTTTCCGCTGTTTGGACCTGCTGTGCAAGCAGCTGGTTTGCCTGGCGTTCGTGCGCAGCACGCAAAAGGCCCCGTACCCACAGGCTGCCGGAAACCAGTGCAATCACAGCAAAGCATCCTGCGACGATCCGCCGTACAGGGGGACGCTTTGAGAGCCGGTGAAAAACCTTCAAACGGGACCACTCCTTAAAAATAGATTGACAAAGAATAGCTCCTATTATACAATCTACTTTTTCGGAAATCAAGAAGGAAACTCTGTTGGCTCTCCTGTAAAATAAAAGGAGGAGACCTATAAATCGACAAAAAACGACAAAATGGAGGGCAGAGATGGCAGAGAGAGTTTACGGATATGTACGTGTATCCAGCACCGACCAAAATGAAAACCGGCAGCTTGTGGCACTGCGGGAGAAAGCAGTACCACAGAAGAACATTTATGTAGACAAGCAATCCGGCAAGGACTTTGACCGACCGCAATATCAGGCGTTACTCAAGCGCTTGAAGGCGGGTGACCTGCTTTACATTTTAAGCATCGACAGGTTGGGGCGCAGCTATACGGAAATTCAGGAGCAATGGCGGATACTGACCAAAAGCATCGGTGCGGATGTGTGTGTAATTGACATGCCGCTGTTGGACACCCGCACAGGCAAGGATTTGATGGGTGCCTTTATTGCAGATTTGGTGCTGCAAATCCTGTCATTTGTGGCGCAAAGCGAGCGCGAAAGCATTCGGGAGCGTCAGCGGCAGGGCATTGCGGCGGCAAAGGCAAAGGGGGTGCGGTTTGGCCGCCCGCCTGCGCCGCTTCCGGAGAGCTATCACCGCGCCTATCGCCGGTGGAAGGCTGGGAAGATCAGTGGGGCAGCTGCGGCTAAGGAATGTGGGATGCCGCTTTCAAGCTTCCGCTACCGCGCCGGAGTCGATCAAAAACGATAAAAAAAACGGATGCCTTACAAAAAAGTGTACTTTTTTGTAAGGCGCCCGCTTGTATTTTGCTATAGTACAAGAATAACATAAACACCCTATGATTTCAACTGTTTAAAGAAATTTTTTCGGATGCCTGAGACTTGCAAAAAAGTACACTTTCTTGCGAAATGCTCACGAGGTTTTTCATTAAGTACAATATCATAAAACACAAATTTTTTCAATACTTTTGGGAAATTTTAAGTTGCAAGTGTTTTGCAAAAAAGTACACTTTTCCGCAGCAGTTTCTTGTTGTAGCGCCCAGGCGTGTAAAAAGCTGCTTGCGGGAAGGGTAGGCTCACAGAAAGGGGTGTGAGGTTGGGAAATGCCATAAAACGCACGCTTGATACGTTGCAGGATCATTACAACGTGCTTTGCTTGTTATTGGCCCTATTCACTCTAGGCATAATCGGCGTGGGAAACGCGCTGGTAGTTGGGGTATTAGGGCTGGTGCTGTGCATACAGGGGCTTTTATTGCCGTCGTTTCGGGCGGATGGATGGTTTTTGCTGCCGCTGGTGTTTTACAACCTGTTTAGCATGGCCTCTTCTTATGTGACATTCGGCAACTTCATAGAGGGCTACGCATCGACCCAGCTGATTTTTCCGGTGCTTTATCTATTATTGGTTGCGCTGGATGGCGAGGAGCTGCAATTCCTGCGGCGGTCATGTGTGTTGCTTGCGGGTGTGGTGGCCGCAGCCGGTATCGGAAAATTTCTGCTGCACGCAATGCGCCTGAACACCGGCCGGCTCGGTGGAATCATAGGCGGCCCGAATGCGCTGGGTATCTTTCTGGTGGTCAGCTGGTTCGCACTGAGGGGGTGTGCGCTGGATGAAGCGGAACATGCCCGCATTTACACGCGCTTGCTGCGCCTGGAACCGCTTTTGCTGGCGGCGCTCGCGCTGACCCTCTCGATGGGTAGCTTTGTCGCAATGGCAATCGGTATTTTGGCGCTGCTGTTGCTGCAAAAATGGGACAGCTGGAAAAGCGTTTTTCGCTACACCTGCCGCGTCATCGCAAAGGCGGTGCTGGGGGTTGGAACAGGGCTGCTGTTGTATCTGGCGGCGGACCGCGCAGAGCAACGCTGGCTTTGTGTGCTCATCACGGTATATTTGGTCGCGCTGATGCTCGGCTGGGAGAAACTGGGGCTGTTTTTGGCGGCATACCCGCGCATGGCGGCAGCAATCTCGTTTTCGGGCGTGTTGGTCGCCGGAGTAGCGGTGCTTGTGCGCCCCAGCTCGATTGCAACCTTTGCCGAACGGCTGGCAATGATGCGCAACGGCCTGGGCTATCTGGGACAAAATCCGCTGTTGGGGGTGGGGCCTTACCAGTGGAGACGGCTCAACCTGTATGACGCAGATACTTATTTTAATACCTACCATATTCATAATGTGCTTTTGCATGTCGGCGTTGAGCTGGGGTTGGCAGCAATGCTGATGTTGTTGGTTGTGATCGTGCGGTACTACTATAAAAAAACCGCTACCCCAATCCAAAAGGCCGGTTTTACGGCGTTTGTATTTCACAATCTGATAGACACCGGCTTTTTCTATCTGGGGTTGGTTGCTATGGCGATATTGACCGTAGGAAATCCCAGCAAAAACTGCAAAAGCAGTAACCTGTTGGCAAAAACCTTGTTTGCAGGGATGGCAGTGGTGTTTAGCTATAATATCTACTACTGTCTGACCAACTTTTAGAAAGGGGGATGCTATGACAGCAAAAAAACAGTTTCGGAGCGTCTGGCTGCTGTTGGCGGGCTTTTGTGCGTTGGCGGTGCTGGTGCTCATTTCCTGCTGGCTGTCGATAGCACGCCTGCCGGATAACCTGGGGCGGGTGCTAACCGGAGAGGAAAAGGCCGCTGTCCTGCGCCGCAACAGCCCGCTGATCGAGTACGCGAAGCTAACCACAAATGCGGATTTCCCGCGCACCGACACCATTCGGAAAATTACCATTCACCACATGGCGGGCAACCTAAGTCTGGAAAAAACAGGAGAGATTTTCTCAGACGCTGACCGCAAGAGCTCGGCGAACTACGCGATAGACAGCCAGGGAAGGGTTGCAATTTATGTGGAGGAGGCGAACCGTGCATGGACGTCTGGCAGCAAGGAAAACGACAGCCAGGCGGTGACGATTGAGGTTGCAAACGATGAAATTGGCGGCGATTGGCATGTGAGCGATCAGGCGTACCAAACGCTGATTGCGCTGTGCACCGATATTTGCAGGCGCAACGGGATTGCATCGCTGGATTACACCGGCGACGCACAGGGCAGCCTGACCACCCACAAGATGTTTGCAACCACCGAATGTCCAGGCCCATATTTAGAAGGACAGATGGAGAAAATTGCACAGACTGTAAATCGGAGCCTGTCCAGTTCAAAATGAGTGAGCAAAATTTTTACAACAGGAGGGGTTATAAAAATGACATCAGTGTTTAAGAAAAAGAATCTGCTAGCGTTGAGGATTGTTTTGTTCGTGGCGCTGCTCCTGCTTGCGGGAGTAGTGGCGTTCGCAGAAGCGAGTGATAGCGAAATGCTTCCTGGTTTTGATGCGCCTGATAGCTATTTTATATTTGTTCAAAAAGAGGTTAAAGGTCTAGAAAAAGACCAATTAACGGATTTGAGGTTTAAAATTATAAACAGTGGACATGATACGCCGGTAGATTTGTCTGGTGCACATGACATAGATGCCGCCGATATGAAATCAGAGTGGAAGGGAATTGGTAAATTAAAGGATGCCCCACAAGATATAACGATAACAGAGCAAGAGGATAAAATCAAACTAGAGGGATATATTG
>CAJUJI010000050.1 GCA_910586875.1 uncultured Anaerotruncus sp. | reverse complement strand
GCCGCGACGAGCGCGGGTGAGCCGTCAGGCGAGCAGCGAGGAGTTATAGGAGTTTTGGACGGGGGCCAAAACTCCTGCACATCTGGGGTGCGCCGCGACGAGCGTGGGTGAGCTGTCAGGCGAGCAGCGAGGAGCTATTGGAGTTTCGGTCGGGCGCCCAAACTCCTGCGCACCCTAACTCCCGCGCACCCTGTAACCCAAAGGTCCTCCCAGGTTGGTGGAAGCAACTCACTTCTGCCAACCAGGGAGGACCTTCTTTTTCTTTAGTGCGTATCCAGCCAGCCGCGCAGGTCGTCATACACCTCTGCGCGATTGGTTTCGTTTAGCATCTCGTGGCGGCCACCCTCATAGAGTGTCAAGGAGACATCCTCCACGCCTGCTTTTTGATATTGCTGGAACACCTGCGTAGGCCCCTTCCCAAATTCGCCTACTGGATCATCTGTGCCAGAAAACAGCAAAACAGGCAGCTCTGGACGCACCGCTTCAAAGCAGCCCTTTGCATTTGCGCGGCCCAACAGCACAAACAAATCGCGAAAGCCCGCACTTGTAAACACAAAGTTGCAACTGGGGTCCTCCTGAAATGCACGGGCTGCTGCGGTGTCCTTTGTAAGCCAGTCAAAATCGGTCTGGTTTGGTTTAAAGCGGCTGTTTGCCCTGCCTCGCACCAGTTGGTTAAGCTTTTGGTCTACAAAGTAGGGCCCATGCTTGCGGACTGAGAATTCCGCCGCCTGAATTGCAAGCGGCACGCGCACACCGCCGCGCGCGGTACCGGACAAGATGAGCCCATCGATGCTATTGCCATATCTTGCAGCATACAAACGAGCGATAAACGAGCCCATGCTATGCCCCAACAGCACCGAACGTGTACACTCCGGCACCTCGGCGCAGGCGATGCGGTGAAATTTATATTGGTCGTCCACCAGCGTTTTCCAGCCGTCCTTCTCGCCAAAAAAGCCGTATGGCCCATCCTCGGCCGAGCGCCCGTGTCCGATCTGGTCAATCCCACACGCCGCATATCCATTCTGGGCGAGGTAGCGCATAAAATCGTGATACCGCCCCATATGCTCGTTCATCCCATGGATGATTTGTACAATCCCTCGCGGCAGGTCAGCCGGAATATAAATCCAGCCAAATATGGTATTTTCCAGGTTGGTACTTTTAAAGGTAATCTGTCTGATTATGATATTCACAAAACATCATCCCTTATCCTTCAAAAACCTCCATTTTATGGGGGCATTTTTGTTTGAAAATTTCTTGCAGTCCATTCACCTCATGAAGCTCGCCTTTTTCCGTAACGGTAAAGAAATTGACATTGGGTAAACGCTTCCACATCTGCCACAGAATAGAGGTTTCATCCTGCGGCATACCTGTGATTGCATTGACCACATGGTTGTCTCGGATATAATGCACAATTGCGCTGTACGGATTTTCAGAAAAGGTAACGGTCATTTGGGCGCCGTGCTCCTTTGCAACCTCAAACAAATGCTCCAGTGCAGCAGGGTTCACCTGAATATCTGGACGCATCACACTGAGCACCAACAACGGATTCTGTGAAATATCCGCAACCACGTGCGCCGCTTTGATAATCCGTTCACAAGCAAACTGATCGGTGACCAATACTAACGTATGATAAGCAGAGGGGTTTTTCATGGTATACTCCTTTAACTGTCGGTGATGTGTCATTGCATCAAACCATTTTATAAGAATAGTATACCAGACATTTGTAAACAAATTATGAGGAAAACGCTGTTATTTTGGAAAAGAATTTCCACTTTGTTTGTTCAATGTGCCGGACGGTCGACAAAGGTTGGGGCAGTCTTGCCATAAATGATTTTTTGGGCACTGTAGAGGCTGTAATAACCCGAAAGCATGTAGCTGACCGCAAGCACCAGCAAAAACAAAGATGGTGCACTGAAGCCAAACAGTTCAAAGCTCATCAGCAGCGCAGTAAGCGGGCAGTTTGTCACCCCGCAAAAAACCGCAACCAGCCCCAATGCCGCAGCAAACGACGGCTCCAAGCCAATCAAGTGTCCCACCAAGCAGCCAAAGGTTGCCCCTACAAAAAAAGCTGGAACGATCTCGCCGCCTTTGTAGCCAGCTCCCAGGGTGACCGCTGTAAACAGAATTTTCAGCAAAAAGGCGGTTGGCGTAGCTTCTCCCTCACAGATTGCGTGCTCCACCACATCCATTCCGGCGCCCAGATAATCCCGCGTACCAAATAGATACACCATCCCGATAATCAGCAATCCGCCCACAGCGGCGCGGAAATATTGGTTTGGTATCAGGCGCGCAAAAAGATGCTCCGCCTGATGCAGTGCAAAACACATGAGAATGCTGATACAGGCACACAAAACTGCCAGCACCAACACATGTATCACCGTATTGGCATTCACCTGCGGAATCTGCGCGAGATGGAACTGCTCTGGTGGGACTCCCACCCAATCGGCAAACATGCTGGCGACCACCGCCGCCAGCGCGCAAGGAACCAACGCCGCATAATACATAACACCGACGTTAACCAGCTCCATTGAAAAGATGGTAGCAGCAATCGGGGTGCCAAACAATGCCGCAAACGCCGCGCTCATCCCACACATGATAATAATATTTTTATACGCCTCATCCAACCGGAAAAGGCGCCCCAAGAGCGTCCCCAGACTGCCGCCTAGCTGTAAGGCGGCACCCTCACGCCCAGCCGAGCCGCCAAACAGATGGGTGAGCAGGGTCGACAGAAAAATCAGCGGCGCCATCTTACCGGGCAAATTGGCGTCTGCACGCACCGCCTGAATTACAAGATTCGTCCCTTTGGGATTCGGGGATTTTCCCAAATGGTATAAAAATACAATTGCAAGTCCTGCTACCGGAAGCAGAAATAGCATCTGAGGATGCTGCTGCCGGAACGCGGTTGCCCAGCGCAGAGAATAATAAAACAGGCTGCCCGCTCCACCCACCAGAAGGCCGGTCACCAACGCCACCAAAGCCCATCTGATAAATGTGAACAGATTTTCCACAGCCTGTTTCATTGTTCCATCTATTTTCTCTGTTACCATGTATACTCCGCCTTCCTCGATAGGATATCCGCCTGTCTTTTTAGATCACCGGCCATCTGGAAATAGTATAACATGATTTTGCAGTTTTCGCTAGACCTTACCTGCACCTGCGATGCAGCACCTCGCTAGGGGGGGGTCATGGAGGGGGACGCGCTGCTCCCCCTCCATGGGGTGCGCCGCGACGAGCGCGGGCGAGACTTTAGGCGAGCAGCGAGGAGCCATAGGAGTTTTGGTCGGGGGCCGAAACTCCTGCGCACCATGGCATTAGGAAAGAAAGCAAGGGGTGCTTTTTCTCTTGCAAAAAGCACCCCTCTTGCCGCTGCGCGGCAATTCACCCCGCAAAAATCCGCTTTTACGGAAAAAGAGTTCCGCGCTCTGCGGAGCGCGGCCAAAGGCGCTGCCTTTGGAATCCGCAGCCTTTAAAAAGGCTGGCGAAACTTTTGGTATAGTTCGCCGCGTAGCGGCGGCTCTTAGTCCGGAGCAAAAGGCTGGCGAAACTTTTGGTATAGTTCGCCGCGCAGCGGCGGCTCTTAGGCCGGAGCAAAAGGCTGACGAAACTTTTGGCATAGTTCGCCGCGTAGCAGCGGCTCTTAGGCCGGAGCAAAAGGCTGACGAAACTTTTGGCATAGTTCGCCGCGTAGCGGCGGCTCTTAGGCCGGAGCAAAAGGCTGGCGAAACTTTCGCAAGATCCGCCGCAGCGTGGCAACCTCACTTCATCAATTTATCCAACAGATTGACAATCTCCGCGACCTTCTCCTCGGATGTTCCATTGGCAATGGCGTCCTGCACACAGCCCTGCATATGCGCACGCAGCACCTCTTTATTGGCGCGCGCGAGGATCGACTCTGCTGCCATAATCTGGTTGGAAATGTCAATGCAATACCGATCCTCCTGGATCATCCGCAAAATCCCGTCAATCTGTCCGCGCGCCGTTTTGAGCAGCCGCGAAATTTGCGCTTCGTCCGCACGCATCAGCTTAGAGAAACCACTTCATAGCCAGCCTCTGTTACAGCGGCCTTCAGCTGCTCGTCGCTCATGCTGCCATCGGTTGTAATGGTGGCGCACTTTGCCTCCAAATCCACCGTTGCGCTGACCCCTGACAGTGCATTCAGCGCCTTTTCAACACGCGCAGAGCAATGCCCGCAAGCCATTCCCTCAATGATCATTTTCTTTTCCATATGAATCGCTCCTTTTTCTTCTGCCGCAGATTCCGGCTGTTGTTGTATCGTTGCCGCCGCATGGCGGGGTTGGAACAATTTTAACCGCAGCGCATTGCTAACCACACAAACCGAGCTCAGGCTCATCGCCGCCGCACCAAACATCGGATTCAGCTTCCAATTCAGCGCATGATAAAACAATCCTGCTGCCAAGGGGATGCCGATAGAGTTATAAAAGAACGCCCAGAACAGGTTTTGCTTAATATTGCGGATGACCGCCTTTGACAGCTCGATCGCGGTTACTGCATCCATCAAATCACTTTTCATCAGCACAATATCCGCCGATTCGATTGCGACATCGGTGCCCGCACCGATCGCGACCCCCACATCTGCGCGGGTGAGGGCGGGCGCATCGTTAATGCCATCCCCGACCATCGCGACCTTGCGGCCCTGCTGCTGGATTGCTGCGATCTCCCGCTCCTTATCCTGTGGGAGCACCTCCGCTACCACGCGGTCAATCCCCAGCTGCTGGCGGATTGCCTCCGCGGTGCGCCGGTTGTCGCCGGTAAGCATCACCACATCAATCCCCATCGACTTGAAGGCATCAATTGCAGCTTTACTGGTGGGCTTCACCGTATCCGCCACCGCAATAACACCCAATATACGCCCATCCGCCGCAAAATATAACGGGGTTTTCCCTTGCTCGGAAAGCGCCTCGCCCTGCTGTGCAAAGGCTCCGGTCTCTACATGATTCTGCTGCATCATCCGCAGGTTGCCCGCTAAAAACCGCTTGCCCTCCACCATCGCAGAAACGCCCTGTCCTGCAACAGCAGTGAACTCCTTCACACCGCGCAGCGGTAGCCGCCGGGCAATCGCCTCGGATACAATCGCCTCCGCCAACGGATGCTCCGACGGCTTCTCCACCGACGCCGCTGCTGAAAGCAGCAGCTCCTGCTGGACGCCCTGCGCGGTCAAAATATCCGTGACCCTCGGCTTGCCTTCGGTTACGGTGCCGGTCTTATCGAGCACCACCGTATTGATGGTGTGTGCGGTCTCCAGCGCCTCCGCCGATTTAATCAGGATGCCGTTTTCGGCGCCCTTGCCGGTGCCCACCATAATTGCGACCGGTGTTGCAAGTCCCAACGCGCAGGGGCAGGAGATCACCAGCACCGCAATTCCAATCGAAAGCGCAAACTCAAACGATTGCCCCAACAACAGCCAGACCACCGTCGCCAGCACCGCGATTGTGATCACCACCGGCACAAAAATTCCGCTCACCTTATCCGCCAGCTTTGCAATCGGCGCTTTCGAGTTCGCAGCATCCTCCACAAGTGCGATAATCTGAGCCAGCGTCGTGTCGCTGCCCACCTTGGTCGCACGGAATTTAAACCAGCCGGACTTATTGATGGTCGCCGCAATCACGCGGTCTCCCGGATGTTTTTCCACAGGAATGCTTTCGCCGGTCAACGCAGACTCATCGACCGCCGCGCTGCCCTCTACCAGCTCGCCATCCACCGGGATGCTCTGTCCTGGCTTGACGATTACCAGCTCGCCCGCGCGCACCTCCTCCACAGGGATCTCCTGCTCGACGCCATCCCGTTCCACCAACGCTGTTTTAGGCGCAAGATCCATCAGCTTGGTAATCGCTTCACTGGTCTTCCCCTTTGAGCGTGTTTCCAGGAATTTGCCCAGCGTAATCAACGCCAAAATCATCGCCGCAGATTCAAAGTACAAATCCATCGAATAACGGCTGACCACCTCCGGCTGATTGTGGCCTAATCCATATCCAATCATGTAGATTGCAACCACGCCATAAGCCAACGCAGCGGTCGAACCAATTGCAATCAGTGAATCCATATTGGGGGAGCCGCGCAACAAGGTTTTATAGCCTACCTGGTAATACTTGCGGTTCACATACACCACCGGCAAGGTAAGCAGCAACTGTGTAAAGGCGAAGCTTACCGCATTTTCGCTGCCATGCAACCAATGCGGCAGCGGCAGCCCCATCATATGCCCCATAGAAACATACATCAGCGGGATCAGAAACGCAAAGGAGATCACCAACCGCTGTTTCATATTGGCAGTCTCCGCCTGCATCGGGTCCAAGGCAGCAGCTTTCTGCTGGGTTGACTGCGTTTTCGCGCCTGCTGCTGCGCTATGCACAGACGCACCATAGCCGGCCTGTTCCACCGCATGGATAATCTCGCTGTCGCCCACCTGTGCGGTGTCATACTCCACTGCCATATTGTTGGATAGCAGGTTGACCGTCACAGCCGAAACGCCCTTGACCTTTGAAACTGCCTTTTCCACATGTGCGGAACACGCTGAACAGGTCATTCCGGTAATATCAAATTTTTGCTTCATGAACATTCCCCCTTTAGATACCCCCCCTGGGTGTGGGTTCATGCTTATCATATACAAATTTTGTGTATTTGTCAATAGTATTTCCAAAATAAGCGGCAAGATGTGCAGCGCTTACGCATTCGTTTTGCCTGGCTGTGCGTGGTCACTGCAGCTGCTGCAAGCACGCCGCAAGCGCTCCAAACTGCGCCATTGAAAGCTGTTCTGCACGCGCGCCTGCGAAAATGCCAGCGCCCTCGCATAGTGCTGCCGCCTGTGCTTTTGGGATACCCAGCCCACTTGCAAGGCTGTTGACCACCGTTTTACGGCGCTGAGAAAAAGCCGCACGCACCACCTGAAAAAACGCGTGTGCATCCGCATTGACGGAGGGCGTCTGGCGCACATCCAGGCGTATTACGGTAGAGTCCACCTCTGGCGCAGGAAGAAACGAGCCGCGCGACACCTGAAACAGTACCCTTGGCTCGCTGTAATAGCGCACAGCAATCGAGATCGCGCCCACCTCGCGGGTGCCTGGGCTGGCACAGATGCGCTGTGCGGCCTCGCGCTGCACCATCACGGTAATCGAGCGCACCGCAAGCTGCTGCTCCAACAGGCTCATGAGGATGGGCGAGGTGATATAATACGGCAGATTTGCACAGACCACCACCTCAAGGCCGGAGAATTTTTCCCTCAGCAGTGCAGCAAGATCAATCTTCATCACATCCGCATGGACAATTTCAACATTTGGATAATCGGCAAGCGTCTCGGCCAACACCGGCAACAGCCTGCCGTCCACCTCGACACAAACCACCTTATCCGCGCGCGCAGCGAGCTCCGCCGTAAGCACCCCCACACCTGCGCCAATTTCAAGCACGCCCACCCCTGCGGCCGCGCCGCCCAGCTCGGCCATACGCGGGCAAACGGTCGGATTGATCAGAAAGTTCTGTCCCAACGCCTTAGAAAACGAAAAGCCATGACGTGCCATTATATCACGGATGACACCAATATTGGAAAGCTGGCTCATAACTGCTCCTATCTTATAAAATTCTTACCAAAGCTTGCGCTGTCGCCGGAATTATTGTACAATACATTTATTATTATAAGGGAAGTGAGCAGAAATGACAAGACGCGATAAAATCAACTATTACCTGGATATTGCCGAAACCGTGGCAGAGCGCGGCACCTGTTTGCGGCGTAATTTCGGTGCAATCATCGTAAAAAATGATCAGATCGTTTCCACCGGTTATGTCGGGGCGCCGCGCGGACGGGAAAACTGCTCCGATTTAGGCTATTGTACCCGTGCGAAGCTGAATGTACCGCGTGGAGAACGGTATGAGCTGTGCAGGTCGGTACACGCCGAGATGAACGCAATTATCCATGCACCGCGGGTGGACATGCTGAATGCGACCCTGTATCTGGTGGGGCGAGAGGTTGACAGCGGCGAATATGTCAAGGATGCCTGCCCCTGCTCGATGTGCACCCGGTTGATTATCAACGCGGGGATTTCCACCGTAATCGTGCGTGATGACAAGGACAATTTCCGCGTAATCGACGTTGCAGACGAATGGGTGGTACAGGATGAGTCGTTAGCTGGCGGCTCCAACTATTGACAACAACGGGAGGCATCATTCATGCACAACATAACCCTTGACCCAACCGCCAAAATATTGAAAGGGGCCATCGCGGTTGGAACCGTGAGCATCGGAGCGGAAAGCTGCCTTTGGTACAACGCGGTTGTGCGCGGTGATATTGAGCCAATTACAATCGGCGCGCACACCAACATTCAGGACTGCTGCGTACTGCACACCGACCACGGCCATCCGCTGGTGGTGGGGGATTTTGTGACGGTTGGGCACAATGCTATTCTGCACGGCTGCGAAATTGGAGACCAAACGTTGATTGGCATGGGCGCTATTGTTCTCAGCGGTGCAAAAATCGGAAAAAACTGCCTGATTGGAGCTGGGACGCTTGTGACAGGTGGCATGGTAATTCCGGACAACTCGGTAGCGCTCGGCTCTCCTGCAAAAATAAAGCGCTCCATCACCGAGCAGGAGCTTATCAAAAACCGGCGTTCAGCGGAGCATTACCAGGCATTGATGCAAGATCCATGTGTGATCGAAGCATAAGTGGTCCTTTTATGCAGGCAGCGCGGCAGTTATTTTGCTGGGCGCTCGCACGACGCATCCGCTGGGCCCAGCAGGGCGCTCGATTGAGCAAGGTACACCTTGCAGCACATGCCAATCAGCTCCATTTATATTTTGATGCAGAGGACGCGGTTGGTGAAATTGGGTTATACGAGAGCAACGGTTATCTATGGTTGGAGACCATCGCGCTTGCACGGGATTTCGAGCAATTTGGAGATTACCAGGAGTTTTGCGGTCAATTGCCGGACTTATCCGAACTGGAACGGCGGTTGCTGCTGTTTATGACGGCTTGATCAGGATTGCTGTTGTAAAAGATAGCGGGAGGATACAAGGGGTGCTTTTTTTCTTGCAAAAAGCACCCCTCTTGCGGCTCGCTTCACAAGCCGCAATTCACCCCGCAAAAATCCGCTTGGACGAAAAGGATGCGTTTCGCGGCAAAAAGAAAAAGCCCTGATCGGGCTTTTTCTTTTTGCCGCGACGGGGGCTCTGCCCCTCGACCCCGCGATTTTTTGAAAAAAATCGAGTAAAACTTTTTATGCGCGCTGCGGCGCGGGAAAAATAATCGAACGTATTTTGAAACGATTACAGGCCCTCTGGATTATTCTTGCTAAAGTTCCATCCATCCGCGCACATATCGTCCATATCGCGGGTAGCGGTCCAATCCAGGAGTGTCTTTGCCTTGGTGCAATCCGCATAGGAGGTTGCAATATCCCCTGCGCGGCGCGGTGCGATATGATATTTAATCGGTTTGCCACATGCTTTTTCAAACGCATGTACCACCTCCAGCACCGAATAGCCATGTCCCGTGCCCAGGTTAATCGCCTCAACGCCGGTGCGCGCCATGATGTAATCCAGCGCTTTCAGATGTCCTACCGCCAGATCTACCACATGGATATAATCCCGCACGCCGGTGCCGTCCGGTGTATCATAGTCATCGCCATAAACCGCGAGCTCTTCCAGCTTACCGGTCGCCACCTGAGAGATATACGGCAGCAGATTGTTCGGGATGCCGTTCGGGTCCTCACCGAGCAGGCCGCTCTTATGCGCACCAATCGGATTGAAATACCGCAGCAAGCAAACGCTCCATTCGGGGTCCGCTGTATGCAGATCGGTCAGGATCTGCTCGATAAACAGCTTTGTATAGCCATACGGATTGGTAGCCGAAAGCGGCATATCCTCCTGGAACGGCACCTGGTTGTGCATCCCGTAAACGGTCGCAGACGAGGAAAATACAATCCGCTTGCAGCCATATTTCTGCATCATCTCGCAAAGAATAAAGGTACCGGTCAGATTGTTGTGATAGTAGCGCAGCGGAATACGGCAGGACTCGCCAACAGCCTTCAACCCTGCAAAATGAATGACCGCATCAATTTGGTTTTGCGCAAATACCCGCTCCACACCAACAGGGTCCAATAAATCCGTTTCGTAAAACTTGAACTCCTTGCCGGTGATTTTCTGGATGCGTTTGAGTGCCTCTGGCTTTGCGTTGGAAAGATTGTCCAAAACCACCACTTCTTTGCCTGCATTCAGCAGCTCCACACAGGTGTGAGAACCGATATAGCCTGCACCACCGGTAACCAAAATTGCCATATTCATACACTCCTATCTATCATCTGATCGCATTGATTTTTGTATATTCAGTATATCCAGCAGACGATACCCTGTCAATGGCTTTCCCGCAATGTGCAATGATTATCCATAAAACCGCATCAAATTGGTTAAAGAAAAGCAATGAAGCGCCCCAGCAAGGCACTGCGTAAAATTCTCGCCATGGATGTATCAAAAGTTTCGTCCACCTTTTCAAAGGTGGCGGGGTCCAGGGGCAGCGCCCCTGGTCGCTGATGAGTAAATCCGATCGGATTTACTCACTGGCGAAACGCATCCTTTTCGTCTACAACCGGTGCAGCGCGGCACGCGTGCACCGGCCTATTCCTTCTCCTTGTGGATCTCCAGACTCTCCCCGTCTGTATGTACCACAACCGTCCCTGTTTCATAGGTGCGGTAAAGCGGGATTTTCATTTTCTCCATCAGCTGAATAACCTCTCTATGCGGATGTCCATATTTATTATCATACCCACAGGAAGCAATCGCAAGGCTTGGCTGTACCGCCTTCACCCATTTTTCCTGATTCGCGGTGCTGCTGCCATGATGCCCCAGCTTGAGAACATCCGCACGGAAGTTTTCCATACTGTAAGCATCCATCATATCATCCTCGCTGTCCTTGCCCGCGTCGCCGGTAAACAGGAACGCACGCTCGCCAAATGCAACCCGACAGACTACAGAATTGTCATTGAGGTCGTTCTCATATTTACGCTGCGGCCCCAGGATATCCAGCACCGCGCCGCCCCCCAGCTCATAGCGGTTGCCTGGCTGCGCCTTGGTGATTTTCAGCCTCTTGTCAGCGATTGCGTCCAACAGCCGCTCATAGGTCTTGCTGGTCGGCGTCAGCGAGTCCGGCACCTCCGCAAACAAAACCTTCTTGATCTCAAACTGATTGACAATTTCTGCCATACTTCCGATATGGTCCGCGTGCGGATGGGTTGCGATCAACAGATCGATGGTTTCTACCCCCTGCGCCCGCAGATACGAGCCGATCTGGTCCCCCATCCCCTGGTCTCCCGCGTCGATTAGGACGTTCTGTTCCTCCGTTTGAATCAGCTCACAATCCGCCTGTTCCACATCGATATAGTGAACCGTCAGGCCGCCCTCCACCTGTGCAGGCGGAGCACTCAGTCCTGTTGAGGTATAAGCCCCATCCAACAGCTCCTGTAGCTCCCCCACGCTTGGCAGCGGCAGATTGGTACCCATCGCCTCATTAAGCAGCACCAGCACAAACAGTGCAAGAGCGGCGATTCCCCCTGTAATCGAAAGCTTTTTTGGAGATGCGCGAAAATTGCGTTTCTGTTTCTTTGCCATTGTGTCCTCCCTAATTTGAGCGGGCTTGTTTTCGGGTCCGACCGCTGCGCCCGCGTTTTGGCTGTCCTTGCTGTTTGACATTGCGCGTACCGCCGCGCCGGTGTGCTGTCTGCTGTGTGCGCTTTACAGCTGCCTCCCCCACCGGCTGCCCCCGTTCCGGCGGCACCAAGCAATCCGGCCCGTTTCCGATCAGGTCCTCTCGCCCCGCTTTTTTTAGCGCAGTCAACACCGCCCTGCGGTTTTCCGGCTTGAAATATTGCAGCAGAGAACGTTGCAGCCATTTATCCTCCTGATTGGTTGGGACATACACCTCTTTGAGGGTGTACGGGTTTAGGCCGGTATAAAACATACAGGTAGAAACGGTGCCCGGCGTTGGGTAAAAGTCCTGTACCTGCTCTGGGCGGATGTGGTTGCGTTTGAGAAATACCGCCAGGTTGATCGCGTCCCGCAGCGTGGAGCCAGGATGCGATGAGATCAGGTAAGGAACCAAATATTGTTCCTTTCCCACCTCTTTTGTGAGCCGTTTAAACCGCTGTGCAAACCGCTCATACACTTCAATATGCGGCTTGCCCATACAGTCCAGCACCCGCGCGCTGCAATGCTCCGGCGCCACCTTGAGCTGGCCGCTCACATGATGCGCCACCAGCTCCCGCAAAAAGGTGTCGTCCTTTTCCTGCATGATATAATCATACCGCAGGCCGGAACGGACGAACACACGTTTAACGCCCTTGAGCGCCCGCACCTGGCGCAGCAGCTCCAAATACTCGCTGTGGTCCACCTCCAAGGCCGGACATGGCGTTGGAGCCAAACATTTGCGCTCCGCACACAATCCATGTGTCCGCTGCTTTTTACAGGAGGGATGCCTGAAATTCGCCGAGGGCCCCCCGACATCACTGATAATCCCCTTAAACCGCGGGTTGTGCGTAAAGCTGCGCGCCTCCTTCAGCACCGATTCGATGCTGCGGCAGGTCACACTGCGCCCCTGGTGAAAAGCGATCGAGCAGAAATTGCAGTTTCCAAAGCAGCCGCGATTGTGCATGATGGAGAACTCCACCTCCTGGATGGCAGCAACCCCGCCCTGCGCTTCGTAACTCGGGTGATACATCCGCTCGAACGGCAGCGCAAAGATTTGGTCCAGCTCGGCTGTATCCAGCGGCGGCATCGGCTCATTCTGCACCAAATAAAGAGTGTCGCTCTGCTTTTGGATAATTTTGCGCCCGCGAACCGCATCCTGCTCTTCAATTTCGGTGCGGGTCGCCTTGGCATAAGAAAGCTTATTCTCCTTTACCTTGGCATAGGAGGCCACCGAAACCGCATCATTTGGCAGCCCGAGCTGATCGGTCAGATAGCAGGTGCCTTTACAGCGAATCTGCGCCGCCAAAACCCCCCGTTCCAACTCTCGTGCAATCCACTCGGTCTGCTTTTCGCCCATCCCGAAAATAAGCAAATCCGCCTTGCTGTCCACCAAAACCGACGGCATCACCGTATCCGACCAATAATCATAGTGCGCAAAGCGGCGCATAGACGCTTCTAATCCCCCGATTACAATTTGCGCCTGCGGATACAGCGCGCGAATTCGGTTGCAATAAACGGTCAATGCACGATCGGGGCGGCGGCCTGCCTTGCCGCCTGGCGTGTAGGCATCATCCGAGCGGCGGCGCTTCGCCGCGGTATAGTGCGCAACCATCGAATCAATGTTGCCGCCGTTCACCCACCAGCCATATTTGGGCGGTCCAAAGCGTTGGTAATCCGCATCGCTCACCGGCTGGGCGATCATCGCCACCTTGTAGCCCAAGCTCTCCAACAGGCGCGAGACGATCGCCATCCCGAAACTGGGGTGATCTACATATGCGTCGCCGGTCACGCAGATAAAATCCGGCTGCTCCCAGCCTCGCGCACGCATCTCGCGCATGGTCAATGGTAAAAACATCCGATCACCTCTTTTCCTTCTCCCGCTGTGCGCAGGAACCCTTCGGATTGTACCGGTGTGGGCCTTTACCCCCACACAGCGCAAATCCCGCCCTGCAAGGCGCCGTAAAAGCCCGCGTGAACCCAGTCTTTACTCCTTCTGGTTCATTTTCATCTCTACCCAGCGGTCCATTGTAATCAACACCTGCCGCGGCTTACTTCCCTCGAACGGGCCAACAATCCCGCGCTGCTCCATCTCGTCCACAATCCGCGCAGCACGCGCATACCCCAGCTTCAGCCGCCGCTGCAACAGTGACGTAGAGGCCATCCCCGCTTCCACAACACATTCAATCGCAGGAATGAGCATCTCGTCCTCTGTGCCTGCACCATCCGCTTCGCCGCCACTCTCCTTGCCGCCTTTGCCGCCCTTTCCGCCAACCGGAACATGGTTGTCAATCTCCTTGACAATCTGGTCGTCATAATCAGCGACCGCGTCATTTTTAATAAACGAGATGACCCGCTCAATCTCCTCGTCGGTCACAAAACAGCCCTGTACACGGATCGGCTTTACAGCGCCTCTGGGGTTAAACAGCATATCACCGCGCCCCAGCAGCTTCTCCGCGCCGCCCATATCCAAAATGGTGCGCGAGTCAATCTGCGAGGAAACCGCAAACGCGATCCGCGAGGGGATATTCGCCTTAATAATACCTGTGATTACATCCACCGATGGGCGCTGTGTCGCAATAATCAGGTGCATTCCTGCGGCACGCGCCATCTGCGCCAGACGGCAGATGCTGTCCTCGATTTCATTCGGCGCCGCCATCATCAAATCGGCGAGCTCGTCCACAATAATTACAATCTGCGGCAGCTTTTCCATCCCTTCCGTGCGCTCCGCCAGACTGTTATAGGAAGCCAAATCCCGCACAGAATTGTCTGCCAGCAGCTTATACCGTTTGAGCATCTCGCTTACCGCCCAGGAAAGCGCTCCCGCCGCCTTTTTCGGGTCGGTGACCACCGGCACCAAAAGCTGCGGAATCCCGTTATAAACGCCCAGCTCCACGACCTTCGGGTCAATCATCAAAAACCGGACCTCCTCCGGCGTGGACTTATAAAGCAGGGACATAATAATAGAATTGATGCAAACCGATTTACCGGAACCGGTCGAGCCTGCAATCAACAGATGCGGCATCGTATCAATATCAAACACCGTCACCTTACCCGCCAAATCGCGCCCCAGCGCCGCCGTCAGGCGACTTTTCGCATCCTCAAATTCGGGGGAGTCGACAATCTCACGGAAGGCAACCGCGCTTACAACCTTGTTGGGCACCTCAATTCCGACCGCGGCCTTATTGGGAATCGGCGCTTCGATGCGCACCCCTGCCGCCGCCAGATTGAGCGCAATATCGTCCGCAAGGCCGGTGATTTTGCTGATTTTCACGCCCGCAGATGGTTGCAGCTCATATCGGGTGACCGCCGGCCCGCGGGAGATATCGACAATCCGCGTCTGCACCCCAAAGCTGGCGAGTGTATCCACCAGCCGCTGTGCATTCGCCTTCATCTCCTCCGAGATGTCCTTTTCATCCTTATACACCGGTTCTCTGAGCAGCTCGATCGGCGGCTTGTGATAAACCGGTTTTGGGGGAGCCTCTACAATCTGTTGCAGCTCGGCCTGAATCGCCAAATCCGGTGTGCCGCGCTCGGCCGCGCTCAGCGGCTCCTGCTGCGGCTCGGCAGCTGCATCCTCCTGCTGGAGCGGCTGTTCCGACAGCTCGTCCAGGCCGGAAAGCACCTCCCCTGTCTGCTCATCCAACACCAGCTCGGTCTCCCCATAGGTCTGACGCACCACCGTTTGCTCCCCTTCGTCATACACCCCCATGCGGTGTGACTGCCCGCTCAAAAACGGCTCATCCTCCGGCAGGATCGGCGTGAAGGACTCGTCCTCCAAATCTGCCGGATCCGGCAGGATCGGCGGCAAATTCATCCCTGGGATATGCAGCTCCGACGCAGCAGCGCTCTGCACCGACGGCACTGGCTGGGATCGCTGCAATAACGGGTCCTGTTCGGTCGTTAATACCGACACCTTGCTGGACGCCCTGTTGACCAGCTCCTCCAAAGAGGGGCCAGCCTCCTTGACCGGTTTTGCCCCTTTCTCCGGTTGGGCTGCGGCAGGCTCCGGCTTTACCTCCAGCTCATCCTCTGAGACTCCCAACGAAAAGCCGCCTGCCTTTTTGGGCACAAAGTCGTCATCCAGTGAGATGTCAATATTAAATTTGGGGTGATGTGCTGCCTCCTGCTGCTGTGCCGCCTGCGGCTGATCGGCCTGCTTCTCCTGCGCAGCCTGCTCCTGCTCTGGCGGCTGACGGGGAGGCTCCCCATCCAGCGGAATGTCAATGCGCTGACGGCGTGCAGCCTCCTGCTGTGCCGCACGCTGGGCACGGCGCTGCTCCTGCAATTCCATCTGGTTGACATAGGTTTCTTCAATTTTGCGCACCGGCTTTGCCGCGCCACGCGCAAGCCCAATGAGGGTGCTGCCGGTCACCAGCATCAGAAATACAAAAATCAGCAGTACAATTGTAATCCCTGCGCCGATCTTCCCAAACAGATGTAACATCGGCAGGCCGATAGCCGCACCAATCAAACCACCGCTTTTCATCTCCATGCCAAGTACGATGCACTCGATCAGCTGATCCAGCAGATGCTCCTGCATGGGCAGTCCCATCGAAAAAATTTGCAGCGCTGCACAAAAAAATGCAAGCAGAAAGCCGCTCTCCCAGGCGCACCCTTTCACCGGCTTATCTCTGGTCAGCAGCACTGCCAGATAGATCAGCAGCACCGGCACCGCAACTGCGCCGGTACCAAACAGCCCATACAGCGCATTATGCAGCCAAAGCCAAAAGCTGGCCCCCTTAATCAGCGCTAGCGCAGATAAAAACACGCCGACCGCAAACAGCACAACCGCTTGCATCTGCCGGCGGGCGCGCTGCTGTGCGGCGGTGCGCTTGCGCGAGGAGCCGCCGCGTTTTGCTGTAGAACGCGAGGTGGATTTTGTTGCCATAAATTTAAGCCTCCAATATCAACCAACCAGCATTTGCTGGAGAATATGCCCCGTCAGGTGATCGAACATGCCGATTGCGATAACCAGCAGTCCTAACCCTAAGGTGTAGTAACCGAAATATTTTAACTTGTTGCCGCGGACCACCCACTGCACCAATTTAATGGACAGAATGCCAAACACCACCGCACTGAAAAAGCCGGTGAGCACAACCGGCAGCGGGAGGGTCAGACCTTCCTGTAGCGCGTCTTTGACCTCCAGCACAATCGCGCCCAACACTGCCGGAATCCCCAAAATAAACGAATAGGATACCACATACTCGCGGTTCAGGCCGCAGAGCACCCCTGCCGAAATGGTGGAACCGGAGCGCGAGATGCCTGGCATGGTTGCAACCGCCTGCGCCGCACCGATCACCAACGCATCCCGCCGGGTCATGTTGCGCGCGTCTTTGCGGCCGCGGTCGTGCCGGCTGGCAAACAGCAGCGTGATACCGGTCAGGAGAAAGCAAAAGCCCTCCACCGTAATATCATTATCGCTGGAAAAGCCTGAGATGAGGTCTTTCAGCAGCAGCATCCCGAACAGCGGCAGCAGAGAAACCAGCAGCAGGAGCAGCATTCGGCGTTCTGGGCGCATATCCCGCGGGAGAAAGCGCTTGCCGATCAGGTCGCTGAGCAGCGCAAAAAACTCCACCGCCAGGGTTAGAATCGTTTTCCAGAACACAATGCAGACGGCCACCAACGTACCTGCATGTAGCAGAATAGAGAACAGGAACGCGCTTTCTCCGCTGTTTCCTGTAAAATACTGGAACAGTGACAGATGGCCTGAACTGGAAACCGGTAAAAACTCTGTAAAGCCCTGCAACAGACCTTGCAGGAACGCTTCTAAAACTGTCATGGTATTCTCCTTTTCTATGTAGTAAGCACACAGGTTGCAACTTTTTGTTGTCTGCAACAGCAGACCACACCAAAAGTTTCGCCAGCCTTTCCAAAGGCTGCGGATTCCAAAGGCAGCGCCTTTGGCCGCTCGCCGCAGCGAGCGGAACTCCTTTTCCGTAAAAGCGGATTTTTGCGGGGTGAATTGCCGCGCAGCGAATTACGCAAAAGTTTCGCCAGCCTTTCCAAAGGCTGCGGATTCCAAAGGCAGCGCCTTTGGCCGCTCGCCGCAGCGAGCGGAA
>CAJUJI010000049.1 GCA_910586875.1 uncultured Anaerotruncus sp. | reverse complement strand
GGAGGTTTTCTAATGAACAGCAAAAGGATATTTGCAGGGATTTTGGGTGTAGCTATGCTAGCCTCGATGATGGCAGTGCAGGCGTTTGCAGCGGATCTTACAGCAATGCAGGCAAAAACGATTGCGCAAAAATATCTGCCAAAGGACAGCATTCATCTGCATACAAAGGATGAGGGCTATAAATATGAGCTGAAATTTTTCAGCGAGAGCCGTCAAGAAAAATATGAGGTGCAAATTGACAAGTTTAGTCAGAAGTTGCGGGAATTTGAAAGTAAGTTGGTTCATGATTACGGCAGCCAAAAGGTGACATTGAGCGAGGAGGATGCCAAAAAAGCAGTGACCAATGAGCTGGAAGGCGCAGAGATTGTAACTGTGGTGTTGGACAACGATGATTGGTATAAAGAGTATAAGGTGACCTTCCAGACTGCCACGAGCTATGGGGAGTATGAAGTGCATCCAGAGACCGGTACAGTGCTTCAGCGGGAGATCAAATTCGTGGAGCAGGCCAATACCGCCTCTACAATGCTTACTATGGAGCAGGCGCGGCAAATTGCGCTTGAAAAGGTGCCTGATGCGATTATTTATAAGCTCAAGCTTGACCATGAGGATGGACGCATGATCTATGAAGGGGAAATGCGCAAGGGCATGTTTGAATATGAATTTGAAATTGATGCAGCAACTGGTGCCATTATTGATTGGGATGTAGATTATGACGATTAAGCGGTGCTGTATAACGGTGAGAAGGTGAAAAAATGGCGGATAGAAGAACGGAAGATGTGTTTGAGAACATCTATGGCGGGGAGGACCCTGCACATCAATCAACCGCTTGGCTGGACCCGACTGGCTTTGATAATATTTGTGGCGGCACGGAGGAGCAGATTGAACAGATGCTGAAAATTTTACACGAGGCCGATGCTCCACAAGACAAATAATCGAAGATCATCATAAAAAAGAGCAGAAGAATAAAGCATCATGCCCTTGCCCGCCGCAGGCGAGTTAAAAATTTTGTCCACCTTTTTTAAAAGGTGGCAGGGTCCAGGGGCGGCGCCCCTGGTCGAGCAAAAGAAAAAGCCCTTTTAGGGCTTTTTCTTTTGCTCGAAACGCATCCTTATCGTCCAAGAGCCGGACCGCAGTCCGGTGATATCCCCCAGCAAGCGGCGTGACAATCCGGAGGATTGGCGCGATCCGCTTGCTTCGTCCAGGTGCGGCGCGGTACGCGCGCACCTGGGTCCGGCTCGCCAAAGGCGAGCCGGTAAAAAGGAGCGGCTGCCCCGCGTACCGCGCGGTCAGCCGCCCGCAACCGCATGGCGACCAAATCTTGCGATTTGGCACCGCGGTTGCGGGGGCTATCGCGGCGTGCGCGCCGCTCTCAAACGATTAAGATGCGTTTCGCGTCCAACAAACCCCTTTGGGATTTGCTGGACGCGACGCGGGGCGCTGCCCCACGACCCCGCAGCCTTTGAAAAGGCTGGCGAAACTTTTGATCTTTAGAAAATGCTTGTGAATAACTGCTAAGAAGCGAGGTTTATAATTTACAGGATTGACAAAGTTTTGATATAAATAAGAAAGATCGTCAAAAGTGCATTGACAAAGTGTTATAACAGTAATATGATTAAATTGTAAACAGCGAAAGGGAGAATAAATCAATGGCAGCAAGGCCCGCGAATGGCGTTACAGAAGAAAATTTTCAAACAATGCCAGAGCTTGCATATAAAATTATCTCACGAAAAATATTGGATGGGGAGTTTCAGCCAGGGATGCGTCTTTCACGGCGCAAAATGGCGGAGGTGACCGGTGTAAGCGTCATCCCAGTGATTGAGGCGCTCAAACGGTTGGAGGATGACAAGCTGGTAGAATCCCGCCCGCAGTGGGGATCGTTTGTCACCGTTCCGACACTGGAAAAGGTGATTGAGACCTACCAATTCCGTGAAGCGATTGAGTGTCAAGTGGCGCGCATGGTTGCGGTCAGTTTGACACCAGAGCAGAAGGAAGAGCTCGGCGAAATTGCGCAGATATTGGATAACACGCCCTATAGCCCAGAGACAACCGAACAAATGCGGGATATGCATTTTAAGTTCCACACCAAACTGGCGAGCTACACAGGCAACCTGCTTTTGCAGGAGGCGCTGCGCAAAATCAATCTGTTTTGGATTCTCTGCAAGGCATTGCGGGAGACCCGCTCGCGATTTGCAGCGCCGCGTTATTGGCACCAGCGTTTGTTGGACGTAATCGCGCAGGGAGATCCGGAAGAGGCGGATAAAATGATGCGCCTGCATATTATGGATTCGTTGGATCCAATTGTGGAAAACTGGGGCAAAGAAGAATAGCGCTATTTCTTTAAATCGTTATAATCGTTTTGTGAAATGTAGTGTTTTGCACGAAAAATGTTATAACAGTTATGTCAACTAGGTAATCCAGCCTGGATAGGCTTTCAAGCAGAAATATTATGGAAAGTAAGGAGAAACATGATGAAAAAGACAAGAGTAATCGCAGTTTTGATGGCTATGGCAATGGCTGCAATGACTGGCTGTGGCGGGTCCAGTGCACCGGCTTCCTCAGCGGCGCCAGCATCCTCCGCCGCACCCGCATCTTCTGCCGCGCCGGCTTCCAGTGAAGCGGCTCCTGCGGAGGATGTGAAGTATCCCACCGAGACCATTCAGATTATCGTTCCGCTCAAGCCAGGCGGAGATACCGACCTGAACGCGCGTATGTTTGCGAAATATCTGGAGCAGGAGCTGGGCAGCTCGGTCGTTGTTGTGAATGTGGAAGGCGCAGGCGGCACGATCGGTATGGACCAGGTGCTAGAGTCGAAACCGGATGGTCATACCGTGCTGTTTTTCCATACAGAGGCGATGCTGACCGAAATTTCCGGTCTGATCGATTACAAGCTGGATGCGTATGATTTTGCAGGTGTCTGCCTGGTGGACAATACCACAGTATTGGCGACCCACAAGGATGCACCATACAAGACGCTGCCAGAGCTGGTAGAGTATGCGAAAGCGAACCCAGGTAAGGTAGAATTTGGGATGCAGACCGGCGGTTACCCACATTTGATTGGTCTTGCGCTCGAGCAGGTGACCGGTACCGACATGAATCTGGTGGACGTAGGCGGAAACGCTGCAAAAACTACCGCGCTGCTTGGCCACAAAACCGATGTGATCAACACCCAGTATGGTCTGAACAAAGAATACTTTGACAACGGCGAGTTTATCAACCTGGGGCTGTGTTCGAAGGAGCGCAATGAGCTGATGCCGGATCTGGAGACCACCACCGAGCAGGGCTATGAGATGGACTTCAATAAGTTTTTCTTCTGTGCAATGCCAAAGGGAACCGATCCCGCAGTGCTCAACAGGTTCACCACCGCAATGAAGAACGTTTGCGAGAATGAGGAGTTCATTGCAGAGGCTGGCAAAAGCTTTTTGACCTCGCAGTATATGGACCCGGTAGAGGGTATGGAGTACGCAAACATGGTTTATGACAACCTGGTGCAGTACAAGGATCTGTTCAACGCTTAATGTAGTCCTTTTCTTCTGTGGGATGGGGCGCAGTGCGGCTGCGTGCTGTGCCTCGTCCCACTATTTTTTCAGATTCTTAGGGGCCTTGCCCGACCGATGAAATTGTTGCTGGAGGGGAATTATTGTTGATTAAGAAATATGGCGATTTGATTTCTGGCATTTTTACAGCGGTACTAAGTATCGTCATCTTTGTCGCCAGCGGCTTTATCAAGCAGCGCGACAATTCCGGTGTGGGTGCGGATTTCGTCCCCCGCCTGGTCTCTGTTTTTGTGCTCGTACTGAGCATCCTTTTGATTCTGCGTGGCATCAAGGCTGCACGGGAGCATGGTCCGATTCAAAAGGAAGCGATTGCACCAACCTATGGGATTATGGCAGCAAGCTTTATCCTGATGGTTATTTATGTGGCGCTGCTGAGCAGCGTAGGATTTATCCTGACAACGATGGTGTATCTGTTTTTGCAAATTTTGCTGGTATCCAAAAAAGAGCAGGTGCACTACATAAAATTTGCAGCAATTTCGATCCTGAGCGCGGTCGGTATCTATCTGTTGTTTGTGCACGCATTCGGGATTATGATACCAGCTGGCATTCTGGGTTGAGGAGGTAGATTATGGGGTACATGTTGGAAGGCGTTCTATCCATTATGAATCTGCCGGTATTGGGGTTAATTCTGCTGGGAGTGGTAGCGGGTATCGTCATTGGTGCTGTCCCGGGATTGAGCGTTACAATGGGGGTTGCGCTATTTTTACCACTGACCTATAAGATGGAACCGGTTGCGGCACTGGCGCTGATTATGGGGCTTTATATCGGTGGCACTTCTGGCGGCCTGATTTCGGCAATTCTGTTAAAAATTCCGGGTACAGCTGCCTCAATAGCAACAACCTTTGACGGATATCCGATGGCCGAACGCGGTGAAGCTGGCAAAGCGTTGGGTGTTGGCATTGTATTTTCCTTCATAGGTGGACTGTTCAGCTATATCGTGTTGATGCTGATTGCTCCAAGCGTTGCAAAGGTCGCGTTACAGTTTGGGCCATATGAATACTTCTCGCTTGCGGCGTTCTCATTGACGATGATTGCAAGCCTTTCCTCCGGTTCTCTGCTCAAGGGCATTCTGAGCGGTATGCTGGGCTTTTGCATCTCGTTTGTCGGGATGGCGCCGATCACCGGGTATCCGCGCTTTACCATGGGAATTCGCCAGCTCAAGGGCGGATTCCAGCTGCTGCCGGTGCTGATTGGGTTGTTCGCTATCTCGCAGATTCTGATTTTTGCCGAGGAGCGCAACAAGGAGGAGGACGGCTCGATTGCAGAATATAAAATCAAAGGCTTCGGCTTTACGCTGGAGGAGGTCAAAGGCCAGGGCTTTAATACGTTTATTTCGGCTTTGATTGGCACCGGTGTTGGTATTCTGCCTGGTTTGGGTGCGAGCGTATGTAATATCCTCGCTTATGGAACGGTAAAAAATCACTCGAAATATCCGGAGAAATTTGGTACCGGAATTGTGGACGGAATTGTTGCGTCGGAAACATCGAATAACGCCTCTACAGGCGGTGCATTGGTGCCGCTGATGACGCTGGGCATCCCGGGCGACAACACCACCGCAATTATCCTAGCGGGCTTTATGGTGCATGGGATCTCCCCTGGGCCGATGCTGTTCGAGGAGCAGGGCGCGCTGGTTTATGGAATTTTTGCTTCCCTGATTGTCGCCAATATCTTTATGCTGGCAGCGGAGTTTTTAGGAATGCGGGTATTTGTAAAGCTGCTGAGCATCCCAAAAAATATCCTGTTGCCTGTGGTAATTGCATTTTGTGTTGTTGGTGCATTCGGCGTCAACAATCGTGTGTTCGACGTGGCGGCAATGCTGTTCTTTGGCGTGATTGGCTATGTGATGAAGAAATTCAAGTTCCCTGAAAGTCCAATCATCCTAGGAATTATTTTGGGGCCGATTCTGGAAACCAATCTGCGGCGCGGACTGATGAAAAGCCAGGGTAGCTTCCTGCCATTCCTGACCGAGCCGATTTCGGCATTGTTCTTAATAATTACTCTAATTGTTTTGCTTTTGACCATCCGTAAGGAGTATAATAAGGCAAAGGCTGCAAAAGCGGTGGCATAGCTTTTGACGCAATGGATACATCTGTGGTGAAAGCTTCCACCGTCCAAAGCCTGGTAAACGTATGAAAAGTGGCTTGTGAGCCAGAAAGGGAGTTGTAGGAAATGGCAAATTTAAAGGAGACTCTCCGCAATGGAGGTAAAGTAACCGGCACAATGGTGACAACCTTTATGGAGCCGGACGTGATTACGATGTTGCAGGTCTGCGGTTTGGATTACTGCATCATCGACTGTGAGCATGGTTCGATCAACTATAAAGATGCGGCGGACCTGATTGGGCGCGGCCGTGCAATTGGCTTTCCGGTGCTCGTTCGCATTCCGGAGGTGCGGCGTGAGGTTGTGCTGAAATATATGGATGCGGGTGCATACGGTCTGCTGCTGCCAAACTGCGACACGGTCGAGCAGGCAAAGCTGCTGGTTGAGCTGTCTAAATATGCGCCGCTGGGTGACCGCGGAGTATCGCTGTTGCGGCCACATGCCGGCTATCAGCCGGTTGCAGATGCGCCCGCTTATATGAAGCAGACCAACGAGGAGACCATTTTGATGGTGCAGGTGGAGTCGCCGGTCAGTGTAAACAATCTGGATGAGATTCTCCAGGTGGAGGGCATCGACTGCGCGTTTGTCGGTCCAAACGACCTTTCCCAGAGCATGGGGATTATGGGACAGTATCAGCATCCGGACTTTTTGGCGGCGATGGATCGTGTCATCGCTGCTGCGAAGAAGAATAACAAGGTATGCGGTGTGCACTTCACCGGTGCGCCGGAGGATCTGCTGCCCTACATCGAAAAGGGAATGCGCATGAATTTGTGGTCCAATGACATCGGTATGATGATGGCAAGAGCGCGTCAGGGAATGGCTGTGCTGAAAAAATAAGAGAAAAGTAAAGGCGAGCAGCACTCAGACGTTATATGTTTGGGTGCTGCTGTGTTAAGGAGGATTTCTGTGGCATATAAAATTCTGATTCCAGAGATGGTTTCCCAGACCGGCTATCAATTTTTAATAGACCAGGGCTATGAGGTCACGATGGGGGTGGACAGCTCGGAGGAGAACCTCATACATATAATAGGGGAATATGACGGGCTTTTGGCGCGCAACGCCCGCTATCCGCGTGCGGTGATTGAGGCGGGCAAGAAGCTCAAGGTAATTGGGCGGCACGGCACCGGTGTGGACAATGTGGATGTCAAAGCGGCGCAGGAGCTGGGGATTTGGGTGGTGAACGCGCCTACCGCAAATATCAATGCGGTAGCGGAGCAGACCATTGCGTTTATGATGGCGCTTTGCTGCGAGGTGGTGCAGTGCGACCGCATGACCCGCCAGGGAGATTGGATTTTCCGCGATGGGATTAGCAAACGCCGCTCGGAGCTTGCGGGGAAAACGCTGGCGTTGGTAGGACTGGGGCGGATTGGCACGTTGGTAGCGCAGAAGGCATCCCTGGGGCTTGGGATGCGGGTGATTGCCTATGACCCCTACGCGCGCAGCTGCCCGCCGAATGTGGAGCTGTGTGGGGACCTACCCCAGCTGCTGGCACAGGCGGACTACCTCTCGCTGCATACGCCAGCAACCGCGGAAACCTGTGGCATGATGAATCGGGAGACCTTCGCCCAGATGAAGCCTACCGCCTTTTTCATCGACTGCGCACGCGGCGAGCTTTATGAGGAGCAGGCGCTTTGTGAGGCGCTGAGAACACACCAAATTGCAGGCGCAGCGATAGACGTGTATCATGAGGAGCCGCCAACGGCGGAAAACCCGCTATTCTCGCTGGACAATGTGATTGTTTCACAGCATAACGCTGCCCACTCGATAGAGTCGGTGGATCAGATGGCATATGACGCCGCAGTGGGTATCCACCAAATTCTGACCGGACAAACGCCGGATTTTCCTGTAAACCATCCGGAGAATCCACGGATATAAAAGCGAAACGGCGCTCCAATTTTTGGAGCGCCGTTTGTTTGGGATGAATTAGTAAAGCTCGTAAGGGATGTGAAGCATCCTGCAAAATTCTGTGAGCTCGTTTATGTAGTTGCCTGCAACGCAGTGCAGATGATTTGAGCAGAAGGTTTCCATGAAATAGTTTACATCCAAGGGATGCCGGACAAATGAGGTGGGCCGGTAGGGGGAGTAATCCTTTAGCGCCTCCCGCGGACGCTTTTCGGTTTCTCCGCAGAAGAAGCCCATATGGTATGCGCCATTCCTGCGAAACATGCGCATATAGGTAAAGGTTCCGGCAGCGCAGACAAATTGTGTTGCAGCGCCGCCCGCAATGCCAAAGCCGTGGGGCATCAGATGCACCTGTGCAAGATTTTCCACAGGATGTTCAGAAAGGGTGGAAAACCAGGAGGCCATTGCACCGCAGTTCGCCAGCACAAAGCCGGAATCGCTGATGCTGGCAATATCCTGTAAGGCGGTGGGCTTGCCACCGGAGAGGTGCTTGAGAATCTGCATCGAGAGCGCACCATCCGCGTCCGCTTCACAGCTGCATACAATAGGTGGTTTGGGGCCATCCAGATCGTAGGGGTCATTCAGCAGCTGCACGGTGAGGCATTGCAGACAGAAGCCGTTGCTCAGCTCGGTTTGGCATTTGATACCGCAGAAGTCCAGCTCGTAATCCGCAACGATGCTTTTCATCGCAAGATAACTCGCCACCATCCGCCGCAGATGCGCCGGTGTAAAGCGATCTGCCTCGGAAAAACAAACCTTGCCATAAAGCTGCTGGATATTGCTGACCGCCTGATCGATCTGTTCCGGCAAAATTGCCTGTGCGCGGTGGACCAGCTCAAGCTGGTCGATCTGCTCGATGTCCACCCCAAATTGTTGCTCCCATTGGGCGGCATCGGCTGTGCCGGTGGAGATTCCCAGCGAACGTCCGCCGATGCAGCCATAGGTTTGACCGCGCAGCGCAGCAACCGCTTTTGCGGCACGCACCCAGTATAGCAGCTCCTGTGCGGCAGCGGGATCCCCTGCGTCCGGAAGGATGCGCTTGACCGGGATACCGGCCTGTTCCAGCGCCCCGCCAGAGGCCAGATATCCCAGCTGGCTCAAGCTGTCCTTTGCGCGGTTGCCGGCTAGCGCCATCGGCTTTGTGAGGGCGCGTGCGGTATGGGCGACGATCGCGGGCTGGTTAAAGGTCGGGATGTACAGGAGGACAGCGGCGCAGTCGTTTTGGTTGACCTGCTTTGCATAGCGCAGACCATCCCGTTTGCTGCGGATTTCGGGGATATGAGGGTCCACCTCGAAGACAGCAGACAGATTTTCCAGCAGCTTATGTACCTCCCGCGTTTGGATTGGCAGACGGTTTTGGTAAACATCCTCCCTGTTTTTGCTCTCTGCAAATAGGAGAATGGAAATACGCTCCTTACTCATAACAAACACTCCTTGTTTAGCTGGCTTTTTGCGCCTGATATCTGCTGAAAACACCCTTGGTAATTGGCCAAAGGATGAAAACCGCGGAGAGCAGCAGGAAGATAAATGCAACCGGCCTGCTTAGGAGAACCGAGAAGTTCCCCTGGGAGGAGATCATCGCAGTACGGAAGTATTTTTCAACCGTTGGGCCTAAAATAAAGCCCAGAATCATCGGCGGCATGGGGAAGTCGCAATAGGTGAATAGATAGCCGACAATACCGAAAACCGCCATCACCCACAGATCAAATACGCGGTTGTTTAGCGAGAAAACCCCCAGCAAACAGGCTAACAGAATGGCAGGAAACAAAAAGGATTGTGGGACATCCACTGCACGGATGAAAACCCGCATCAGACCGAGCTCCATCAGGTACATGACAAGGTTGGTGATAAGATAAACGACCATAACAGCGCCAACAAGATCGGGTTGGTTGCGAAACAGCAACGGTCCAGGCTGTAAGCCGTGCAGCATCAGCCCGCCAATCAGCGCAGCGGTTGTCATATCCCCAGGAATGCCCAGCGTGAGCAGTGGAATTAAGGCGCCGCCGTTGACCGCGTTGTTTGCAGACTCAGACGCGACAATCCCCTCTGGGCAGCCCTGCCCAAAAGCCTCCGGATGTTTGGAGAGATTTTTGGATTGATTATAGGTGATAAAGGCGGCGGTGCCTTGTCCCACACCTGGCAGAAAGCCGATGAAGGTCCCAACCAGACTGCCGATTGCCATGGTAAGCCAGCAGCCTTTGAGCATGTGCAAGGGCGGACGGAAGGAAAGCTGTTTAATTTCCATTTTGTTGCGCACCTGTCCGAGGTCTGATGTTTGCACGAAAATTTCGCGCACTGCAAACAGCGCCATCATCAGTGCGGTGGAGGCAATCCCCGCTTGAATTTGCCAGGTGCCAAAGGTCAAGCGGGCGAGTCCTGTGACCGAATCGGTGCCAACCGCGCCCAGGATCAGCCCGATGATCGCGGCGAGAATCCCTTTGAGGGTGTCCTTGCCGGTGAGACTGACCACCACGCTAATCCCCAGAAAGGAAAGCGAGAAGTATTCCCAGCTGTCAAACGAGAGGGTGATTTTGGAGAGCTGCGGTGCGACAAACATGAGTAAAGCTGCGGAAACCAGACCACCAATGAGCGAAGCAAAAACGCCAATCGAGAGCGCCAGATCCGGCCTGCCGTTTTTTGCCATCGGATAGCCGTCCCAGGTGGTGACCAGGGAGGAGGGGGTGCCGGGGATGTTGATGAGGATTGCGGTAATCAAGCCGCCGCTGATACCTCCGACATAGATGCTGACCAGAAGGGTAAGCCCCTGCACCGGCGTCATGGTGTAGGTGACGGGGATCATTAGAATCACGCCCAGGGTTGCTGTGAGGCCGGGAATACAGCCGAATACGATGCCCATGAAAACGCCAGCCAGGATCAAAAACCAGCTGAAAGGGTCGCCTAGCAGCGTTTGGATGCCTGCAATCAAATATTCCATAGATACCTCCTGTTATAATCGAAACACTTCAAAAGTAGCTCTTTTGAAGTATGCGGCTGTATGGCTGCAAAGAGCCGCTTATATCGTCAAAAGCGCATGAAATATGCTGGTGGACGGCTGTGTCCGATGCTTTGGCGATATCATTGGCAATTATGCAAACATCCCTCGCCCCAGAGCCGGAGCGGGGGATGTTTTTTGTGGTTAGCTAAAGCTTTCGTAGATCGGTTTTTGTTCTTGATAGACCTGCTCGCAATGTGCGCTGAGCTCCTCCGGTCCAATGAAGTAAGGATCAAAGCCAAAGGTCGCCAGATATTCCACAAAGGCGGGGTCCTCGCTGACCTCCTTCATCTTCTCGGCCAGGTATTCCACAATTGCAGGGTCGGTTCCCGGCGGTGCCCAATAAGCGCGGTCATCCGGCGATTTGGAATACGCGACCCCCAGCTCTAACAGGGTTGGACAATCCGGATAGGTTTGGCAGCGCTCGGCCGACAGTACAAACATTGGGATCCCCTCGCCGGTTTCGATTAGCTCACGGGCATCGGTCGTGTTG
Source organism: uncultured Anaerotruncus sp. (assembly GCA_910586875.1). Lineage (GTDB taxonomy): Bacteria > Bacillota > Clostridia > Oscillospirales > Ruminococcaceae > Anaerotruncus. The sequence continues at coordinate 6,709 of CAJUJI010000049.1, read as the reverse complement.
CTGGTCAGCAGATCGATGTGGCCGCCTTGCAGTGCGGTTCTGGAGGCTGCGCCGCCATCATAAGGAACCATGGTGCATTGGATATTTGCTTTGCTCATGATGTCGAGCGCGCCGCCCATCTGGACCGACTGGGAGCCGGCAACGCCCCATTTCAGCTCTCCGGGGTGCGCGGTAGCGTAGGAGAAGAACTCCTCACCGGTTGAAAAAGGCGCGCCAGGACGAGCGAGCACCAACTCATAGTTGCAGGCCAGCGAGCAGATCGGAACCAGGTTTTTGTAAAGCTCGTCGTTGTCTGCGCCGGTCAGCATCTGGGTGGTCAGGTTGCCAGGGTTGGCGGAAAGGATGGTATAACCGTCGCTGTCCGCGCGAAATGCCTCCTGAGCGCCGACCAGCCCGTTTGCACCGGCGATATTCTGCACTACCATAGCGGTCGGCAGGTCGATATATTGCAGAAGTGCGCGGGTTAGGGTATCGTTGCTCCCGCCTGGATCAAATGGAACGATGCAGACAATATTTTCTTTCGGGTAGCCATTCAAAGGGTCCGCCTGCTCGGAGGAGGCTGCGCTGGAAGCCGGCGCGGAGGATACAGCAGGTTGACTGGCAGCCGGCGGCGGATTGCTGCCGGAACAGGCGGAGGAGGAGAGCGCTAAGGCAAGAATGAGAAGCATTGCAGATAACTTTTTCATAAATACTTCCTTTCTTTTATGTTGGGAGCCGCACACCGAGCAAGCGGGTAAAAGCCAGCTGTAAAACGGTTACGCTGATCACCGAAAACACCAGTGAAATCAGTGCAGACTGGAGGGCGGCTCGTTTATCCTGCTTTAGGTGAATGTGGTATTCTTTGATACGGAACAGGAAGGTCCAAAAGGTGATCAGCAAAACAGCGCAAATAAAAAAGCCGAAGGTGGTCAATGCCAGATTGAAAACCAGCAGCGCGGCAGCGCTCAGGATTGCAACCAATGGAATGGGCTGTTTTTGTTTCGTTTCGGCGCTGCGCAGTGAGCGGGCGGCCAGGAGGATTGCGAGGAAAAATAGCGCGGTTCCCAGCGCCCGAATGTAAAAATCAGCGCGGGCGACCATCGGCATACTGTCCACGCCGAAGGTTTTGCCAACGATCACATTTTTGCCAAACATGAGATACAAGCCAGCACAGGCTAACACGATGCCAGAAATAAAATCATAGAAATTTATTTTGGAGGTTTTCATAAGCTCCCTTCCCTTTCCAGTCAAAGCGCTAGGCATTCGGCGCAGGATCCCCTTTTACACGCGCATAGGTTTCACACAGCTCGGCCCAGGGAATTTCCAGGTCCAGCCAGTAGAAAAAGTGGGAATAATAATGCTGAAGCGCATGTAGAATGGCGTAAACTTCCTGCCTGTCGCTGGTGGATTTGAGCGCTTCGATGGCTTCAAAGGAGAGGTCGCTGGTGGGATGGAAGTTATAATAGCGGGGGATGCGGTCGGCGATAAAAAAGAGAAAATCGCACGCGAGCTTTTTAATTGTTTCGATTTCGCACGCGGGATCCTTGACCGCTTCCTCCAAATAATAGGTGACCTCATGCGCGGCAGACATGTCGCAGAAGGCGTAGAACGCAATCGAGCCGTTCTGGTTGCGCGCGCCCATCCGCTTCCGCATGGTGGTCATCTCATAAGGGCGTTCGGACTGCTGTGCAGCAGACATCTGCTGAATTTTTTCCACAATTGGGTGCATTAGGCCACCTCCACAATTTCAATCTTGACGGCGGCGCCTGGATGTGCCCAAATTTCGTGCATCTGCCGTCGGTATTCCGCGAGATCCTCCTGCTCGATGGTCGCTACCAGGTTGGTGTAACCCAGCGGCACCATCTCATCATACCAGCTGCAAAAAAACTGTCCCAGACGGTTATAGCCGATATCGCCAGGCACAGGGCGAATTTTGTTGTTGGGCTCGTCCACATCGATGGCAAAAGGCATCGGCAGCATCCATTCGTTGTCACAGATTTTTGCATGACGGATGCGGCCCACCGCGGGCAAGCCCTGCTCAATTGCAGCGATGGTTTTGGGAATTTTATCGTCATGCAAGCGCGCATAGACGACATAATCTCCCATGGTCAGCTTCATTTTTTTCATGGTACACCATCCTTTTTTGTTTGAAAAATTGTTTGTGAAGGCCAGCTAGCTGCCGCCAAAAGATCCCCCCCTTTTTGCAGCATAAAAGTTGCAGTGCATTTTGGTGAAAGGCTGCAAGCTTTATATACTGTGATATATCATAATATATCACTGGGGCGGCGGCTTGTCAAGAGGTTTTTATGAGATGATCACAAATTTTTTTCTGGAATTTCTCTGGATTTTGTGCTATTCTATTTACCATACATGACTTTGTATTCTGAAGGAGGATGAAGCTGCGCATGGCGAATTCCAAAACGCTGGCTGCTTATCAGGCGATTAAGGAAATGTTAATTACCGGTGCCCTGCCCCCGAATCTTCCGATTTCGGAGGAGGCGCTGCTGCTGGCGCTGAACATGAGCCGCACCCCCGTGCGGGAGGCAATTCAGATGCTGACCAGGGAGCGCTTTTTTGAGGTGTATCCGCGCAAGGGGATTGTGGTGACGGATATCACATTGGATCTGCTCAATGAAATTTACGATTTTCGTGTGATCAACGAGCCATATATTGCGCAGATGGCCTGCGGGAAAATTTCGGACAGTGTACTGGAAAATATGCGCGATAAATTCTGCAATCCGCCCAGCGGCAACCCGGAGGAAAAGAGAAAATATCTGATCAATCTGGATTCTCTGTTACATGCGACCTTGCTGGACTGCTGTCCCAACCGCTTTTTGGTGGACATTATGAAAACCGTTTTGGCCCACGATGCCCGCATCAAGCATTTCAGCTATGACGAGACCAAAAACGACAGCGTTTCGGTGCCGGAGCACATCGACATTATTGACAGCCTGCTGGCGCACGACGCCGAAAAAATCCGCGAGAGCGTGCTTTTCCATGTCAACAGCTCGCGGGAGATGGTGGTCTCCAGCATCCTGAGCAAATTCATCGGCGGGTAAGCGGTGGCGCTTTTTTGCTTGCCTTACCGCTGTAAATGTGCTACACTGGGCGATAGAAAAGGAGGCGTTTTCATGGAGCGTCAGGCGGTTCCTGCTGCAAAATGCGGCACGGTTGTTGTTTGTTTTCTGGCAATTATTTTAGGACAAGGGGTGCTCTGCTGGCGGGCGGTCTGTGCAGGCGCATCCGCTCCACAGGCGGCTTTGCTCGGAGAGCTTGTGTTTTGCGTGGTGATGCTGGCGGCGGTGATCTGGTGCTGGACGCATCCGAAGGGCTGGGGCGGCAACCGCGGCTGTGTGATTGCTGCGGGGATTTTTGTGGTGTATTTGCTGTTTAATCTGCTGTACTACCGTGCGTTTGCACAGCTCTATCTGGCTGGGATCGACACCGAGTTCCCCAGCTGGGGGAAAGCGCTGGTCACAGTAAAGCTGGTGCTCGCAATGATGGGGGTGGTTGCGGGGATTCCGGCAGCGCCTGCACCGTCCGGGCGGGAGTATGCGGAAAAGATGCGTCAGGCGGTATACCGCCAGGAGGCAGAGTGGGCGAAGGGCAACGCCAAAGGCGCCAAAAAAGATTTTGAAAAAGCAATGGCAAAGCTGAAAGAAAACCTCTCGCCGCAGGAGATGCAAGCGTTGCTTGCACAGCTGCGCACAGAGGCGCCGCAGGAACAGGCAGCCGCGCCCTCCGAGACAACGCAGGAGGACGGTATTGCGGAAACCTGGCGCGGCTGGGGCGGCGGCACATGAAGCAAAAAAAACCGTCTCTTTGGAGAAATCCAAAGAGACGGTTTTTTTACATCCAAGGGAGGCTTACTCCTCCGGATCCTGTGGCTCCCCATATTTGTGGAACCGCTCCATGCGCCGGAAGGAGATGATAATACATACCAACACAATCAGGTTGGCCACCAACATGCTTTTTTCATTGTAAGCTACTGCGCTTCTTGCCGTGTTGAATAACACCGCTGCAATCGCAGCAAGATACATAATTCTGCTGAGCAGCATACTGGGGCTGCCCTTGCGGGAAACCAAAAACAGATTCCCTCCCCAACACAGCAGCACAACCGCCAATAAACCAAGCGCTGCATAAAGCGCAACATCTGTCCATATCATCCTACCTCGCCTCCTGGCTTTCTTTGTGGTCTTGTCTCTTTCATTCTATGTCATTTTTGCAGCAAAAGCAAGCAAATTTTTTGTACTTGTCTTTCGCTGCACCTTCTTGTATAATGGGGGATATAGCTAAAACACCCAGAACAAGCGGTGTTCTGGGAGGGCGGGTTTTCGCCCGCTGGCGCGCTTGTTTGGCTATGCAGCACAAACAGGAGCCGCCAAAGGTGGCTTCTCTGACAATGCGTTTGAAGGAGGCGCTAGAATGGGAGAACAAATTATCCATCTGGCTTATGGCGTTATGATCGCAGGAATTATCCTGTGTTTTCTTTTTTCCAGAAACCACCAGCGGGATTTACGCAAGGCCGCCAATGAATTTGCATTTACCTTTGTAAAGCTTTCCAACTATATCAGCCCCAAGCCGCCCCGCGCACAGCTTCAGGTAGAGGCGCTGCCGGACGGTAAAATTCGGCCGCTGCCTGTACAGCAGCAGCCGGAGGCGATCCGCAAAATTTTCGAGCGCGCCAATGCACCTGAGTCGGTGGAGCTGTTCGCGCAGCTGGACGCGGCCGCCGAGCTGGTTTCCAAACGTGCGAGCATCAACCGGACTCATAAGGCGCAATTTCAGGCGCCGGTCGACCAGCTCCTGCTGATGACGCATACCTTTTTGGTGGGCTGTGAAAATTTGGAGACGATTGATACACCAGAGAAAAAGGCGGCGTTTGACAGCTTTCTGATGGAGCAGCCACAGCATCGGATGCTGCTGATTAAGCGCATCACCGGCGATATGGCGGAGGATTACCGCACGCTAAATAAGCGCTATGCCAGCGAAATGGAGCGCATCGAAGCGCAGGAGCGGCAGACCCGTAAGGGTGCAAAAGGACCCGAAAAACCGGCGGCGGTGAAGGTAGAGGAGGAGCAGACACCGCCTGTACAAGAGCAGGCTACCGCGTCTGCACAGGCGGCTTCTTCCGCACAGGAGGAAGACCTGCGCGACAAGTGGCATGGCTGGGGCTGCGGCTGACGCCCTTTTGGGGAGGTGATGACCGATGGCAAAACGGGAAACAGCCTATCTGTTCTATTCCGGCCGCCGCTCCAAGCTGCCGGCATTTTCACAGGAGTTTTTGGAGACGGTATTTGAATCCTCCTATGACGGAATTTATATTACCGACGGCAACGCACTGACCATCATGGTGAACAGGAGCTATGAGTCGATCAGCGGGCTGCGGCGCGCGGATATGCTGGGACAGAACATGCACGATCTGGTCAAAAAGCGGGTGATCTCCCAGTCGGGGACGCTGGCGGCACTGGAAAAAAGGGAGCCGGTCACACTGGAGCAGGTGTTCAAAACCGGCAAACATGCGATTATTACCAGTACGCCGATCTTTAACGAAAGCAACCAAATTGTGATGGTCGTAACCAATGTGCGCGATGTGACCGAGCTATACAGCTTGCAGGAGGAGCTGGAAAAAAGTAAGGAGCGCAACCTGCAATACCACAGCGAGCTGGAAAACCTGCGGCGGCAGGTGGGCGGCAGCGCAAAGGTAATCGCACAAGACCCCGCCATGCAGGAGGTTTTGCGGGTTGCAAACAAGGTGGCTGGACTGGACGCACCGATTCTGCTGGAAGGGGAAACCGGCTCGGGAAAGCGGGATTTGGCGCGGTACATCGTCACCAAAAGCCGCCGGAAAAAGGAAAAATTTATTGAGGTAAACTGCTCGTGCTATTCGGCGGAGATGCTCGAACGGGAGCTATTTGGCTGCGCGCCCGGCAAGCTGTCCGCAGAGGGTACCCCGGGCCTATTGGAGCTTGCCGATGGAGGCACGGTATTTTTGGATGAGGTGAGCGAGCTTCCGTTGGAGGTGCAAAGCCGCCTCATTCAGCTGATGCAGACCCACCTGATGGAGCGGATTGGAGCGATGAGCCCCATACGGGTGGATGTGCGGATTTTGGCCAGCACCAGCAGGGATCTAAAAGAGCTGGTGCAGGCGCGCCTGTTTCGGGAGGATTTATACTATCGGCTGAATGTGCTACCCATCCAGATGCTTCCGCTGCGGCAGCGGCGGGAGGATATTCTGCCGCTGGTGGATGAGATGTGCGGAACCCTCAACAAAAAATATCACCAGAAAAAACGCTTTACCCATGCGGCGCTACTGGCGCTGAAGAGCTATTCCTGGCCGGGTAACCTGAGGGAGCTGCGCAATGTGGTGGAACGCGCGATGATTCTGTGCAACGACGATGTGATTGATTTGGGGGACCTGCCAATTCAGGAAGGGGTGCAGCTTTCCGAGCAGGAGGTCGAGGAGTTTGCAGGACCGCTGGACCTGCGGCGGCTGGTAGCAGAGATGGAACTGCGGTATATTCACAGCGCCTATCAGAAATACGGAAATGTGCGGGATGCGGCGAGAAGCTTGGGGCTAGATCCCTCCACCTATGTGCGCAAGCGCAGCAAACTCGAGCAGCTACAAACGGATGAATAGCCGCTCAGGGGATGCGGAAAAAGCTGTGTTGCAAAAATGCAATATGTTGTAAAAATGCAACACCATTTTTTTTGTAAATAACAGCATAAA
>CAJUJI010000048.1 GCA_910586875.1 uncultured Anaerotruncus sp. | reverse complement strand
TCTTTGTTATAGCACATCCTCAAGCCCCCTTATGCTGTTCCAGTAACGCTTGCAGTCCATTTAAAAGCTGCTGGTATTTTGCCTTGTAATCCATCTCCGGCAGCCTGTCCAGCTCTGTCCAACCGTTGAGTTGGTTCGCTTTTATGATGCTGGGATAGTCCTTGTAACAATCGTTGAGGTCCACCGGCACGGAAATACCATCCACATGCCCCACAAAGCCTGGCACATCTCCATGATGCTGCCACATGCCATAGCTGCCCTGATAGGTGCAGCGGCTTGCGTATTGCGCCACCCACTTGTCATAGGCGGTCAACTGTGTATCATACACCCAGTTTTGCAGCCAATCTGTGGAGGCATACAGGCCAGCATAGAATCCCGCATCCTGTAAGGTATCCAGGAACACCTTTGCCATATCGGTACGCAGCTGGCGCGCCTGTGTGCCTTGGCCAAGCTTCCCATGCGGGGAATCGTATTCTTGGTCCATGTACACCGGATAGGTAGGCTTGAGTCCCTCCAGCGCCTTTAGAAAGGCTTTTGCCTCTGCTTTGGCCTCGGTACCACTAACCGAATCTGACCACCAATAAGCGCCCCAATCCAATCCGGCGGCCAGCACAGCAGGCAGATATTTGTCGCGGAAGGTCCCCATCTGGCGCAAGCCTTGGCCTGCCTTGATGATGACCGCACTGTATCCCGCGGCCTTCACTCGCTGGAAATTGATTTCCCCCTGATGGGAGGAAATATCAATTACCTTTGCAATTTTCTGCATCAAATCCCCCCTCTATCTTTATGTGGAGCGGAATAGGTTAGCGCACGAGCGCTGTCACTCATACCGCTGGTAGTGGGGTCGGTGTTGTAACCGATGATGGCCACCACGACAGACCCCAACAAAAACGGATTTTTGAGGAGCGCAAGCAGATTCTCCCAAAGAATACTCCAATCGGTAAACATCTCCGGAGAAACGCCCATTGCTGTGCAGATGACACCCAGCAGCCCAATCCACCAAAGCGGGTTTTTGAGCCGTACCTTCCAGTTGATTTTCATTTCACAATCCCCTTTCTAAGCATGAAAATACTTTTCACTTATGGGTGCAAAACACGCTTTTGTTGCAATTTTTTGCCTACAAATCACACATTTATCAAAAATTATGACCCCAATAAACCGACTAAACAAGTCAGGGAGTCAAGCAAATAAAAAAAGCCCTGGCATAAGCCAGAGCAGATATATAAGCAAAAGGCCGCTTGAGAAGTTTTCTCAAGCGGCCTTTTGCAATCGAGGTGACAGGATTCGAACCCGCGGCATCTTGGTCCCAAACCAAGCGCGCTACCAACTGCGCTACACCTCGTTGATCCTACGTCGCGAGGCTTATTATAGCAAAAATCCAGATTGTTGTCAATAGTTTCTCTAAACTCTCCCATCACTTCAAATTACAAAAATAATACTTGCATTCCAGCAAAAGCTATGGTAGAATGTTCTAGTGTGTAATAGAACGTTGTATTCCTGCAACGGGTCTTTATGCCCAGCCGAATGGCTGCACATCAAAGCAGGACAGTCCTCTGCCGAGATCGGGAATGAATGTCCGTAAACAAGAAGGAGGAAATTGAAATGGACGCATTAAAGCATATTGCGAGCGAGTGCATGAAAGAAAACATGCCCCAGGTTGAAATCGGTGACACCGTAAAGGTTCACGTATGGGTAATTGAGGGCGAGAAAAGACGTATCCAGGTGTTTGAGGGCACTGTCATTGCCAAAAAGCATGGTGGAATTTCGGAGACCTTTACGGTACGCCGTGTAGCACATGGCTGCGGCGTGGAGAGAGTTTTCCCAATCCATTCCCCGAACATCGAAAAGGTCGAGCTGGTCCGCAAGGGTCGTGTGCGCCGCAGCAAGCTGTATTATCTGCGTGATCGTGTCGGTAAAGCGGCTAAGGTCAAGGAGATCGTGCGCTAAAGCATTCTTCCAACAAAAAACGGGACGCCTGGCGTCCCGTTTTATCTTTTTGCGGTTGAACCAAGGCGGGGATTATGCTACAATATGGTAAAGAATATTTTGTACGACCGAAAAGGATGTGAGAGGGTAAGATGGCAGATTTCCAGGAGCCAAAACCACATTCCAAAAAGCCGGAGAACTACCGGTATGAAATTCAGCATTCCCTCAACCAGCTTCCAGCGCGGCATAGAGCGCTAGGAGAGGTTTATGAATGGGTGGAGTCCTGCGTTCTGGCGGTGGTGTGCATTCTGTTGCTGTTTACCTGCCTGGCACGTACAGCGACCGTTTCCGGCCCCTCGATGATGCCAACCCTGCAAAACGGCGACCAGCTGCTTTTGTTGCAGGCGGGCTATCATCAGCCGCAGCATGGAGATATCATTGTGATCGACCGCACACAAAGCGATGAGCCTCCGATTATTAAACGGGTGATCGGCTGTGCGGGGGACGAGATCGATATTGACTTTTCCTCTCATGAGGTGTGGCGCAACGGCAAACTGCTCAAGGAGGACTATATCAACGAACCAACTGCGCTTTCCTATGACGTCACCTTTCCGGTGACGGTGCCGGACGGAGCAGTGTTTGTGCTGGGGGACAACCGCAACCATTCGATGGACAGCCGCGCAGGTGAAATTGGTATGGTAGATTTGCGGCGGGTGATGGGGAAGGCGATTTTCCGCTTTATCCCGCTGGATCAGTTCGGACCCACAGAATAAACGATATGGGGGACAAAAGATGCGTTTGAAAGCAGAACCGAGATTTTCGGAAAGCAGCCCACAGTCGATGCTGAGGGAGCTTTACGAATGGATAGAAACCGCTGTTTTTACCATCGGCGGGATGCTGCTTGTATTCTCATTGCTGGTGCGTCCGGTTATGGTGGACGGTAGCTCGATGGTGCCAACCCTGCTGGACCGGCAACAGCTCGTGCTGCGGCAGATCGGCTACCATGAGCCAGCATATGGTGATATTGTTGTAGTGGATACGCCACAGCTTGCAGAAAAGGTGATCATCAAACGGGTGATCGGTAAGGCGGGCGATGAAATCGACATCGACTTTGAGCGATGCGAGGTGCGGCGCAACGGCGAGCTGCTTGAGGAGCCCTATATTAACGAGCCAACCCAAGCGTCTTTTGATGTGCATTTTCCTGTAATCGTACCAGAGGGGCATGTATTTGTAATGGGGGACAACCGCAACCATTCCAAGGATAGCCGTTCAGGGGATATTGGTATGGTGGATTTGCGGCAGATTATGGGCAAAGCAGTGTTCCGTTTTTTGCCATTGGATCAAATTGGGCCCATCTAAACGGGCATAAAAGCGGGTCGGAACAAAACAAATGCAACGAACGATACAGGAGGCAGAATGATGCGGTACAATCTGGAAACCAACAAAGCAAAATGGCATGAGATCAACAAAACACAGATGGTAATGGAGATTTGCTTGATAGCGGACAACCGCCGCCGCCCAAAGGATGGCGACTATGGTTTTGCAATTTTGGAGCCTGAACAGCCGGTCAATGGCTGCGCCTATGTGCAGATGGCGTGCAACAATGGCGAGGAAGAGCTGAGCATAGAGGCGCGTTTTTTAGAGGGGGACGACTTTCAACATTTCCACAAGGATACTACCGATCTGGAATGGCTGATTTCGGTTTTCGACCGTTTTATGGACGGCGAGGTTCCGGATACCTCCGACTGGGAGGATTGGACCGAGGAGTTTTAATAAGCGTGTTATGATTACAGCCGTGTGCAGGCCGACCATCGAAGATGGTGCTTGAGCTAGGGCAGAAAGCCAACCGAGCTTTTGCATATTTGGTGTGTCTCGCGGCGGGCGAATAGAGAAGCAATAGGAGGAAATACATGGACGGACAACCGATGGCGCCGATTCCATCGATTCAGTGGTTCCCTGGTCACATGACCAAGACCCGCCGGCTGATGGAGGCGCGGCTAAAGCTGGTGGACATCGTGGTTGAATTGATTGATGCGCGCATTCCCGCTTCCAGCCGGAATCCGGAGATTGACCGGCTGGTGGGCCGGAAGCCGCGGATGATCTTATTAAATAAGTGCGACTCGGCCGACGAGGTACAGACAAAAAAATGGCTTGCCTATTATGCGCGTCAGAACATCCCCGCAATTGCGACCGACTGCCGCAGCGGAAAAGGACTGAAAGCATTTTTGCCGCTGGTGCGCGCCACCCTATCCGAACAGCTCAAACGCCGCGCGGAAAGAGGAATGTCAGGACAGCCCATCCGCATGATGATTGTCGGGGTGCCCAATGTGGGGAAATCCTCGCTGATCAACCGGCTGGCGGGCTCCCGCCGCACCAAGGTGGCGGACCGGCCGGGCGTTACCCGCGGACAACAGTGGGTGACGTTGGAAAATGGGGTGGAGCTGCTGGACATGCCTGGTGTGCTCTGGCCGAAATTTGAGGATCCGCTGGTAGGAGAGCGGTTGGCGTTTACCGGCGCGATTAAAGACGACGTGCTGGATGTGGAGCTGTTGGCGATGCGGCTGCTGTGGCTGCTGCGCGAGCAATATGCGTCGCTTTTGGCAGCCCGCTACCGTATTCAGCCGGAGGAAAGTGATGGACTGGACGCTTATGAGCTGCTGTGTCTGGTGGGACGCAAGCGCGGAATGCTGATTTCCGGCGGTGAGGTGAATACCGAACGCGCCGCGATTACAATTCTGGATGAGTTTCGCAGCGGCAAGCTGGGAAAGATTACGCTCGACTGTGCCCCAGAGGAGGATACCGATGTATGCGTATGAGCAGGCGGCCTATCAGCAGGGGATTGCTAGCGTCTGCGGGGTGGATGAGGCCGGACGCGGCCCGCTGGCAGGCGATGTTTACGCGGCCGCTGTCATCCTGCCGCAAGGGCTGCGGATAGAGGGTATCGACGACTCTAAAAAGCTCAGCGAAAAGAAGCGCGAAAAGCTTTACGACGAAATTACAGCAGCTGCACTGTATTACTGTATCGCTACCGCAACGGTGGAGGAGATCGACCGGCTGAATATTCTGCAAGCATCTATGTTAGCGATGCGGCGGGCGGTCGCAGGGCTATCCTTGCAGCCGGCGCTGGTGCTGGTGGACGGCAATTGTGACCCCAAATTTCCAAAGGGCATCTGCTGCAAAACCATCGTGGGAGGCGACGGAACAAGCGCCTCCATTGCGGCGGCGTCTATTTTGGCGAAGGTCGCCCGTGACCGCTATATGAGGGAGCTGGACGTCCAATATCCCGCTTATCGGTTCGCCCAACACAAAGGCTATGGCACCAAACTGCACTATGAAATGCTAAAGGAGCATGGAATCTCACCAGTACACCGGCGCACCTTTTTAAAAAAGCTACAACCTCAGGAGGATGCAGATGGTACAGACGCGTAAACGGGGCAGCCAGGGTGAGGCGTTCGCCTGTGCACGCTTGCAGGAGGCCGGCTACGAAATTCTTGCACAAAACTACTATGCGGGCCATTTTGAAATTGACATCATCGCCCGCCGCGCTGAGGTGATCGCGTTTATCGAGGTGAAAAGCCGCGTGCAAGACGGCTATGAGCAGCCTGCCGAGGCGGTTTCACGGGCGCAGCAAAAGCGCATCATGCTCGCGTCGGTGTCTTATCTGAAGGAAAACGGCATATATAATACAGGAGAGTATCAGCCTCGCTACGATATTTTTGAGGTGGTTACAGCGCGTACCAATGCTTTAGAGGTGGTGCATTGGTCCCATTTGATAGGCGCTTATGATACAGGAGGACAGGATGTATTTATTTGACCTGCACTGCGACACTTTGACCCGTTTACATACCGGTGAGCGTTTAAAGCCAGGCGACAACCGGCTGTGCAGCAACCATGCGCACCTCGCGCTTGAACGAATGGGGCAGGGTTGGTGCCAGTGCTTTGCCATTTTTTTGCCGGACGAATACCGCGGCCAGGCTGCGGTCGATTATTTTGAGGATCATTACCGCTATTTTCTGCGCCAGCTGGAGGAAAACCCGTCGCGACTTGTGCAAGTGCGCACCGCCGGCGAAATAGAAGCGGCGCTTGCCTGCGGCAAGGTGGCGGCCATGTTGACGGTAGAGGGGGGCTCGGTGCTGGCGGGCCAGCCTTCGCGGGTGCGCAGGCTGGCTGAGTGTGGTGTAAGGGTGCTCACGCTCACCTGGAACGGCGCAAACGAGCTGGGCAGCGGCAATCTAACCGAACAGGGCTTGACCAGCTTTGGGCGGCAGGCAATCGCGCTGCTGGAACAGGCGGGGATTGTCGTGGATGTTTCCCATCTGAACGATTGCGGCTTTTGGGAGGTGGCAGAGCTTGCAAAACGACCGTTCATCGCCACCCACAGCAATGCGCGAGCGGTACACCCCCATCCGCGCAACCTGACCGACGCGCAGTTTTGCCGGATTGCAGAGGCTGGCGGGTTGGTGGGAATCAACCTCTGCACCCATTTTATTTCAGACCAGCCGGACCCGGATTTTGCGCAATTGGCAGCGCATATCGAGCATTTTTTGCAGCTGGGCGGGGAGCATGTGCTGGCGCTCGGCTCGGACTATGATGGAGCGGATGTCCCTACCTGGCTCCAGCCGGGCGAGCGGCTGCGGGAGCTGTATCCGATGCTATGCAGGCGGTTTGGTGCGAGGATTGCCGAGCGGATTTTTTATACCAATGCGATCGAATTTTTTACAAGGTATTCTCAGACGGTTTCCTAAATGCAGCAGTGCATAAGACCATCTAAGGGGCGGCTATGTCAATTTACGTTGACATAGCCGCTTTGCCGCCTTTGCCGGTTGACAGTGGCACCGTCAGAATGGTAAGATATAGGATAGTGGATGTACTTATCAAATACCAGAAGGCATCATTGCCCCTGGAAAAAACAGGAGGGCTGCAAATGGTTCAAGAAAAACGGCTGCTGATTGGCTGTGTGGCGGACGATTTTACCGGTGCAGGGGATATCGCATCATTTTTGGTGGCGAACGGCATTCGGACGGTGCTCAGCAATGGGCTGCCCGCCGCAGATATGAAATTTTCCGAGGAGTTTGGCGCGGTGGTAATTGCGCTGAAATCGCGGACCCAGGAGACTGCACAGGCGGTACAGGATTCATTGGCTGCATTCGATTGGTTGCGGGAGCATGGCGCACAAACGCTTTATTTTAAATACTGCTCCACCTTTGATTCCACCCCAAAGGGTAACATCGGGCCGGTCATTGATGCGGTTCTCGAGCGGTATGAGATCCCCTGTACCATCATTTGCCCCTCGCTGCTGGTGAACAAGCGCGCTGTCAAGGATGGCATTTTATATGTCGATGGAGTGCCCCTGGCAGAAAGCCATATGAAAAACCATCCGCTAACCCCGATGTGGGCGAGCGATTTGTGTGAGCTGATGAAAGAGCAGGGCAAATACCCCTGCTATAAAATAACCCACGACCTGCTAGGGAAGCCGGAGGAAATCCGCGCAAGGGTCGCGGCCTATCAGCAGGAACAGAAGCATTTCTATCTGGCGGTCGATTTCTTTGCGCCTGAACAGGGCCAACAGATTGCACAGGCGTTTGATGGCATCCGGTTTATGACCGGAGGAAGCGGACTTGCAGCAGAACTTGCCCACTACTGGACGAAAAGCGGCGCGGTTGCCGCCCCAGACTTCGGCGATTATGAGGAGACAGCCCGTCTGATGTTTGCAGGCAGCTGCTCCGTAGCGACCCGCGGACAGGTGAAAACCTATCTGGAAGCGGGTGGCAAGGGCGTGATGGTCAGCCCTGCAAAGCTTGCCAGCGGGGAGCAAAGTATAGAAAGCCTCTGGCAGTTCATTCAGGCGCATCCCCAGGAGGACCTGCTGCTGTATAGTGCGGGCAGTGGCGGCTGTGTGGAGCAGGCTGGCGAGCAGGATGCCGGCCGGCTGGAGCAGACCTTTGCGGCGCTGGCACAGCGTGCAGCAAAGGCGGGATGCACCCGTCTAATCTCCGCCGGCGGCGAAACCTCCGGCGCCGTTACCCAAGCGCTGGGCTATGACGCATTTTATATCGGCGAAAATGTTGCACCTGGAGTTCCGATCATGGTACCGATTCAGAATCCGCATCTGCGACTGGTGCTCAAATCCGGTAATTTCGGTGCGCCGGACTTCTTCTTAAAAACCTTAAAGGAATCTTGATAAAAGCGCAAGAGGAGGTGTTCTTAATGGAGAACAGCCTGCAAAAAAAGCTGGAACAGGCGGTATGGGTTGCCCGCTCGCTTTATGACCGTGGAAAAACAAGCGGCTCCTCCGCCAACCTCAGCCTGCTGCATGAGGGCGCCGTTTACATCAGTGCAAGCGGCACCTGCTTTGGCAATTTATCTGTGGCGGACTTTGCGTGCGTTGCGCTGGATGGCAAGCCGCTCGACCAGCGCAAGGCGAGCAAGGAGTTTGAGCTGCACCGCGCCCTGTATCAAAAGAATCCCGCGATACAAGCGGTGATCCATACCCATAGCACCTATGCGACCCTTTGGTCCTGTCTGCCGCATCTGGATGCGAAAAACGCTATCCCACCTTATACCCCCTATTTGGGCATGAAGCTGGGCTGTGTTGCACTGACCCCCTATGCTGCACCAGGCAGTGAAGAGCTTTTTCGGTTGTTCCGCGAAAGCCTGTGTGAAAGCAATGGATATCTGCTGAAGAATCACGGCCCGATTGTGGGCGCACCCTCTATGATGGAGGCGTATTTTGCGCTGGAGGAGCTGGAGGAAAGCGCAAGGATCGCCTGGATGCTGCGCAACGAGCCGGAGCGGGAACAGATGTTGATTCATTAAACAATTGTGTAAAAGAAAAAGCCTCTTTCGAGGCTTTTTCTTTTTACCATTGTATCCATGTTTTCACACGATGATCCAGTCAGTCAAAACGATAGAGCGCAGAGCGAAAGTGTGCGACACAGCGAAGATATTCGTCCTTTGGAAAGGTCAGCGCCGGAACCGGCAGCCACCCGATATTCTCCGGCCGTTGCAGATAGGGGTGGGTATAATTGCGGATGCGGCGGTCGGATTCGTCTTGCCAATGGGCATGGATCCATTGTTGCCATATAAGGTCGTTTGGCTGGCACCAGGCGAGGGAGCTCCCATAATTTGCCCAGTCCGCTTCTGACCAGCTTTCGGTGTGTAGAATGCCGCTGCGAAGCTCGTCTGTAAGCGCCCAGTTTTCTAGCAAACGTTCCCCGATTTTTTCCCAGCAGACGCTGTCCTGAGAAAATCTCGTTTGCGCTAACAGGATGGTGCAGGAAAAATCCAGATCATCGCCGCAGAGCAGAATCGGAATGTTGCGAACCCCTTGCTGCTGGCAAAGCAGCTCCCAGATATAGTTGCATTCATGCAGCCAAAGCAGCTGCCTGCCCCAAGCGGGATAGAGCCCCCGAAATATTTCTGGATGGCCGGTCTGCTGGCCTAGCCAGACGGTCAGCAAGGTCCCGTTGACAAACAGCTCTGGCTCACCGTTTGCGCCGGATAGCGCCTGAATGTGATCGATAAGAACATCCCCTTTCAGCGATGATATGAAGGATGCGGCAATTGTATTTTTCGGTGAAATGCGGTAGAATGGGGGCAGGAGAGGGGTGGCCGATATGGAGAAGAACGATCCGGTTGGGTTGGAGCTGGAGCAGGCGGTTGAACTGCTGCAAAAGCATGTCAAACCAGTGGTGCGAACCGAAACATTGCCATTGGAGCAAACGCTGGGGCGGCGGGTAGCAAACACGGTTTACGCACCGGTCGCCTGTCCGCCATTCGACCGCTCCCCATTGGATGGCTATGCCGTGCGTGCACAGGAGATTGCCGGCGCATCCCAGCAGCCGGTGCGTCTGCCGGTGGCGGGGGTCGCCTATGCGGGTGCTCCGTTTGCCGAACGATTGCCGCCTAACACAGCGGTGCGGATTATGACCGGTGCAAGGATGCCGGCAGGAAGCGACTGCGTCGTGCGGCAGGAGGATACGGATTATGGCGAAGACTATGTGCAAATTTTCCGGCCGGTAAAAGCCTGGCAGAATTATTGCTTTTGCGGAGAAGATTTTTTGGCGGGCACGCAACTGGTGCAGGCGGGTGAGCGTCTGGATGCGGTACGACTGGGAATTTTGGCGAGCGCGGGACTCGCACAGCTGCCGGTTCTCGCGCCGGTAAAGGTCGCGCTGCTTTGCACAGGAGACGAGCTTGCACCGTTGGGGACGCCGCTGACATCCGGCAAAATTTATAACAGCAACCGGTATCTGCTGCAAGCGCGCATACGTGAGCTGGGGCTCGAGGCGGTCTGCCTGCCAGCCTGCGCGGATGAGGCAGAGACGCTTGCACAAGCACTGGCGCAGGCTTGTGCGCAGGCGGATATTGTGCTCACGACCGGCGGTGTTTCGGTGGGCACGCGCGATAAGCTGCATGAAGCGCTTGCGCATTTGGGCGCAAACAGGTTGTTCTGGCGGGTGCGGATGAAACCAGGCAGCCCGCTGCTCTGTGCAGAGTATCAGCAAAAGCTATTGCTTTGTCTGTCCGGCAATCCGTTTGCAGCGCTTGCAAGCTTTGAACTGGTGGTACGTCCGGTTTTGGCGGCGCTTTGCAAGGACAAACAGCTGCTGCTGAAAAGCTGCGAGGCGACCCTTTGCGGCAGCTTTCCAAAAGGCGGTGGTGCGCGACGGTTTGTGCGCAGCTTTTATGAGAATGGACAGGTGCATCTGCAAGCGGGCAACCACGCATCAGGGGCGCTGCTGCTCATGGCGGGCTGCAATTGCTTTGTGGATATTCCACAGTCCTCCCCGCCGCTTGTAGGCGGAGAACGGGTGCGGGTGGTGTTGCTATGAGCTGTATTCTTGCCATCAGCGGGGTGAAAAATAGCGGGAAAACCACCGTGATGTCCGCTTTAATCCGAGAACTTCGCCAGCGAGGGCTGCGGGTTGGAGCGATCAAGCATGATGGACATGGCTTTGAAGGGGACCGCCCAGACACCGATTCCTGGCGGCACAAGCAGGCGGGCGCAGAATTGTCCGCTGTATTTTCCGGCGAGCGGCTCTCGCTGGTAATGGATACCCGTGATGCGTCGGTCGAGTGGCTGCTGCCATTTTGCACACAGCTCGATTTGGTGCTGTTGGAGGGGTTTAAAGATTCCGGCTATCCCAAAATTGAGGTGGTGCGCGGTGCAGTTTCGGATAAGCCTGTATGCGATAGAAAGAATCTGCTTGCGGTGGTTTCAGACCTGCCGCTGAAGCTCGCAGAGGTGCCGCTGTTGCACTTTGGAGAAACCGCGCGGTTGGCGGACTTGGTGGAAGCGTTTATTCAGAAATTTGGATGCTAACGCCGTTTACAGCGACATCCTCATTGGCGCGTATCAAAATATACCGTGTGCCATCGATGATGCGGGTTTGTACGAGATCGCTATAGCCTGGCGCAACATGGACAGTCACATTTGGGGTGGAGACCTCAAAGCGTTTGACATCAACCAAATTGCGCGGGCTTAGATTGGCGTCGGTACCGAACTCGGTGTCAAACTGCTCCCCGAATGCCGTGACCTGTGGCTCCGAAACGCCGCAGGCGGTCAGCATATGTTTGACTGTCTCCTTGGAGATGGTGAGAGGCTCCTCGGATTTGCTGGCTTTGTGCTCCTCAATCATGTCGCACAGCTGTTCATGAACCGTTTGTACCACATCGTAGCTGCACGCATCCGAGAGGGTTTGTTCCAGAATCGTTTGAAACGCTTCCTTTTGTTCCTGTGCGGGCATGGGCAATTCGGTGTGGAAGATGCTGTCAACAAATGGCTGATAAGCGGCAGCGGGGTCGCGTGTGTAATAAAGTGCGTTGTAGAGGTTGGTGCTGCGGTCATCAAAGGCGGGAAACAAAAAGCCCAGCTCTGGAGACGAGATGACCCAATCGGTTTTACAGGAGTGAAACTGCCGGTCGGTGACGTAATAGCTCAGTGCCGGCTTGGTCATTTTCAAAGGGCAGATGCTGCATAGAACATAAGAAAAAACCTCGGAGGAGGCGTCGTCCTGGCGCTGTCCATCCGCACTGCGGTAAGGGACATCATAGGTGTCATACGAAAGCAGGATGAGGTAGCTGTCCTCTAAGGTGAGCGATTGGATGACCTTTTGGAAAAAGGTATGTACAGCATCCTCCTGCCCCAGCGCAGAGGTTTTAAGCGCCATCAACAGCTGATGCTCCTCGCTGTCCACCACCTGCTGGGTGGAGAAGGTGATATCGGCTAAATTTTTTCCCTGGGTGCCAGAGAGGGTTTTCCGAAGCAAGCCGAGCAGCTTTTCTGCCTCTTCATCCGGCACCAATGCAAGCGACTGGTCGAATTCGGAGATGATCTCGCGCTGTTCATTCACATAGCATCCACGGATACGGGAGATGTTGTTTTTATCCGGCCGAAAACGGCGGCGAATTTCTGCAATTTCTTTTTCGTTCATAGGAAACTCCTTATTTTTGTAGTTCTTTCCATCAGGAAATTTATAAATAGTATATCATAAAAATGGAAGATTAGCGAACGAAAAAAGGCGCTGAGGGTACTATGTGGCTAGGCACCAAAATCCGTCCATGGCGTATACTGGAATAAAAGCAGCAGACGGAGGCGAGTGTATGAAAAAATTCTTAGATTGCAATTGCTGGGCATGGTGCTGTGCCGGCTTTGGGCTGGGGATTGTACTGGCAGTATTTGCGTCGCTCAAGCTGGTGCTGATTCTGGCGGGTGCATTGCTCATTGCGATGGGCGTACGAATTCTGCTGCTTTAGGTAGTCCTGCATCGAAGTATCTGAGAAAGGTGGTTGCTTATGAAAATTGTTGTGGTCAAGAGCCCGAAGTTCTTAACGCCGATTTTGCGCTTTTTCTTTAAAATCAAAAAAGAACCGGTTACATAAGCTGCATAAGATGTTTGCCGCGCTTTGCGCGGCCAGACCGGTTGGGCAGCGGCGTGCCTGGACGAGAAAGCTGCGTTTCGCATAAAAGAAAAAAGCTCCTTCGGGGGCTTTTTTCTTTTATATGAGCGGGTGCTGCCCATCTCGCACAGGGAGCCTCTCTTGCAATGGTTATGCTAAAACGCCCGCCTTGACCGTCGCCGCGCGCAGCGGCTCTTCGCCCAGAGCAGGACGTGTGATCGCAAAGTTTTGGACATCTACGCATACTTACCCAAAATAGGACATATATTGATGGTAGCCAACAGAAGGAGAGGGACTTATTTATGGAGCTGAATTTGCGCAAACAAACGGTAATGGTCAATGAGGTTTTATACGATGGGACCACCGAACAGCCGCTAGAATGTGACGTGCTGCTGCCCGATTACTGCCCGGATATCCAAAAGATCCTGCGTTGTGAGGTTGTGCCGTCGCTGCTCTCCCGCTCGGTCGCTGGCGACCGTTTGGCGGTGGATGGCGTCGCGGTCGCACACCTGTATTATCTGGATGAAAATAACTGTCTGCGTCACGCCGAGTACAAAATCCCCTACACCAAAACCATCGAGCTACGCGGCGAGCCATCCTGTCCGTCCATACAGATCAGCCAGAGCATAGATTATTTCAACTGTCGTGCAGTGAGTGCCCGTCGGGTAGACATGCGCGGAGCGGTCAGCATCAGCCTGAAGGTCTGTGCACAGACCGAACAGGAAATTGTATGTGGTGCCCAGGGCGGCGGATTACAGCTATGCAGCGAACGGATAGAAAATACCGTTCAGCTGCCCGAGACGGTCCGGCAGCTTTCCATTCGGGAGGATTTGGAGCTGGGCTATGGCAAGCCCGCAATCGGAGGGGTTGTGCGCTGCTGTGCAGCAGCGGAGGTGACCGATTATAAGGCGATCAGCGGCAAGCTGGTGGCAAAGGCCGAGCTGAATCTGCGGATTCTCTATCAATGTGAGGATGACCCTGTCCATCTGGAGATGATGGAGTATACCCTGCCGGTGAGCCAGGTGGTGGATTTGGACGGTGTGGATGAGGACTGTATTTGCAGTCTGCGTTATGAGCTGTGCTCCTTGGATGTGACCGCAAAACACAATGCGGATGGTGAATCGCGCATTTTTGGCGTGGAAGCGGTGCTAGGGGCGTGCGCCTGCGCTTGGCGCAAGGTGACGCTGGAAGGGTGCTGCGACTGCTATTCCACCATCTGCGAGTGTAAACAGACCATCCGCCAGGTGCCGCTGCTGCGGCTGTTGGATGTGGTGAGCGAGGCTTGCATGTATAAGGAGACGCTGGATCTGCCGGCCGGCACCAAAACGATCATCGATTTGTGGTGCACCCCAAGCGGGATTACCACCCGACCGGAGCCGGACTGTGTGACCGTTTCCGGAAAGCTGAATATTTGTATGTTTGCCTATGATCATGACGGCCAGACGGTTTATATTGAGCAGACCCACAGCTTCAGTCAGAAGATTGCAGTTCGGGAGGCGTATGAGACGCTGCTGTTCAGTCCACAGGTGCGCGCCCAGAATGCGACCTTTACCATGAGCAGCCAGGAAAAGCTGGAGGTGCGGTGCAGCCTGAGAATTACCGGAAGTCTGTGCAGCCAATACCGCAAAACGGTGATCTGCGATATTGCATTGGATGAAAGCCATCCAAAAGAGCGTCAGGAAAATATGCTGTACTTATATTATGCGTCCGAGCAGGAACAGGTTTGGGAGATTGCCAAGCGTTACAACACCTCGGTAGAGGCAATCCAGCAGGGCAACCAGTTGGAGGACGCCGTGCTGGACAGCAGCAAAATGCTGCTGATTCCGATGAAATAAAGCGACAGGGGAGGATATCATGGAGGCACAGAGCATTTATCAGGATGTTGCAAAACGATGCGGCGGGGATGTCTATATCGGGGTAGTCGGTCCGGTCCGCACCGGAAAATCGACCTTTATCAAGCGGTTTATGGAAACGTTGGTGATCCCGAACATCCAAAGCGAGGCCGCCCGCGAGCGTGCAACCGATGAGCTTCCGCAGTCGGCGGCGGGCCGCACCATTATGACTACCGAGCCCAAATTTATCCCCGAGGATGCGGTGAAAATATCGCTTGCAGACAGCGCATCGCTGAATGTGCGGATGATCGATTGTGTGGGCTATATTGTACCTAGCTCCCTGGGCTATATCGAGGATGACCAACCCCGTATGGTGATGACCCCCTGGTTTGAAAAGGAAATTCCATTTAATATGGCAGCGGAAATTGGCACACAGAAGGTCATCAACGAGCATTCCACCATTGGGCTGGTGGTAACAACCGATGGCAGCATCAGCGATATCCCGCGCATCGAGTATGAGGAAGCGGAGCAGCGGGTGATCAGCGAGCTGCAACAGATCAACAAACCGTTTGTGGTGCTGCTCAACTGTACCGAGCCGCATTCCGCCTCCAGTCAGGCGCTGCGTGTGGAGCTGGAGGAGCGGTATAACGTGCCGGTCGCAGCGGTCAACTGCGTCGAGCTGCGCGAGGAAGATATCCGCTTGATCCTCACAGACATTCTGTTCCAGTTCCCTGTACAGGAGGTGGGCTTGCAGCTTCCGGGCTGGGTGGTGTCGCTCGCACCAGACCACTGGCTGAAAACTGCTATTTACGATGCAATCCGCAGCTGCGCCTGCGAGGTCGGACACATTGGGCAGCTCAAGCAGCAGCTCATGGAGCTGACCGGCTGTGAACATATTAGCCGGGTGGAGATGCAAACCATTGATCTGGGCAGCGGCTGTGCAAAGGCAGCAGTTGAGGTGAAAAATGGGCTGTTCTATCAGATTTTGGGGGAGGCAACCGGCCTGGAAATCGCCGATGAATCAGCGTTATTGCCCTGTATTGTCGAGCTGGCTGCCATCAAGAAGGAGTATGATAAGGTCCGCGCCGCACTGAATGAGGTTTCGGCGACCGGCTACGGAATTGTAATGCCCACATTGGAGGAGCTGACGCTGGAAGAGCCGGAGATTGTCAAACAGGGCGGAAGGTATGGCGTGAGGCTCAAAGCAAGCGCACCAAGCATCCATATGCTGGCGGCGAACATCACGACCGAGGTCAGCCCGATTGTGGGCTCGGAAAAGCAAAGCGAGGAGCTTGTACATTATCTGCTGCATGAGTTTGAGGAGAGCCCGGAAAAAATCTGGGAGAGCAATATCTTTGGCACCAGCCTGCACGAGCTGGTCAACCAGGGATTACATAATAAGCTTTGCCGGATGCCGGCTGACGCACGGATGAAAATGCAGGAAACCATAGAGCGGATTATCAACGACGGATGTACCGGACTCATTTGTATCATTCTGTAAAATCATTTTCCAAACGTTTCGCCTATCTGTGCTGCATGGGTGGCGCCTCTAATCACACAAAGGCTTGTGAAAAACTTCCCAGCAAAATATGAAAATATTCCACCGCGTGAAAGGGCAAGCTGAAAATGGTGACCAAAACAGGTTTCCGATTTTGGAAAAGGAGGCATAGCGCGATGAAACGTTTTTGGGCATTGACAGTTGCGGCGGGATTGCTGCTGGCCGCAGTTGGTCAAACGGTTGTGGCAGCACCTGAGCCGGTGCGGGATACCGCAGGAATTTCTTTGAAAATAAGCTGTAGCCGATAAAAGGGGTGCTTTTTCCTTTGGAAAAAGCACCCCTTAATGCACCTGGCAGACGATTTAAAAAAGTAAGGTGAGCAGCGGTGCCGTTATAAGTGAGAGCACCGTGGATACAAATACACATTTGGACGCAAACTCTGCATCCGCGCCGTATTTCTGTGCCAGAATTGCGGTGGTGGAGCCGGCAGGCATCCCGACCAGCAGAACGCTTGAGGCCATTTCCAGCCCGCCGATTCCCAGCAGCTTAAAAATTCCCAGTGTAATAAGCGGCAATAAAATCAACCGCACAAACGAAAGATACAGCACCTTTACCTGGATGACCTTGCGGATATCCACCTCTGCGAGAATTGCGCCAATGATAATCATTGACATCGCGGAGGAGCACCCCCCAATATTTTTTAGCGCAGTATCTAAGATGACCGGCAGCTCAAGGTTCAGCGCCATCCGCAGCAGCCCAACCTCGCAGGCGATGACGCAGGGGTTGAGCAATACCTTGCGGCAGGTATCCTTCGCATTGGTGTTGGTAAATAGCGAAAGCCCCGCGGACCACATGAAGATGCGGGTGGGGATCATAAAGATTGAAGCATAAAACAAAGCCTCATCTCCAAAAGCGGTGGAAACCAGCGGCAGCCCCGCAAAACCGGAATTGCTGACAACCGTGCCATACTGCATAATGCAGCGTTCCTCAAACGAGTAACGCAGATATAGAACCTTTCCCAGCAAAAAGGATAGTATACTAATTCCAAATGACAGGAGCAGACAGGAGGCCGCCGACAGCAGCTTATCAGCGGTGAGCTGTTGATTGAAGGAATTGAATACCATACAAGGCATGATGATATTGATGATAAAATCGACAAAGCCTGGGATCATCTCTTTTTTAATAATCCGGCTGCGGTAGGCGATTGCGCCAACCGATAGGTAGATGAACAGTACCGCTTGAATCTCTACCATCCTGAGAAAATTTACCATCACGCATCACTCCTCGTGCGGTATTCACAAAAAATCACGCCGCATAAAATTTATGCGGCGTGAAAGCCTGCTGCACGTTTAAGCAAGAATATCCAAGCTGTGACCGAAAGAGGGGGAAGCGGTAGGCACAGACGCCAACATCTCCACCATAGCAGCAGCCTCGGTCTGTTGCAAATCCATCGCCTTTTTGGTCATTGCAATGCCAACTGCATTTTGGGTTTTTGCAAGGCTCATATCGATACTCATAGCAGCAATATCCATTTTACATACACCACCTAATCCGTCCTGTTTGCTTTTTGAGCCCTTTTATTATAGCATCCTTTCCTAAAAATAGCAACTAGGAAATGTCTGTAGAAAACATAATAAAAATTGTAACATTAAATGCGAAGGAAAAAATGAGATTTTCCTTTGCATTTTTGTTTATCTGGCACCAGGAGAAAAGAAGATGAGATGAAATG
>CAJUJI010000047.1 GCA_910586875.1 uncultured Anaerotruncus sp. | reverse complement strand
TTGGAATGGAGGCGATGAGAGCCAGAGTGTAGCTGTTGCTCTCCCAGACCCAAGTGCGCTAGTAATAGTGCAGGCTGTATTGACATCTGTATTCTGGTTTGCACTTTGTTTTGTTATACTATGTGCCGGGGCGACACTACTTTTAGAACTTGGAAGCAAGATGCTAACAAGCTTGTCAGAAAAGTTGCTTAAGAGAAAGCCTTTTCGAAAGATAGCTGGCTATCAATTTCTCTTTGAAGAGTTGGTGAAGCGAGACTTTAAGAAAAAATATAAGCGCACAGTGCTGGGTATGGCCTGGAGTATCCTGTCACCTCTACTGACACTACTGGTTATGCGGCTGGTGTTTACCCAGTTCTTTGGGCGAAGTACATTACACTACACCACGTACCTATTTTGCGGTAATCTGATTTTTTCTTATTTTAATGAGTCTACCAACCAGGGAATGACCTCTCTCCAAAGCAATGCAGGGATCTTTACAAAGGTCAATGTGCCTAAATATCTGTTTTTACTCTCTAAAAATCTTCAAACTCTCATTAATTTTGGTCTAACAATGTGCGTATTTTTTGTGTTTTGCATCTTTGACAATATCATCTTTACATGGAAACTGATCTATCTGCTGTATCCTATCTGCTGCCTGGTGATTTTCAATATCGGAGTAGGACTGATCCTGTCTGCCCTATTTGTATTCTTTCGTGATATTCAATATCTCTGGAGTATATTTACTATACTATTGATGTATATGTCCGCTATCTTTTATACCATTGACAGTTATAGCCCTATCGTTAGGAACCTATTTTTACTAAATCCGGTCTATTTGTTCATTCGATATTTCCGAAAAATTGTCATTGAAACAACGGTTCCCACTATATGGTTTCATCTACTGATGTTGGTAAATGTGGCAATTGTATTTGGCATTGGCTGTTGGATGTATAAGAAGTATAACCATAAATTCCTATATTACGTATGATAAGGAATTTTGACGAAAAAATACATTAGGACAAGTCCCAGGGGCTTTTGCTCTTGGTTAGGGGAGAAAAAATGAGGGATTGGAAAAGTAAAATTTATAATCAAGGGATGTTGCTTAAATACCAAGCGGCAGACTTCTGTATAATCACTAAAAAGGTGCTGGAATCCTTCGGAATCATCCCTTCCACACAGTCCTGTATATCCCCTCCGACCCTTTGCCTGTTGAATGATTGCGCTCTAATAAAAGTGAAACCGGCCTCATCCCTGGGTAAAGGGATGGGGCCGGTTTCGTTAGTAGTCATTTTGCAAAAGCTCATTTGTGATGGTAGTCAAGAAGGCTACGGGATCCAGGCGCGGCGCTATTGGTGTATGTTTTGGGCAAATTTGGGAAAAATAAGCTCAAAAAACCAAGGAGCATCAAGCAGAACAGATGGAGAAAACAGAACTTTTTGAAATAGAAGAGCGAGCGCGCAGGGCGGGCGAGGAGGTACAGCAGCTACGCGGCAGTACCGGCCAACTTTCGCGGGAGCTATCTAGTGGGCTGCGTCTGATGCGCAGCGTATTTTTGTCCTTACAGCACAACGAAACGGCTGGCTGGGAGCGCTGGTTGTCCGGACACTTTGACCATTTGGAGGGACATTTGCGCCAGACGCGGCGGGATCTTGCGGCCTTTCGGTACCAAAGCGGCGGATGCTGGAAGCTATTTCGCGTGCTGGCGGAGCTGTTTGACGGGAAGCTTTCCATCACACAAGAGACATTACAAGCGGTTCTGCGTGGTTACGGACGCGCCCAGGAGCTTAGAGAACGCCAGCTGGACTTTGTCTATCCGGCGATGCACTGTGTGCTCCTGTTTTGTGCCTTGCGCGCCTGTGGAGATGGGATGGAAGATGCGCAAAGGGAACAGCTTCTACAATATGCGGTAGAGCAACTTCCATTGCTGCATGGATTGGACTATGAGCGTTTGGCTGAGACCTGTAGCCCGGTGGAGGCTTGCTTGCAGCAGGACCCAACCCAGGTTTATTCCAAGATGGCTTCGGAGTCCCGGCGCGTTTGCCGCCAGATTACCGCGCGCATCGCACGTATGAGTGGCGAAAGTGAGCTACAGGTGGCACAGAATGTGCTAAACAGCGCTTTGGGAGCAAGCGATACACGCCGCCGTCAGGTGGGGTATCATCTGCTGGAGAACGACCCACAGCGCCGCAGGGCAAAGCGCTGCGGCGAGTATGCAATGGTGTTGACCTGGCTGCTGCCGTTGGCCGTTTGTGTGCTGCTTTGGTATTGGCTGAGCGGCTGGACGCTATTGTTGTATCCGCTGTTGGTTGAGTTGTGCTGGACACTCTCCTGTAACTGGGTGTTGCGCCACACGCCACCGATGCAGCTGTTTCGTATGGCACCAGAGCAGGTCCATACAAAGGTGGTAGCTGCGGTTTGCACATTGTTGCCGCCCGCTGAACGAATGGATCAGCTGCGCGCGCATCTGGAACAGCTGTATGTTTCAGCACGAATGGAAGGGCTATCCCTGTGCTTGCTAGCGGATTTGAGCGAGGAACGCCGCCCGCATATGCCACAGGATGAAGCCAATTTACAGGCAGCACAGCGGATGATCCGTCAGCTCAACCAGCAATATGGAGCGCACTTTTTGTTGTTTGTGCGCCGTCGAATTTATAATAAAACCCAGCATCGGTATACCGGATGGGAGCGCAAACGTGGTGCACTGATTGAATTTGTGCGCTTTTTAAAGGGCGGAGAAACAAGCCTTTTGCGTCTGGAGGGTAGCCGTGAATGGCTGGAAGGAGCACGGTACCTGCTGGCGCTCGACAGCGATACCGAGCTAACCCTTGATGCGGTAAGCAGGCTGGTTGCGACCGCAGAGTACCCACTCAACCGGCCGGTGCTGGGAGCGGAAAATACAGTGATACAGGGTTACGGCATTCTGGTACCGCGTTTGGGGTGCAGCCTGAAAAGCGCCCGTAAAACCCGTTTTAGTGGGCAAATGGCGGGTGCAGGCGGCATCTCCGGCTATGACCAGCCTTGCGGCAGCTTTTATCAGGACGTGTTTGGCAGCACGATTTTCTGCGGTAAGGGGCTCATCGACCTCGAGAGCTTTTATGCAGTGCTCAATCTGCGCTTCCCCGAGGGGCAGATACTCAGCCATGACATATTGGAGGGGATTTATCTGCGCACCGGCCTGGTGTCAGACGCAGAATTTTTGGAGGGGGTGCCAGCAAGTGCGGGCGCCTGGTTTGCACGAGCGCACCGCTGGCTGCGCGGCGATTGGCAGAACCTGCCGTTTTTAGGCCATAGCCTGCGGCGACATGGAACGAAATGTGCAAATCCAATTGGCGCGCTTGGCCGTTGGCAGCTGACGGACAATCTGCGGCGCGCGTTGTTGCCGGTTTTCGCGCTATTGGCAGTGGTCTTGTCCTGCTTTGCGGGCAGCTGGGCAGGCTGGCTCTGCACCGCTGCGCTGCTTGCATTGGTGCTGCCACAGGCGCTCGCTATGCTGCAAATACTGCTGCAAAGCGTCTGGTGTGCCTGCACACAGCGGTATTTTTCCGGTGCGCTCGCCCTGCTCAGGGAGCAGCTGGGACACGCGATATTTGCAGTCGTTTCGGCGGCGCAATCTGCCGGCGTCTCTCTGGACGCGATGGCGCGCGCACTTTGGCGGTTGTTTGTTTCCCACCGCGGACTATTGGAATGGACCACCGCCGCGCAATCCGAAAAAGGTACCACCCCCATCGGAGTTTGGCGGCACGGTTGGTGCGGCTGGCTTTTGGGGTTGGTGCTATTGGTGTTTGCGCCGCATTGGTTTACAAAGCTGTGGGGTGCGGCATTTTTGTTTTATCCAGCTTTGGCAATCCAAAGCGCTCGCCCGCTATCTGTGCGGGAGCAGCAACCTTCCACCCAGCAACGGGAACAGCTGCTGGGTTGGTGCGGACAGATGTTCCGCTTTTATGAGGACTACGCCACCGAAGCGCAACACTATCTGCCGCCGGACAATGTGCAGCTATTCCCGCGTGAGGCGGTGGACCAGCGCACCTCTCCGACCAATATTGGTATGATGCTACTTTCCTACCTGGCGGCGCGGGACTTCCACCTTTTGGACAGTGCAGGCTTATATCTGCGGGTGGCGCGGGTGCTGGATACGCTGGAACAGCTGGAAACCTCCCATGGAAATCTTTATAACTGGTACGCGACCGATACTCTCGAGGTGTTGCCGGACGGCTTTGTATCCGCTGTGGACAGCGGAAATCTGCTGTGCGCATTGGTAACATTGCGGGAAGGTTTGCTGGAATATGCGACCGGTGAGCCGATGCTGCTGGATGCGGCACAACGCATCCAACGGTTGCTGGACGCAGCGGATCTTTCGGTATTTTACCATCCGCAGCGCAGGCTGTTCTCGATTGGCCTGGACCAGAAAGGCCGGCAAAGCAGCTATCACTACGATTTTTTGATGAGTGAGGCGCGCGCATTAAGCTACTACGCAATTGCTACCCGCCAGGTTCCACTGCGGCATTGGCGGTCGCTGAACCGGTCGATGGGACACAGCGGACGCAAGACTGGGCTGCTTTCCTGGACCGGCACCATGTTTGAATATTTGATGCCGCATCTATTTTTACCGGTCTATGAGGGCTCGCTGCTCGCAGAGGCGGTGCGTTATGCCATCGTTTGCCAGCAGCAGCGTGCCATACAAACAGGGCTGCCCTGGGGCATTAGCGAGAGCGCATATTTCTTATTTGATGGGCAGCTGCATTATCAGTATAAAGCACATGGAGTGCAGGCGTTGGGGGTAAAGCGCGGGTTGGACGATGAGTATGTCGTGGCCCCTTATGCGACCTTTCTAGCGCTACCCTTTGATTTGGAAAGTGGGATGCAGAATCTATTTCGATTGGAGAATCTGGGTCTCGTAGGCCCCTACGGATTTTACGAGGCAGCAGATTTCACCCCGGAGCGCACAAATGGCGCTGCCTATGCGGTGGTACGCTCATATATGGCGCATCATGTGGGGATGAGCATGGTCGCCTGCGCCAATCTGCTGCTAGAGAACAAGATGCAAAAGCGGTTCCTGCGCAATCGGGCGATGCGCTCGGTGCGGGAGCTGTTACAGGAAAAAATCTCGAAAGAAATGGTGGTGTACCACAGGATGAAACCGAAAGAGACCTCTGCGAAAAAGCAGGAGAACCCGCCCGCAGAAAAGCTCCCTGTGGAGCGGTTCTCAGGGGCAGGACTGCTGGAAAATGGAAGTTTGTGCCATCCGATGGGCAGTGATGGAGCAGGCTGGCTTCGCTATGGGGCGTCGGATGTGACCCGCAGGCCGGAAGATGCGCTGCTGCATCCGCAGGGGATCTGGGCGGTCGCGCGGCTATGCGGGGAAACCATCTGTGCAACCGCGGCACCATTTTTCCAACAAGGCGTTACACACAGCTGCTCTCTGGAGGCGGATGGGGTTGCCTACCACGCAGAAAGGGGGCTGGCGGCGATAGAACAGCGCTTCCGGTTGGACCAGGCATTGCCATTGGAAGCTTGTACGGTGACACTCTATAATCGCAGCGACATCAAAGCGGTCGCAGAGCTGCTATTTTATCTGGAGCCGGTGCTTTCCACCGGTGCGGATTATGAAGCGCATCCCGCATTTTCCAAGCTGTTTATACAAGGGGAGCGGGACCCGCTGGACGGGGGCATTTACTTCACCCGCAGACAGCGGGATGCGCGACCACCGCTCTGGTTGGCGGTGGGACTGCGGGAGGAAGTCAGCTATCACTGCTCGCTGAAACGTGAGAAGATGACCCCCTATCCGGATGGACTGGAAAACCTGTTGCAGTTTGATACGCTGCCGTTTTCCAATGGATCAGCCTCTCCGGACGGCTGCTGCGCACTGCGGCTGAGCTTGCTGTTGCCCGCGCAGGGCCAGGAGCAGGTGACCTTTTTGTTGGCGCTCGGTAGCACCCGGGAGGCGTGTGCCAGTCTGCTAGCAACCGCTCGTGCGCGAGAACGGTTCCCCGCCGCCCGTGCATTGCTGCGTGGACAGCGGTTGGACGAGAAATTGGGGGCAAGGCTGCTGCCGGCACTGCTTTTTGGCGGGAATCATGCCTCCTCCCAACAAGCGCGCGCAGAAAATACCCGTGGGCAGGATGCGCTTTGGTCGGTGGGGATCTCCGGAGACCTTCCTTTGGTGGTTTACAATTGGGAACAACTGCCGGATACCGCTTGCCTTGCAGCCTATTGCAGCGTATGGGAAACGATGCGACAAGCAAATCTGCCGTTTGATTTCTGTGTGCTTGCACAGCAACCGATAGCTTTGCCACTGCCGGAAGGGGTGCACCTTTTGGACAACGGAAAATTAGACGGTCAAATCTGTACCATGCTGTATGCAGCGGCCTGCTGGATTGCAGGGGAACAGCCAAAAGCGCCGGCAATTGCCCATTATGGTGAGCGGCTCAAGCTCCGTCCGGCTGCAATCCCACAAGGAGACCGCTTTGACCTGGTCGGCGGGGCCTATGCGGATGGACGGTTTTATGTGGAGCGGGTGACACCGCTGCCCTTCTCGCATATTTTGGCGAATGGTGCATTTGGTTGTCTGCTGCAAGATGCAAGCTTAGGGTGCAGTTGGTGGGGGAATGCACATGAGTGCCGTATTACCCCCTGGCGCAATGATCTTGCATCTGGCTGTGATGGAGAACGGCTGCTGCTGCGCACTGCGCAGGGAACCTTTGACCTATGCGATGGCGCACGTGCCAGCTTTTCCCCACAGGATGCTTGCTATCAGGGGAGCGCAGGCGAGATTGCCACCAAACTGTGTGTGGAAATTGGAAAAGGCGGCTGCAAATTGCTGACCCTCTCGCTGGAAAACCAGGGCGAGGAGGAACAGGAGATATCCTGTCTGTATCTGTTAGAGCCGGTGCTCGGGGTGAGCCGCCGCACTGCGCAGTATCTCCAGATGGAGCAGGCGGAAGGCTGTCTGGTGCTGCACAACCCCTATCAAACAAATATTCCTTGCTATGTCGCAATCGGCGCGCCACAGCTGCACCCCAGCTTTAGCGCTGGTGCTGCCGCGTTGCTAGCGGGTGATTGGTCTGCGCGAGAGCTACTGCCGGAACAGTCGCCACTGGTAGGAATGGTGGTGCGCAAAAAATTGCTGCCACATCGCAAAGAGACGCTCCAGCTGCGGATGACAGCCGCTGCTACCCGAAGGGGAGCGCTTGCCTTGATGCAAGCTGCGCAGCCGCAGACAGCTACTGCGCCAGTGCTGGAAATTTCTACGCCAAACGAGCCGCTCAATCGCTTTTTCAACACATTTTTGCGCCATCAGGTGGTAGCGGGACGGCTGCTGGGGCGCTGTGCCTTTTATCAATGTTCTGGAGCCTATGGTTTTCGCGACCAACTGCAAGATGCAGGCGCCTGCCTGTTGACCGAGCCTGTGCGTGCAAAGGTGCAAATTTTGCGCTGCTGTGGCGCGCAGTTCCCCGAAGGGGATGTGCTGCACTGGTGGCATCCGCTGCCGGACGGCAAGCGCGGGGTGCGCACCCGCTTTTCAGATGATCTACTGTGGCTGCCGTTATTGGTGGGAGAATATTTGCAGGTGACTGGTGATGAAAGCCTGCTGGATATCCCCATCCGGTATTGCCGTGGAGAATTGCTGAAGGAACATGAACAGGAATGCTACCAAACGGTACAGCCAGACCTGTTGTGCGAGCCGGTGTTCTGTCACTGCATCCGTGCGATTGACAGAGGATACCGTATAGGAGCGCATGGTATCCCGTTGATTGGCTGCGGGGATTGGAATGACGGTTTTTCTAAGGTAGGCGTTGAGGGCAAGGGAGAGAGCGTCTGGCTGGGGATGCTGTTGGCGATGGTGCTGGATTTGTTTGCGCCATTGTGCGATATGCGCAATGACAGCTATCGAGCGGGTCTCTATCGAGCCAATGCTGCTGCCTTGCGCCGCAATATTGATCAGCACTGCTGGGATGGTCAATGGTACCTGCGCGCCTTCTATGACGATGGCGCAGCGATGGGCGGCCAAAACAGCGAGGAATGCAGCATTGATCTGCTGCCACAGAGCTTCTCGGTGCTGGCGCAGATGCCGGATAAACAGCGGGTGAGTTGTGCATTAGACAGCGCATTAGAACAGCTTATAGATAAAGAATACCGGCTGATCAAGCTTTTTGCGCCTCCGTTTGCTTGGGGAGAGCATGACCCGGGCTATATCAAAGCCTATCCTGCGGGCATCCGCGAAAATGGTGGACAGTATACCCATGCGGCGGTTTGGCTGGCGATTGCGCTGCTGCGGGCAGGCCGCACAAAAGCGGGTTGGAAGCTGCTTGACTGGCTGAACCCGTCCTCCCGCTGCACGGATGCGAAGCTGGCACAGGCGTTTTGCCTGGAACCATACTATCTGCCCGCTGATATTTATACCTGTGAAGGCGCGTACGGGCATGGTGGCTGGAGCATCTATACCGGTGCAGCGGGCTGGTATTGGCGTGCGGTTGTGCAGGAGCTGTTGGGTATTCAGCGGCACGGCAAACAGCTGGAATTGCACCCAGCGATACCGGATAGTTGGAACGGTTTCTCCGCCGTTTTACGCATACAAGACTGCGAGCTCTCTATCAAGGTGCGCCGCGGTGATAAACCGGAGCTGCTGGTAGATGGTGAACCTGCGCAAACAATCCCACTCGATGCAGGAGCGCATGAAATACAGCTGACCTTTTAAAAAATTTTAGCCATTCTGTGAAAGATTGCAGAAAGCTAGTGCATAATGGAATTTTTATGCTATAATAAGCATAAAATGTGCTTTGCATATTTTCCGCGCAATGCGCTGTTTTATGGTGCTCCTCTCCTTACCTCCTAGCGAGGCAGTGCGTCCTAACGATTGGCAAGGCCTATCTGCGTAATTTAAACTGCCCTTTGGAATGGGCAGACGTCTTACCCCAAAAGTGTTTCAGGAGGACCTGGTTGTAAAGGGTAGGAGCAAAGCGCGCTAAAAGAGCTTTACCTGGCCAGGGGGTGGCCCATGGAGGGGGACGCGCTGCTCCCCCTCCATGAGGTGCGCCGCGACGAGCGCGGGTGAGCCTTTAGGCGAGCAGCGAGGAGTCATAGGAGTTTCGGACGGGCGCCGAAACTCCTGCGCACCTTACGTCCCCTTTGGCGTGCTTCTTTGGTCACTTTCCTGCACGAGCAAGGAAGTGACATCTCGCCCTCAGCGTGATGCCCCCGCTATTATGGTGTAAACTATTTTTCAGATAGGAGATATAGCATGACAAAACCATTTCAACGAGAACCTATCGGAAACGGTGTGTATTTCAGCAGCGTAACCGATACAAAATTCAAGCATAACCGCATAACGGTGGGGTTGGTGACCGAGCTAGACCGTGCTGCTGCCACCAATCATGCAATTGTTCCGTTTCTGCTGCGCAAGGGCTGCAAAACCTACCCGGATTTTACCCAGCTCAACCGAAAACTCTGCGAGCTGTATGGTGCGGCCCTCTCCTGCGATGTTTCAAAGTTTGGCAGTGCGCAGGTGCTAGATCTTTCCATCAGCGGAATCGACAGCCGTTTTACGCTGGATAACAGCGATATGGTGGCCGCCTGCGCAAAGCTCTTGGCGGATATTCTGCTGAATCCGAACTTTGAAAATGGCCTGTTTAGCGAGACGGATGTCGCATTAGAGCGCCAGCAAATCATCGATACGATTGAAAGTCAAATCAACGACAAGCGCTCCTATGCAATGAGCCGCTGCAAGTCGATCATGTGCGAGGGAGAAACGCTCGCTGTTGAAAAGTATGGCTATATCGAAGATGCGAAAAAGATCACCCCTGCGCTGGCGACAGAGGCGTATCAACGGCTGATACAGACCGCGCAGATAGAGATTATCTTTGTAGGCTGTGGAGATCCCGCCCAGGCAAAGCAAATTTTTGCAAACGCATTTGCACAGGCCAATCGCACGCCACAGCCGCTGCCAAAGGTGTCCACCCGCACCCGCGCTGAGCAGGTCAAACAGGTGACCGATGAGCTGGATGTCGCGCAATCAAAGTTGGTGCTGGGATTCCGCACCGGTGAGCTGGATAGCCCGCGTAAGCTGATGGCGATGCGTCTGATGGTGGCGCTGTTCGGCGGTACCCCCAACTCCCGTTTGTTCGTTTATGTGCGCGAAAAGCTGAGCCTTTGCTACTATTGTGCTGCGCGGATTGACCGGCTGACAGGACTGATGTATGTGGACAGCGGTGTAGAAAAAGCCAACCGGCAAAAGGCGCAGGATGAAATTTTGCGGCAGCTGCAAATCATACAAAAGGGCGAATTTACCGATGAGGAGCTCACAGCAACCCGCCTGTTGATGCAAACCTCTTTACATGCGGTCGGGGATTCGTTGGGTGCAATTGATGAGTGGTACATGGTGCAGATTATGGCGGGCAAAGCGGCCTCGCCGGATGACGAAAGTGCGCTGGTGGAGGCGATAACCCGTGATGAGGTGATCGCCGCGGCGCAGCAGGTGACGTTGGACACCGTATATTTTCTGACCGGAAAGGAGGCGCAGTAAAATGGAAAGACGGGTAATTCGTTCACAGCGGTTGGGTGAGGAGCTGGTGTGCATCGAGCATTCCTCTGGACTGACCATGCTGCTCTGTCCGATGCAGGGCTTTTCCACCGCCTATGCGACCTTTACGGCGAATATTGGCTCGGTGGACACCTGCTTTAAGACGCAGGAGGACACAGACTTTGTAGAGGTGCCAGAGGGCGTCGCACACTTCTTAGAGCACAAAATGTTTGAAAATCCAGAGGGGGACGCATTTGCGCTGTACGCCAAAACCGGTGCATCGGCAAACGCTTATACCTCATTTGATAAAACCTGCTATTTGTTTGCTTGCACCGACCAGTTTGAACAATCTTTGGAAATTCTGCTGGACTTTGTGCGCCGTCCTTATTTCACCGATGCGTCGGTGCAGAAGGAGCAGGGGATCATTGGACAGGAAATTCGCATGTACGATGACGATGGAGACTGGCGGGTGATGTTCAATCTGCTGGAAGCGCTTTACCAAAGGCATCCGGTGCGCATCGATATCGCCGGTACGGTGGAATCGATTGCGAAGATCGATCCGGAGCTGCTTTACCGTTGCCATCGCACCTTCTATAACCTGAATAATATGGTGCTTTCCATTGCGGGCAACTTTGAGATAGACACGGTGCTGCGGGTGGCGGATAAGGTGCTCAAGCCGGATGAAAAACCGGTTGAAATTGAGCACCGCAGCTTTGCGGAGCCGCAGGAGATCGGCCGCCCACTGGTCGAGCAGAAATTGCAGGTGGCAGCACCGCTGTTCAACCTAGGCTTTAAGGAGGATTCTGCGGGACTGTCCGGCAACCTGAAGAATCGCATTTTGGATGAGATGCTCTGTGAGTTACTGACAGGTGAGGCATCGCCGCTCTACCGCCGGATGTACGATGCGGGCATCATCAACGCGACCTTCGGCAGCTCGGTGATGGCGGGGCGCGACTATATGTGTACCATTTTCGGCGGCGAATCCCGCGAGCCGGAGCAGGTAGCGCAGGAAATCCGTGCGGAGGTGCTGCGCGTACAAAAGGAAGGCATAGAGCCGGAGCTGTTCGAGCTGGTGAAGCGTTATTTCTATGGGCATTACATCAGCATGTATACCCGCCCAGAATCGATGGCAAGCCTGATGACAACCACTTATCTGGCGCAGGTGGAGGACAGCTATTCTTTGCTGGATCTTGTGGCAGAAGTTACACAGGAACAGCTGGAGCACCGGCTGCGCACCGCCTTTGATGTGGAGCGTTCGGCGCTGTCGATTATCCGTCCGCAGGAGGGTTAAGATGGAACAAACATTATCCTTTCCAGGGCTCGGCATCGAGCAATTTACCCTCAACCGCATTGCCTTTTCGGTGCTGGGCAAGCCTATCTACTGGTATGGCATTATCATTGCGGCCGGCTTTTTGCTGGCGCTGCTTTATGCAAACAAGCGCGCCGGCGCCTTTGGGCTGGACAGCGATCGGGTATTAGATGTCATTCTTGGCGGTTCGATCGGCGGCATTATTGGCGCACGCATCTATTATGTGGTGTTCTCCTGGGCAAACTATAAGGATAACCTGATAGATGTATTCAAAATCTGGGAGGGCGGAATAGCCATCTATGGCGGCGTCATCGGCGGATTTTTGGCAGGTGCGCTGATGTGCCGGCTGCGTCGGGTGCGCTTTCTGCCGATGGCAGATCTGGCGGTTGCCTGCCTCATTTTGGGGCAGGGAATCGGCCGCTGGGGAAATTTCGTCAATATCGAGGCTTTTGGCAGTGTAACTGCGCTGCCTTGGCGGATGTGCTCCCCTGCAATCGCAAGCTATTTGCAGCAGGTGGGCTTTGCAGACGCGGCAACCGCTGCACAAATTTTAGATGGCACGTTGGGTGTGCACCCCACCTTTTTTTATGAATCGGTGTGGTGTCTGCTCAGCTTTGGGATACTCGCCTGGTTCACCAGCCGCCGCCGCTACGACGGCGAGCTCACGTTGCTTTACGTATTTTTGTACAGTGCAGAACGCGCGATTGTGGAAGGGCTGCGCACCGATAGCCTGATGTGGGGCAGTGTTCGGGTGTCGCAGGCGTTGGCGGTGGTGCTGACGGTAGTTTCAGCGTCGCTGCTGCTTTTCATGCGCGCCAAAATAAAGCGGAAAAATGATCCGGATTTTTTGCCGCTCTATGTCAATACTACGGAAGGACAGGCGGTGCTTGCAGGGACATTTTATCCGAAAAAGGAGAAGGAGCAACCAGTAGAGGAAACCAATGAGCCCCAGCTGCCAGAAGAACAGAATGCAAAAACAGATGAGGAGGGACAAGCAGATGGCAAAGCTGATTGATGGAAAGGCGATTTCAGCCGCCCTGCGCGAGCAGATCAAACAGGAAACACGGCTGCTGGCAGAGCAGGGAATCACCCCTGGACTGGCGGTGGTGATCGTGGGGGAGGACCCCGCTTCGCAGGTTTATGTGCGCAATAAGGAAAAAGCCTGTGAGGAGGTGGGCTTCTACTCGGAGAAGTACGCGCTGCCAGCCCAGACAACCCAAGAGGAATTGCTGGCGCTGGTGGAAAAGCTCAACCACAAGCCGGATATCGATGGCATTTTGGTACAGCTTCCGCTGCCGTCCCATTTGGACGAGAAGGCAGTGATCGCCGCTATTTCGCCGGACAAGGATGTAGACGCGTTCCATGCGGTCAATGTGGGACGGATTATGCAGGGGGAATATCGGTTTCTGCCCTGTACACCAGCAGGCATTATGGAGCTGATTCATGCAGCCGGTGTTGCGGTGGAAGGGAAAGAATGCGTTGTCATTGGCCGCAGCAATATTGTCGGCAAACCGATGGCCATGTTGCTGCTGCATGAAAACGGCACGGTGACCATCTGCCATTCACGCACAAAGAATCTGCCGGAGGTCGCGCGCCGTGCGGATATTTTGGTTGCAGCGGTTGGCAAGGCGGGTTTTGTCACAGCGGATATGGTAAAACCGGGCGCAGTGGTAATTGATGTGGGCATGAACCGCAATGCGCAGGGTAAGCTCTGCGGGGATGTGGATTTTGCCGCCGTCAGCGAGATTGCGGGCGCGATTACACCAGTGCCGGGCGGCGTTGGGCCGATGACCATTACTATGCTGCTGAAAAACACCCTTGCCGCAGCGAGGAGATAGATGGGATGCCGTGTATTCATCAGTTTGGCGTGATAGAGCAGCTAGATCCGAACAAAAACTATGAGGTGTATGAGCCGGAATTGTACCAGCTTGTGGCGGTGCAGGACGATTACTTAGACGCCTGGTGGCAGCAGCTGATGCTGATGAAAAGCTATTTTCACCGGCTGGACCGGCCGGCATATGGGTTGGCGCGCTATGGTATCACGCTATTGCCGCCGGAGTCGCTGCCGGTTTTTTATGATGCGGTTGCGGCCGGCCCATATCGCGATGCCCAGGTGAATCAGCTGCTTGCACTGCTGCTGGATGCCATTCAGCGCAAAAAATTTGTCATTCATTACGGTGTCTAATCTCCGTTTATCGATTGTCTTTGCAGTGGACCATATGGGTTCAACATAAATAATCGTATGTGCATAAGCTAGTATAGAAAGATGTTGAAGTGTATGGATAGAAGGTCCTGGTGCGTTAACAAAAGGCTTCCTCTCTTAATGTGGTTGATAGAATCTATTGTAGCACTTTCTAGCAATAGAAAAAATTGGCAGCATAATTTTTATGTTGAAAGTATGACATATTTCTAGTATAATAAAATTAACATAGATTCTAGGAGGTTTTGTATGGCGGAGAAAAGACAGCTGGAAAATCCGAAAAAGGAGGACCAACCCAAAAGTGTTCTTCTGTCCCTGCTGCGGAAAGTATCACCGTCTATCACTGAAGAGGAAGATGCCTCTAAGAACAAAAGCCTGCTGTACTCCATTTGGAGAAATATGACCGGCGGCAAAAAGGAAGAGGAGCATAACACGCAGGAGCAAGAGACAGACACACAGCAACAACAGGAAAAACAAGAACCGGAAGTGGAACTGTTTTTGGAAGGAAATCCATTGCTTGAACTGCGCAGAGCATGGAAACAGGAGCTCAATGCATCAGCACAGGATCTGCCGACCGAGCAGGAGCAATGGGGCCCGCAAGATTTGTTGCCGGATGGGGAGTTAACCTCGGTACATAGGAAGTTAATCAAAGCGGCTGCCCAGACAGCGAAAGAGATGCTCAAGGAATTTCAGGGCAGCAATACAGAGCAGCTAAAAGCGGTAAATAGCAAAGTAAATTTCTTAGTTTCAGACGATGAATTGACCGTTTATATGATGGCTTTACCGCCGCTTTATGGCGGCAAGGAAATAGCCGAAAGCCAGCTACGCACCGTTTTGGCAGAGAACAACATCTCTTTTGGAATCGAAGGCCATGCGCTGGAAAAGCTGGCGGAGCCCATCTATTTCCAAATCCTTGAGGTGGCACATGGCCAGCCGGCAGTGAATGGTGCGGACGGCCGGATTGAGGAGGTTGTCCCCACAAGCTCGAGCGTTCGGTTTGTAGAAAAGGAAAACGGTATTATTGACTTTAAGGATATGAACTGGTTTCATAACGTTTGTGACGGCGATGTGCTTTGTAACCTGATTCCTCCCACTGCACCGCAGAACGGCACCAATGTACATGGCGTGCCGATTGTTGCAAAGGAAGGCCGAAAGGTGAATGCCCCTGTGGGAAAAAACACCGCAGTCAGCGAAGATGGACTGACGGTAATTGCAACGATGGATGGACAGGTATCCTTCCAATCAGGCAAGTACAAAATTGAACAGGCGCTCACTATCAACGGAGATGTGGATTATTCCACCGGAAATTTGGATGTCAAAGGAAATGTGGTCATCAAAGGGGATGTTCGTGACGGCTTTGTTGTAAGGGCCAGTGGGGACATCACAGTATATGGAATGATTGAAGGCGCGACCTTAAAGGCGGGCGGCAGCATTTTTGCAAATACCGGCATGAACGGCAACGCCAGAGGGAATATGACCGCCGGTGGAGATATTAAGTGTAAGTTTATTGAGAATGGTTTTGCCGACGCAAAGGGCGACATTTATTTGGAAAGCGCAATCAATGCAAATCTGTCCAGCCAGGGTTCGATCCTCATTAAATCCGGACGCGGAGTGCTGGTAGGTGGAGAGATTGTTGCGATGAAAACCATCGAGGCGATCACCGTCGGAAATAAAAATCACCGGGCGACCACCGTTTCAATCGTCCCAACCGAGCGTTTTCGGGAAAAACAGCGGAAGATGGAAGCGGAGCTGAAAGAAACACAGGAGGAGCTGGCGACACTTCCTGTCGAGCAAAAAGGAAAGCCTGTTCCAAATGAGGTGCGGCTGCGCAGTACCGCTCTAAAAATGAGAGAACGGCAGCTGCGTCAAAAGCTGAAGGAGATGGATGAACAGCGCGAAGAAATTGACCTTGCAGTGATGCGCTTTGGCGTGCTATATCCCAATACCAATGTGACAATTGGCACAGCAACCACAACCTCACAGCAGCAGCACAATCAATGCCTTATTTATAACAAGGGCGGAGAGATCGTATTTGGTACAAAATAGCAAGAAAAGGGAACCT
This sequence comes from uncultured Anaerotruncus sp., assembly GCA_910586875.1. Classification (GTDB taxonomy): domain Bacteria; phylum Bacillota; class Clostridia; order Oscillospirales; family Ruminococcaceae; genus Anaerotruncus. The sequence goes on along the minus strand of CAJUJI010000047.1, from coordinate 2,059 downwards.
TTTATGAGGTTCCCTTTTTTGATGCGCTTTTGATAAAATATTGTATTGTACTAATCCACAGACTGCGTATTTTTTAGGCTGGTTAAACCGGAAATGCTGTCTAGCTCGGCTGCGGAGATCTGCGGATGAATTGCAGCATAAAGCGCCGCAAGCGCCTGCTGCCAGGATTCTTTTTCCTGCGGTGTGATATAGTATTTCCCCAAATACCGTTCCACCTGTGCGGCACACAGCTGATAAAACGCATCCATAGACAGCTGTTTGCGTTTGCCGCGGCGGTCAAACAGCGCATAGTTTTGCTGCGGTGGAAAATGAACATAAACATCTTCCTCCCCCTCCTGCTGGCTGTACTGTTGCCGGCGGGTGGCACACTGAATTAAATTCATCATCTCACCGCGGTAGACCGGCCGCATGGAGTAGCCTTCCTTCCAAACTCTGGTGAAATTATTGTAGAAGAAGCTGTTGAAATATTCCTCATCGGTTTCCGTATCGGGTTCTGAAGATTGAAGCTGAGGTGCCTCTGGAACGGGTGGTGCAGCTTTTTTTGGAGCTTTGGCGCCAAATCCAAACAGTGCTTTTATCCAGTCAAGCAGCGAGCGCTTTTTGATTGGGGCAGGCGCGGGATCTATAACCGGTTGAATGGTTGCGAGCGGGGTGGAGGGTAAGCCATTCAAAAGCGCTTGAAAGGATGGGTCTTGCTCATGGGGATTGCCTGAAACCGCCCCTGATTTTTGCGGAAGCTTTTTTACATCGTCTAACAGAATCCCATAAGTGCGGCAGACAGCGGCGAGGCGTTGCAGCTTGCTATTATTTTCCAATTCCTGGTATAAGGCGAAAATAGCCCTTAGATGCTGCTCGGTTGGCTCAAGCAAGAAGCCCTGTTCCAGCATCTTTTCCTGGTTGTGGAACTCCCGTTGCATCTTGTAGCAGAGAGCAAGACTGTTATAAAGCCCATAGCTAGGCTCCTGATGCAGCAAAGTGCTGTAACAGTCGATAGCAGTTTTCCAGTCCTGCTTGCGTAGCGCATTTTCTGCGGTTTGGCGCAGATTGCCTTGTGCCTGCTTTTGGCGACCTTTCGCTTTTTTGCTTGGCAAGGAAGGGTTGATGGAACAATTGGGCAGCCGTTCTATCAGATGAAACTTTTTTACAGATTCCGGGTCGATCATCAGAATATGCAGGTTAGACAATTTTTCAAGTGCGTCTACATTTTCAAGCATTTTGCAGCTGGTGATAAACAGGGTAGAAAGCTTCTTGAGCGGGAGCAAAAAATCTAAATTGCGCAGATTGGTGTTATTCAATTGCAGGGAGGTCAGCTCGGTGCAGCTGGAAAGCGGCGTAAAATCCAGGATTTCGTTCTCCGACAGGTCGAGTGTGCGCAACTGGGTGGCTAATGCAAGTGGCTCGATGTCCAAGGTGGAGGATGTGCTGCGCGCACCACGCAGCCCGTTATGGTAGCTTTCCACCAGTTTCCAGGCGTTTCTGCATTTGAGCGAACGTAAATTTTGTATTTGGTGCAGGTTCAGGTGATAGAAGCCGAGCCGCCCCAGTTGTAGATTGATTGCGATTTGCAATTTCTGGTCGGGAAAGGAGAGATCTCCATGGTCGGAAAAAAACTGTTGCTCCTGATGCGGAAGTGTAAAGGAGGCGTCTGCAAAAACCGATACGTCAGGGGCCTCCCCGTTAAAGTAGGCGGTCAAAATCTCCAGCGCCCGCTTCTTATTGGAGTGGGTGAGCTGATATAGCTTAGAGGGGGGCTGTTCCGGCTCGCCAAAGGCGACCTCAAGCTGGTATCGATCTTCAGAAAGCCTTGCGACCTCAACATATTTACAGGATGCGGGACAGTCCGGATGGAACAGCGCCAACCTGTTAGGCGGCTGCAACTCCTCTAATGCTTGGGTAATTTGTGCCTGATAATAGCAGGCAACACGATTGTCGTCTACATGAAGTGTATAATGGGATTCCATACACTCACTCCTTTTGTCAATATCTCTATCTAGCATACAACATTTGTTTGTGTTTTACAAGATGGCAATACAATTTCCTCATGCTTGTAGATAAACAG
>CAJUJI010000046.1 GCA_910586875.1 uncultured Anaerotruncus sp. | reverse complement strand
GATAGCCTAACAACAATTTGCTCTTTTAGTTTACCATATACTATATCTTGTTGTCAATAAGTTCTATCTACTATATATAGCTATTTTCCTTGTAAAGATAATTTTGATAGATTCCGAAACTCCCTGGTCATCATTCCGACTGCCAGGACCAAAATAATCAGATCTGTCACCGCCGGGGCAAGGAACACGCCATGCACACCCAAACCGCCAATCTGCGGCAGAAGAATGGCGAGGGGAACGAACAAGATAATCTGGCGCATCATAACCAGAACGCTGGCCTTAGACGCTTTTCCAAGGGACTGCATCAAGGTAATGACCATCAGAATAAACCCCAGCACGATATAGGTACTGAACAGGATACGGAAGTCTCTCACACCCTGACTGACAATTCCTGCATCCTTGATAAACCAGGAGAGAATCGTTTTAGGCGCAAGCTGGATAGGGATATAGAAGATCAGACTGAGAACCGTAACGCCTACCATAAAAGCCCTGGTGACCTGCTTCACTCGGTCATACTGCTTTGCACCGTAGTTCGTTCCGGCGGCGGGCTGGAAGCCCTGACCGGCTCCCCACAAAGGAATCATCGTGAAGGACTGGATGCTCAACGCTGCTCCCAAAATGATCTGCCAAGTGTCGCCGCCGTGCCTGGCCGCAACATGATAGAGGGTCGTCTGCTGTACCATCGTCATGACCTGCATGAGCATAGCGGAGAAGCCCACCCCCAAAATTTCAGAGATCAGGGAGCTTTCCAGCCGGACCCTGTGAATACGGACAACCTTGCTTTTCGTCAAGAAATACCACAGCGTAATTGCGGCGGTTACGATCTGCGAGGCAACGGTGGCATAGGCCGCGCCCTCAATTCCCTTGCCCTGGGCGTTCATTGCCATAATCATAATCGGGTCAAGGATGATGTTCAAAACTGCTCCAGTGCCGGTAATCAGCATGGCCTTTTTCAAAATGCCCTCTCCGCGCATAATCATATTTGCGGACTGTGCGAAGTTGACAAACAGTGAACCGGCAAAGATAATGCGCAGATACCGCTCCGCATGGTTCAGAATTTCTCCCTCTGCTCCACTCAGCGTCAAAAGCTGGCGGGTAAAGATTATACCAAGAACCGTAATGATGACACCCAGGAGCAGATTCATTGCAATCAGATTGCCCATGATCTTGTCAACGGTATTCTGGTCCTTCTTGCCGATGGCGCGGGACAAGACAGAGGCCGAGCCAACGCCAATCAGTGTGGACACGCCGGTGTTGATCAGGGTGAAGGGATAGGAAACGGAAACCGCCCCCATCGCAACCTCGTTGATAAGCTGTCCGACAAAAACCCGGTCCATGAAGTTATACAGTCCAACGACCACCATGCCGATAATAGCGGGGACACTCAAAGAGAGCATGAGCTGAAATGGTGATGCCGTGAGCAGTTGTGTGCGAATGTCTTGCTTTTGTGCCATGATGTTACCTCCTGTTACAGCGTCCAATTCTGGCTCTCGGTTTGCAGCTTGACCATCCGTGCAAAGGCTCCGTTCCGCTTCATCAGCTCCGCAGGGGTCCCCGTCTCGGCCACCGTGCCTCCGGACAGCACCACGATCTTGTTGGCGTTCTCCACCGTCCTCATGCGGTGGGCGATGATCAGCACCGTCTTTTGCGCCACCAGCCGGGAGATAGCCTGCTGAATCTCCGTCTCGTTCTCGGCGTCCAAGGAGGCGGTGGCCTCGTCCAAGAGGATGATGGGCGCGTTCTTCAAAAGGGCGCGGGCGATGGAGATACGCTGCCGCTCACCCCCAGAGAGGGTGGAGCCGTTTTCTCCGATCATGGTCTGATACCCCTGGGGGAGCTTGGCGATGAACTCCTCGCACATGGCCTCTTTCGCCGCTTGGATAACTTCCGCGTCCGTGGCGTCCTTTCTGCCGATGCGGATGTTCTCCATCACCGTGTTGTTGAACAGCGTCACATCCTGGAACACGATGGAGTAGGCGGCCAGGAGCTTCTCTGGGTCTACCGTGGCAACATCCACGCCGCCCACGGTGATCCGGCCCCGGTCAATGTCCCAAAACCGCGCCGCCAGCTTTGCGGCGGTGGACTTGCCGCCCCCGGATGGACCAATCAGGGCTGTGATCTCACCCTGCTTGGCGGTGAAGGAGACATCCTTCAGCACCGTCTCGCCGCTGTTGTAGCCGAATCCCACATGGTCAAAGGTGATGTCGTACCCTTTGGGAGAGAAGACCGTTTCGCCGCCCTGGGAAGGGCTTTCGTTGATCTCGTTCATGCGGTCGATATTCACCTGCATGGAGTTCATTGCCGCCAAATTTTGCAGGGCAAAGGACATGGGTTCATAAATTCTGGAAACCACCAGCAGGAACAGGAAGAAGGTCACAAGGGACAGTTCGCCGCTCATCAGGCGCATACTCCCCACCAAAGCCACCGAGACAATTCCCAGCTTCAGAAGCATCTGCGCCGGAACCACAAACATGGCCGAACCCAATTCGCTTTTGAACTGCCGGTTCTCAAAGGTGTCGATTTTCTGATATAGTCCGTCCAGATATACCCGCTCGGCTTTATTGCTTTTCAAATCGCGAATGGTCTCTAAGCACTCCTGCACACCATCAGCCATCGCAATCAGGGCAGCATTCTGTCTGCGGGTAAAATAATTTTGCGCTTTCTTAGAAAAGCCAACGATTACCAGGGTGATGGGCAGCACCCACAGGGCGGCGAGGGCCATCTGCCAGTCGTAGCAGAGCAGGCTGACCGCCACAAGGCAGGTGGAGAGGATAGCGCCGTAAAACTGAGGAACATAGTGGGAAAACATCTGCTCTGTGACCTGTACATCCCCCATGATGGTGTTGGTCAGGTCGGCCAAATCCTTTTTGCCGAAGAAGGACAGGGGGAGCCGCCGCAGCTTCTCCGCCAGCCGGATGCGGCAGGCCCCGGATTCCAGGTAAGTGGAGAAATAGGTGGCATTGTACTTCCAAAACTCCGAGAGCAGGATCAGCAGCAGCGCCACGGCGATGCCCAGGCCGTAGAGGGGGTAGCGCCCCTCCGGGACGCTGCCGCTCAAAAAATCGCTTGCCAGCAGATAGAGAAGCCCCACCGGGAGCATCAGCACCAGGTCAGCCACGGTACAGGCGACAACGGCCCGCACCAATCCTCTTGCTCCTTCTTCGGAGAGGGCAAAGCGTTTCATCAGTCGTTTTGTCATTTCGTTCCACCTACCTTCCAGCTGATCGAGGTCTGATAGTCCTTCCACATCTTTGCGTAGAGGCCGCCCCCGGCCACAAGGGTATCGTGTGTGCCGCTTTCCTCCACATGGCCCTCCCGCAGCACGAAAATGCGGCCGGCGTTCTTGATGGTGGTCAGCCGGTGGGCAATCATGATCACGGTCCTGCCCTTAGAAAGCCGTTCAAAGGCCCGCTGGACCAGAGCCTCGTTCTCCGGGTCCGCAAAGGCTGTCGCTTCGTCCAGAATGAGGATGGGCGCATTTTTCAGCATAACACGGGCGATGGCGATACGCTGCTGTTCGCCCCCGGAAAGATACACGCCTTTTGTGCCGATTACCGTGTCGATGCCCTGGGGCAGCTTCTGGATGATATCGTCGCACTGCGCCTCATGGAGTACCCGCTCCACCTCCTGCCGGGAGGCATTGGGCTTGGCCAGCCGTACATTTTCCAGAATGGAGGCTTTCAGCAGGCGGCTGTCCTGGAATACATAGGCCACGGTGTCCATCAGTGTCTCCTTGGGTATATCCTTTACATTGATGCCGCCAATCTGGATGGAACCGCCAGCCACATCCCAAAACCGGGAGATCAAGCCGGCCACAGTGGTCTTGCCGCCCCCGGAGGGGCCTACCAGGGCCACAGTCTCGCCTGCGCCCACCCGAATGGTCACATCACGGAGCGCGTCCGTTGTTCCGCCTGTGTAGCGGAAGGTCACATTTTCCAGGATAACGTCGTTGTCTGTGAGGACCTTGCCGCTGCGGGGTTCGGGCAGAGGCTCCACATCCAGAATGGAGTGGATACGGCTCATGGCGTCCGCCACAATCATGCCGTTTTCACTCATAAACATCACCTTGGTCATGGCCGTGGCAATGAGGGGCGTGAAGATCACATAAAAGATGAAGTTCAGCAGCACCGGCTGGGCCACCGGTCCACCGCCCGCCAGAATCAACGCCAGTACAATCAGAAACGCAAAGGCGCTGTTGACCAAGACCGTATAGGACAGCATGGACGGGCGGCACTTCTTGCAGTAGGACATGACAAACTCGTAATAGCTGTCGATGGTCCCCTTAAATCGCTTGAAGGAGTGGACGGTCTGCCCGAAGGTTTTCACAACCGGAACGCCCCGCACATACTCCACCGCCTCATTGTTCATATCCGCCAGGGCGTTTTGGTAGAGCTTCATGTCCTCCGCCATGGAAGGTCCGGCCATCTTGAACATAGCCGCAAATCCCAGGATCACCGGCAGGAGGCTGACAAGGCCAAACCGCCAGTCAAACAGAAACAGCATGACGATCATGCACACCGGCGTAGTGACCGCCGCCGACATATCGGGAAGCTGGTGAGCCAGATAGGTTTCGGTGGCCGCGCTGCTGTCGCTGACGATGCGGCGGATCTTCCCGCTGCCTGTCTCCCCGATAAAGCCCAGAGGCAGTTCAGCGATATGGGCCATTAACGCCTTGCGGATATTTCCGGCGATACGGAAGGCCGACAGGTGGGAACTCATCAGAGCGCACACATAGACGAGAATGGAGAGAACGGCGAACAGCACCGCCATCCAGCCGTTTTGGACCACATGGGTGGCCTGTGCAAAGTTTGGGGAAACCTCAATGACCTCCCGGATAATTCGGAACAGGAAAACGAAGGGGAACAGAGCCAGGACCGCGCTGACGGCGGACAGCAGCAGGGATAGGTAGGTCAAATACCTGTGTCCCCCGGCATAGCCCATCAGCTCCTGGAGATTGCTGTTTTTCTTCAAGTGGATACCTCCTTGTGACAAATGATCTATGATACAGAAAGTGCCGCGGACACTTTCTCATATCCATCCCTATAAGTTAGTTATAACTAACTTGTAGGCCAAATGAAAGGGGTCTTAGACCCCCATCATACTGTGCCAGCCAGCAAGGAAAAAATCCTGGAGCTGTTTGACATAGTGCTTTGCCCGGTCATAGGGCATATCGTGGACCACGACCTCGAATATCCCGTGGAACATCCCGCTGGCGATGATGTGGCAGAGCTGATCGTCCAGCTCCGGGATGTCTCGGCCCTGCCTGCGCAGGACTTCCATGAAACGCTGGGTGGCTTCCACTTCGATCTCTACCATGTTGTGGATAAAGTTTTCGTATCCAGTGCCCTGGGCCTTGCAGATCAATAATCTGAATGGGTCAAGATGCTGGTACACATAGTCCAGCATTTCCTTTACGCAATCACTGGATTCTACCCCTACATGGCTGGGCTGTTCCTCCTCCGGCAGTTCAGAGAACGCAGTCTGCGCCCGCATGAACATTCCCATGACCGCCGCCGCATGAGGTTCTACCAAGGCGGTGAATAGAGCGTCCTTGCTGGAGTAGTATCCGTAAAAGGCTCCGGTAGTCACTCCGGCATTCTTGACGATCTGCCGCAGTGAGGCATCCGCAAAGCCCTTTTCCAGAAATTCCTCCATAGCCGATTGATGGATACGAGTCAAAGTCTCACTTTGTATTTCCATGGTATACCTCACTCATAACAGTGTTATATATCACTGTTACAGAATAGCAGACAGAAGAAAATTTGTCAAGGCCCATCTCAACACTTTTCTTCTGTCTGCCATTGAAACAAGCGGCAGTTTCCCCTTTTTAGCCCAGCGCCACATCCAGCGCCAGCATGACGGTAAATCCCGCCGCAAAAAACAGCGTCCCCAAATTGGAATGCTCCCCAGCGGAGGCCTCCGGGATCAGCTCCTCCACCACCACATAGACCATGGCCCCCGCCGCAAAGCTGAGCAGGTAGGGCAGGGCGGGCAGGATCAGCCCGGCCGCCAGCATGGTCAGGATCGCCGCCAGAGGCTCCACGATACCAGAAAGGACGCCATATAGGAAAGCGCGCCCTTTTCCCACCCCCTCCGCCCGAAGGGGCATAGAGACGATCGCCCCCTCCGGGAAATTCTGAATGGCGATGCCGATGGACAGGGCCAGTGTTCCGGCGGCAGTAATATCGTTGTTTCCCGACATCCAACCCGCCAGTACCACACCTACCGCCATTCCCTCCGGGATGTTGTGGAGGGTGACGGCCAGTGCCAGCATGGTGGTCCGTTTTAAGCGGGTGTGGGGTCCTTCCGACTGACTGCTGTTCTGGTGCAGATGGGGGACCGTTCTGTCCAGTACCAGCAGGAACAGGATACCCAGCCAGAACCCCACAACTGCCGGAAAAAAGGCCCATTGGCCCATATCCTCCGCCTGTTCCATGGCGGGAACCAACAGGCTCCAGATTGATGCCGCCACCATGACACCTGCCGCAAAGCCGGTCAAGGCCCGCTGAACCAGCAGATTCATTCCTCTTTTTAAGAAGAACACGCATCCTGCTCCCAATGAAGTTCCCAGGAAGGGAAGGAGCAGTTCAAGGATCACATTCTTTGTCATTTCTGAACACTCGCCTCCAAATAGCACAGCGGCGCAAGGCTTCCGCCAAGCGGGGCTGTTTGTGTGATTTAAAAATTATGCTCCAAAATGAACCGTTCAAACCCTTCCGCCAAATTCTTTGTTGTCTCCCGTTTTCATGGATCGTTCCTCGCTTCTATCCATGGCTACATTCTGCCCGCCAGCCGCCTCCGGCAATGTTCCGGCAGGTGAACTACAATGATGTGTGCTAAATTCTGGGATTCCTCTGTCGTTAGGTCAAGCCCCATAGACGGGAGCCGCTCATAAAGAACTTCCAAACACCGGAGCAGATCCTTTGCCATCAAAAAACCGGTGTCCGTCAAATAGATTTTCCCATACTTCTCACGCACCAGCAGCTTTTGATCCATTAGGGTCGCCATCATATTTGTTACAGAGGCTTTTGAACAACTCAGAGCCTTTGCAACATTCTGAATCCCCACTTCAGGACTGGTTTTCCCCAGCTCATAGACCGCCAACAAATAACGCAGGTGAGTTTCCCGTAATTCTGCCATTAGAATCTATCCTCCTTAAAGGGAAAAGGCATGAGCAGATCCTACTGCCCATGCCTTCCCATCGTGTCTTATTGACCCGAAGCTTCAGTGACAGCCACGGCAATTCCCGCAGTCGCCGTTACAGCCTCCGCCGGATTTGTGAGACTTCCACAGAGATCGGACAGCCAATACCACAGCGGCAACCAGAGCAGCAATTACGATGATATTCCCCAATATAACTGGCATATTCAATCGCTCCTTTCAGGGACGGTTACTTTGCGGCAGCAGCCACAGAGCTTAACTGACGGGCGTGGTCTTCCCCCTGATAGCCCTTGCGGAACAGCAGGTAAAGGATTCCCGCCAGCAGAACCAGCGCCACAACGGTTCCAAGTCCGAACGCCGCCTCGCCAGTGACCAGTCCGCCCAACTGGAAGACAATCAGGCTCACCACATAGGCGAAGCCGCACATATACCCAATCGCTGCCGCCGTCCATTTGGCGTTGTTCATCTCCCGCTTGATGGCGCCCATGGCGGCGAAGCAGGGGGCGCAAAGAAGGTTGAAGATCATGAAGGAGTAGGCGGCCATAGCGCCGAAGTCCGCGCCAATGGCGGCGTAGATGCCGCTGGCGTCCTCCATCAGGTCCGCCTCGCCGGCGTACTGATACAACACGCCGAAGGTGTTGACCACCTCTTCTTTGGCAATGAGACCTGTGACGGTCGCCACGGTGGCCTTCCAGGCCATATCCCCTGCCCAGCCGATGGGCGCGAAGATCCAGGCAACAGCGCTGCCGATGGCGGCCAGCATGGAGTGGTTGTTGTCCTCCACAGCCTGGAGGGCGCCATCCACGAAGCCGTAGCCCTGGAGGAACCAAAGGACGATGGAACTTAGGAGGATGATGGTTCCCGCCCGCTTGATGAAGCTCCAGCCCCGCTCCCAGGTGGCCCGAAGCACATTGCCCATGGAAGGGGCGTGATAAGCGGGCAGCTCCATGACGAAGGGAGCAGGCTCCCCGGCGAATGCCTTAAACTTTTTCAGCATGATGCCGGAAATAACCACTGCGGCGATGCCGATGAAGAAAGCGGAGGTTGCCACCCAGGGGGAATCCCCGAACACCGCTCCGGCAAACAGGCCGATGATGGGCATCTTGGCCCCGCAGGGAATGAAGCCGGTGGTCATAATGGTCATCTTCCGGTCCCGATCCTGCTCAATGGTCCGGGAAGCCATGATGCCGGGCACTCCACAGCCGGTGGCTACCAGCATGGGGATGAAGCTTTTGCCGGACAGGCCGAAGCGGCGGAAAATGCGGTCCATGATGAAGGCGACACGGGCCATGTAGCCCACATCCTCCAGGATAGCCAGCAGCAGAAACAGCACCAGCATCTGCGGCACAAAGCCCAGCACCGCGCCCACGCCGCCTACGATACCGTCAAGGATCAGGCCGTAGAGCCAGCCGTCCTCGGCCACATGGAGGACACCCAGGATGGTGTCAAACAGGCTGGGGACCAGCTCGCCAAAAAGGACATCGTTGGCCCAGTCGGTACCCATGGTGCCGATGGAGATCCCCCAGCCGCCCATAGCAATAGCATAGATGCAGAACATGATCACAGCGAAGATGGGCAGAGCCAGCACCCGGTTGGTGACGATCTGGTCGATCTTGTCGGAAACGGAAAGACTGTGCTTCGCCGCTTTTTTCTTCACCGCCTTGGCAACTACGCCGTTAATGTAGGAATACCGCTGGTTGGTGATGATGCTCTCGGCGTCATCGTCCAGCTCTTTTTCGCAGTCGGCGATATGCTCCTCCAGATGGGCCCTCAAATCAGAGGGAAGATTCAGCTCCTCCAAGACCTTTTCATCCCGTTCAAAAATTTTAATGGCATACCAGCGCAGGTAGCTGTCTGCCACCTGGCCCTGAATGGATTCCTCGATGTGGGCCAGGGCGTGTTCCACGCTGCCAGTAAAGACATGGGGCAACTCCCCTGCCTGATGACGCCGGGCCATATCTACGGCTTTTTCGGCGGCGGCCATGCCGCCCTCCCCCTTGAGGGCGCTCATCTCTACCACCTCGCAGCCAAGGGCAGCCCCCAGCTTGACAAGGTCAATGGTGTCGCCGTTCTTCCGCACCAGGTCGATCATGTTCACCGCCACCACCACTGGCAGGCCCAGTTCAATGAGCTGGGTGGTGAGGTAAAGATTGCGCTCAATGTTGGTGCCGTCCACGATATTGAGGATGGCGTCCGGTTTCTCCTTCACCAGATAGCTCCGGGCAACCACCTCTTCCAGAGTATAGGGGGACAGGGAATAGATGCCGGGCAGGTCCTGAATAACAATATCCTTATGGCCTTTTAGTTTGCCCTCTTTCTTTTCCACCGTGACTCCCGGCCAGTTGCCCACATACTGGCTGGAGCCAGTCAGCGCGTTAAACAGGGTGGTTTTGCCGCAGTTGGGGTTGCCCGCTAAGGCAATTTTCATATCCATTAAGATTCTCTCCCTTCGATTGTTAGCTACAGCTAACTTATGGTCAAAAAAATTTAGCTTACCTCGATCATCTCCGCATCGGCTTTCCGAAGGCTCAGCTCATATCCCCGGACATTCAGCTCCATAGGGTCGCCCAGGGGAGCCACCTTGCGAACAAAGATCTCCACGCCCTTGGTAATGCCCATGTCCATGATCCGGCGTTTTACCGGGCCCTCCCCATGGAGCCGGGCCACAGTAGCTGTTTCGCCCACCTTGACATCCTTCAGTGTTTTCATACCATTCTCCTCCTCTAGTATTTTCTTAGAGTCTATTCAGACTCCTAAACCATAATCCGGTTTGCCATGGTTTTGTCCAGCGCGATGCGGCTGTCCTTCACCTGTACGATCAGGTTCCCCGCAATCTCGCTTACTACAGTCACATCGCTGTCCACCACAAAACCCAACTCGGCCAGATGTTGGCGCACCTCATCCTTGCCGGTGATTTTACGGATCATGACGGTTTCTCCCGCCTTTGCCATTGTCAGCGGCATCATCTTTTCGCCTCCTTCCCCATATGGTTAGCAATTTCTAACTCTAAAATCGTCCTTAGTTTACCACCGCTAACTGATGTTGTCAAGCCCCTTTTGAAAAAAACTTGCTTTTTGGGTTAGAATGTGCTAACCTATATGCAGGAGCTGTTGAAAGGGGGAAATTTCTTGTGAATATTCACGAATCCGCTGAGGACTATTTAGAGGCAATCTTAAAACTCAAGGAAGATCAAGGTATGGTGCGCTCCATTGATATTGTTCGGGAATTGGGCTTTTCCAAACCCAGTATCAGCGTGGCCATGAAGAATTTGCGGGAAAACGGATATATTCGGATGGATGACGACGGTTTTATTACCCTGCTCCCGCCTGGAGAGAAGATTGCCCAGCGTATTTATGAGCGCCATCAGCTTTTGACGGAATTTCTCACCCAGCTGGGTGTATCACCGGAGAATGCCGCCGCCGATGCCTGCAAGATCGAGCATGACCTAAGCGATGAGAGCTATGAGCGGATCAGGGAACTGACCATTCAAAACAGGGATAGGCACAAATAATTTGCAAATCGTTTGTTTCGGTTCCGGGATCTATGGTAAAGCGGGCCGCCCCTTTACGGAAAGAGGCGGCCCTTTTCATGCCGATATGGCAAGCTTTTCAAGAGGGGTACCCTGCTCAAACAGTTTGCAGAAAGTACGGCTGCACTTCTTATAAAAGGCCAAACACGCTTGCGCCTCAGACGGATCCCCATAGGATTTCCACCGCCCGCTGCAGGTATAATTGTTCCCCCTGTTTTGAATAAAGCCCATCACATCCCGGAGGGGATAGCCCAGGAATATGCCGATCTCGTGGGGAAATTCCGATTGCGTTTGCAGGCGATAGACAAGCTGCGCCAGCAGGCCGTCCAATTCCGCACTTTGGTAACCAGCATTCAATAAAAATTTGTGGCAATTCTCCTCCGCTAGAATTTGCTCTAAATGGCTGCGTAAAAACGGAAAAGAAGATTTTTTGCTTGCAATCTAGCGTTAGATATGCTATACTCGGTAAAGTTAGAGCATTTTTCAGATGGAGGTAGCAAAATGAGCGGATTGGAAATTGCCGGCGGAATTTTGATTATGCTTTGTGCAGTTGCAATTGTAATCGCGGTTATGATGATGGAAGGAAAGCAGGGTGCAATGAATGCGCTTTCCGGTTCAAACGAGTCCAGCTATCTGGGCAAAAATAAGAGCCGTACTATGCAGGCAACACTGGTGCGTTTTACAAAATGGGCTGGTATCGCGTTTGTACTGATTACGCTGGTGGTCTATTTTGTGACAGCAAGATAAGCTAAAACCGATACAAAGAGCGGGATGCGTTGCATCCCGCTCTTTATTTTGGGGCGCGATAGCAAATGGTGAAAAGTTTTGATTAGCGCTTGCACCACAGGGAAAAAACGGATATAATAAAAAAGACCATTTCGCCTTTTAGAGGCTGTTTTTCTTACAAAAATCCCACGCTTACCGCTTTTGGTACAGGCAGCAATTCCCCAAAACAAGACGAAAGTAAATAAAACTTTTAAATTACCAAATTGGAGGAAATAGAATGCGTAAACAACTAGAAAAGGTCTATGACCCCAAACAGGTGGAAAACAAGACCTATCAATTCTGGATGGACGGAAATTACTTTCACGCCGAGCCAGATCCACAAAAAAAGCCCTATACGATTGTAATTCCGCCGCCGAATATCACTGGTGTACTGCATATGGGCCACGCATTGGATGAAACGCTTCAGGATATCCTAATTCGCTGGCGCAGAATGCAGGGCTATTGCACCCTATGGATGCCGGGAACCGACCACGCATCCATTGCAACCGAGGCAAAGATTGTGGAGGCGATGCGTAAGGAAGGGCTCACCAAAGAGGACCTTGGACGCGAGGCGTTTTTGGAGCGCGCCTGGGCCTGGAAGAAGCAGTACGGCGGCACGATTGTAGAGCAGCTAAAAAAGCTCGGCTCCTCCTGCGACTGGGCGCGTGAGCGTTTTACCTTGGATGAAGGCTGCTCGAAGGCGGTGCGTGAGGTTTTTGTCAACCTGTTTGAAAAAGGGCTGATCTATCGAGGCGAGCGCATCATCAACTGGTGTCCGCATTGCAAGACCTCCATTTCAGACGCGGAGGTAGAGTATGATGAGAAGGACGGTTTCTTCTGGCATATCAATTACCCGATTGTAGGCACGGATGAGGTGTTGGAAATCGCAACCACCCGTCCGGAAACCATGTTGGGAGATACTGCTGTTGCTGTACATCCAGACGACGAGCGTTACAAGCATCTGGTGGGAAAAATGGTGCTGTTACCGATTGTCAACAAAGAAATTCCTGTGGTGGCAGACAGCTATGTTGAGATGGATTTTGGTACCGGTGTGGTGAAAATTACCCCTGCGCACGACCCGAATGACTTTGAAGTGGGCCTGCGCCACTCGCTGCCGATCATCAATATTATGAACGAGGATGCAACCATTAACGAAAACGGCGGTAAATACTGCGGTATGACCCGTGAGGAGTGCCGTAAAGCAATTGTTGCTGATTTGCAGTCCGGCGGCTATCTGAAAAAGGTGGAACCGTATCAGCATAATGTCGGTTGCTGTTACCGTTGTGATACAGCGATTGAGCCGCGCATTTCCAAACAGTGGTTTGTGAAGATGGAGCCGCTTGCAAAGCCCGCTAATGAGGCGGTACGTGCCGGTAAAACCAAATTTGTGCCCGCGCGGTTTGACAAAATCTATTTTAATTGGATGGAAAATGTCAAGGATTGGTGCATTTCGCGCCAGCTGTGGTGGGGGCATCGTATCCCAGCATGGTATTGCCAGGACTGCAAAGAGCTGATTGTAACAAAGGAGGACCCAACAGAGTGTCCGCACTGCCACAGCAAGCAACTGGTACAGGACCCTGATACGCTGGATACCTGGTTCTCGTCGGCTCTCTGGCCGTTCTCAACGCTGGGTTGGCCGGAGAAAACCAAAGAGCTCGACTATTTTTACCCAACTAATACATTGGTTACCGGATATGACATCATCTTTTTCTGGGTAGCGCGGATGATTTTCTCAGGGGTTGCGCATATGGGTGAGGTGCCGTTTGATACGGTGCTGATTCATGGTCTGGTGCGGGATGCACAGGGTCGCAAGATGTCTAAATCGCTGGGAAATGGAATCGATCCGCTGGAAATTATCGATCAGTACGGTGCGGACGCGCTGCGCTTTACATTGGCTACCGGCAACAGCCCAGGCAATGACATGCGTTTTTCGGATGAGAAGGTAAACGCCAGCCGCAATTTTGCCAACAAAATTTGGAATGCAACCCGTTTTATTCTGATGAACCTTTCGGATGAGGTGGACACGGTCGAATTTCCAAAGCAGCTTGCAGTGGAAGACAAATGGGTGCTCTCGAAATTGAATACATTGGCCAAAGAGGTCAATGAGAATTTGGAGAAGTTCGAACTGGGAATCGCGGTGCAAAAGCTGTATGATTTCATCTGGGATATCCTCTGTGACTGGTATATCGAGCTTTGCAAGTCCCGTTTGCAGGCGGGCGGCGCGTCTTCACTGGCAGCACAGCAGGTGCTGGTGTATGTGATGAGCAACACTCTCAAGCTGCTGCATCCGTTTATGCCGTTTATTACCGAGGAAATTTGGCAAGCACTTCCTCACGAAGGGGAGAGCATCATGGTTTCGCCGTTCCCTGTTTATAACGAGCAGCTGCACTTTGCGCAGGAGGAGGCGCAGTTTGAAAAGCTGATGAATGCAATTCGCGCGGTGCGTAACCGCCGCAGTGAGATGAACGTTCCGCCATCCAAAAAGGCGCATCTGTACATTGCAACCGCGGAGGCTGCTATCTTTGAACAAGGCGCGCCATTCTTTGAGCGGTTAGCTTCTGCCGCAGGTGTGACGGTGGCGGACCAGTTTGAAATGGAAGGCGCAGTACAGGTGATCACTGATGCAGCACGCATTTTTATTAAGATGGACGAGCTGATCGATAAGGAGAAGGAACTGGCGCGCCTGAGCAAAGAAAAGGAAAAGGTCGAAAAGGACATTGCAATGATTACCAACAAGCTGAATAATCAGGGATTTGTCGCGAAAGCGCCTGCTGCTGTGGTGGAAGGCGAGCGCGCGAAGCTGGAGAAGCATAAGGAACATCTGGCAAAAATTGAGGAGTCGATCGCAGCCCTCGGTTAAATTTTCTAGTCCAAATGCGGTTAAAGTAAACGATTCGCCTGCTTTCTGTTTTGGCTGAAAGCCATCTTCGGCGGTTGGCTTCTGCACATCGCTGCATTGGCAACCAATAGACGGCGGAAACTAGGGCAGTATCCCTAAGCACTAGAGCGGCTAAGGTCCAAAGGACCTTAGCCGCTCTGATAAAAGGAGGTAAAATTTTGACCTATTCACAGACGCTTGCCTATATCCATTCCTTTCAGAAATTCAGCGGACAGCCGGGGCTAGAGCGGATGCGGCGACTGATGGAGCTACTGGGCAACCCACAAAAGCAGCTCAACTGCGTTCATGTTGCGGGTACTAATGGCAAAGGTTCTACCTGCAATATGCTTGCCCGTATCGCAATGGCCGCAGGAAAAAAACATGTGGGGCTTTATACCTCTCCGTTTGTGCTGGACTTTCGCGAGCGGATACAGCTTGACCGGCAGATGATCTCAAAGGACGAGCTGGTACAGCTTGTTCAGCATGTGCGCCCATTTGCAGAACAGGTGGAGGATCTAACCGAATTCGAGCTGATAACCGCAATGGCCTTTTACTGGTTTGCAGCGCAAAACTGTGAACTGGTGGTGCTGGAAACCGGTTTGGGCGGCCGCTTTGATGCGACCAATGTGATCGAAAAACCGCTGTTGTCGGTGATCACGGCGATTGGTTTAGATCATACTGCGATTCTTGGGGATACCATCCAACAGATTGCATTTGAAAAATGCGGTATTATAAAATCAGGAGTGCCGGTATTGACCTGTCCTGGTCAGGATACCGATGCCGTTGCTGTGATTCTGGAACAGGCAGCATACAAGGGGTCCAAGGTGGTGCAACCAACTGGAAATGTGGAAATTTTGCAGATGGGATTAAGCGGAACCTTCATCCAGTACGAAGGACGTGAACTGCACATTGGGCTGTTGGGGCGGCATCAGGTGGACAATGCGCTGACTGCACTGACCGCTGCAAGGTTGATTGGGATAGAGGACCAGAACGCCTGGGCGGAAGGGGTAAGAATCAGATTCCCTGCGCGCATGGAGCTCATTTCCCAAACGCCGCTGACCATCCTGGATGGTGCGCATAATCCGCAAGGCGCACAGGTATTGGCGCAAGCGCTGGAACTGTTGGAAGGACGGCCGGTTACGGGGGTTATGGGCATATTGGCGGACAAGGACAGCGAAGGTGTGCTAGAGGCACTTGCGCCAAAACTTACGAGGCTGATCTGTGTGACGCCCAGCAACCGGCGCGCTCTGCGGGCACACAAGCTGGCACAGCGCGCGGATGCACTGGGGCTTTCCGCTTCTGCTGCACATGGGTTGGCAGAAGCACTGGAACTGGCGCAGGCGGTTGCCGCTAGCGAAGGAGGCGCAGTTGTGATTTGTGGTTCGCTCTATCTGGCCGCGGAAGCGCGGGAGCTACTTGTTTAGGCTGATACATGCGAAAAGGAACAGACCGCCCAGATAAGCTGGACAGTATTATAAATTTCGGCCGTTTTCAGATCGGAGGAAAAATTGAATGTATGAGATCATTCCATATGTTGGGGTTGGAGAAATCCATCTTGGTATGAAATGCGATGAAGTATGTAAACTGTTGTGCGAGGATTACAGGCGTATCGATTATGACACTGCTGGATACAGATTATGTACCAGCAAGCTAAACATACATTTTGATGAAAATGATACGCTTATCGCTGTGGAAGGGAACATAAACGCCGGTTTTTGCTATCAAAATTTTGAGATTGTGGGGCAGCCTTTTCATAAGGTATATCAATATCTTAAAAGTTTTGATAGCGGGATAAAAATGGATTCTGTAGGAGCTACTTCCTATAAATTAGGGATAGGATTGTATGTTCCTACTATTAAAAAATCTAAGAAAGAACTGGTACAAGGGGCAATCGTATTTCGGAAAGGATATTATGGAGATAGCGAACCTGAATAGACAGG
Organism: uncultured Anaerotruncus sp.; assembly: GCA_910586875.1. Taxonomy (GTDB): domain Bacteria; phylum Bacillota; class Clostridia; order Oscillospirales; family Ruminococcaceae; genus Anaerotruncus. Next base: position 1,879 of record CAJUJI010000046.1, on the reverse strand, counting down.
TCTTCTCTTTAGTGAGATTCCTCATGACAAATGCTCCCTTGTGGGCAAACGCTCATACAGTTGCCGCAGTGCAGACAATTTTCCTGTAGAATCACCGCTTTTGCCCCGCTAAAGTCAATACAGCTTTGAGGACATACCGTTTCACAGGTGCGACAGCTGGTACAGGTATCGGTGATCCAATAACCTTCTTTCTCCTCTTTTGCCCCGCCGAAGGCGAAAGATCGGTGCTGAATCGGTTTTTTCGATAGATCGAACCATTCACCGCTGCCCTCATAGATGCGGAAAACAGTGAGCGCCATTTGAGATTGTGGTGTAGGATAAATTTCATTCATGTAGGGATTTTTTTGGAATAACTGGGGAAGGAGCTCGCGCCCAAGTTCCTCTACCTTGCCGCGCACAGACACTGCAATGCAGTGCATCGTGTCCTCCCCTTTTATGCCGGTTAGCGCCAGGTAGCCGCCCTTTTTTAGGCGGTCATAAAAGCTCTTGCCTTTGGCTGTTAGGAAGTATAATCCCTTTTCATCCGCAGCCATCATATCAATGGCCGCAGTGACAGGCAATCCCTTGTCGTCTACCGTTGCCACAACGGTGGTGTGAATCTGCTCTACAAGATAGGTAAGATATTCGTTGCTGTTCATTTTAGATCCCCCCCTTTCAAACGGTACCCTTTAGTACCGACCGCAGGCGTTTATAAACCAGCATGGTAACGACACTGATGATCAGCCCCTTGATCAGATTGAAGGGGAACGCGTTGTAAAGCACCACATCCAGTTTTGTACGGATAAAGGGTAGGAATTCTCCAAAGGACGCAATCAGCTGCTCTAGGGGCATGAACTGCTCAAACAGAGGCAGAAGGATAAAGTAGTTGGTGATTGCGGCCACAGCTCCCATCGCGATACTGCCGGTAATTCCGGCAATCCATGCCATCCTTTTGGTTTTATGCTGTTCATAGAGCGCCCCTGCGGTAAAGACAAAGGAGGCACCCATAAGGAAATTAGCCAGCTCCCCGATGCCGCCGGTGGAGGTGGATAGTAACTGCAAAGCGTTTTTGATTAGTTCGATTAGGACGCCAATAATTGGCCCAAAAGCAAAGGCGCCGATCAGAGCAGGAAAATCGGAAAAGTCCATTCTGGCAAAGGAGGGTGATAGCGGGACTGGAAATTCCAGAAAGGCTAGGATGTAGGAAATCGCAGACAAAAGGGCTGCCATTGTGATAGTACGAACAGACATTTTTGTTGTGGAAGCGGTATACATAATTCTCCTAACATAAAGATATGGTTTGAATTTAAGGCAGGCCCTACAGCATACCTGTTGCAGCTGTAAGGCGGGTCTTAGCACATCTTCTTTCATCCGGACTTTTACCGTCGGCCGCGGGATTTTACCGCGTCAGCATCGCTGCTTGCAGGCTTTCACTGCCGGTCTGGAATTTCACCTTGCCTCGAAGATTGTTTGGTTTGTTTTCTAAATTAGAACTCGTAAGGGAGATTGCCAGAGAAATTGGCGATCACACCATGTAGAGCCTCTAAGTAAAACACCTGGAAAATGGGATTATCAGAGATTTGATATTGTGCCTTCTCTCCAGCAAATATAGAGAGCTGGTATTTGGATTTTGTATCTCGGCTGATGGTGGCGAGATATCGGATAGGATTCTTTTCATAACGAGCTTTCCTCCTGATCGATTGATATTATCCTTGCGCCTCAGAGCGGCCGCTCTCTTTAGCGCTGTTTATATTATAGCCAAAGAAAATTTCGCTGTAAAGTACGCACTTTTTCTAAATGAAATGTGAGATTGGGGAAAAGAATATCAGGCATCTATGGAATGACTGGTTTAGTGAAGATCCTCCAATTAACTAATACTTAAAAAGTTGACAAAAATATC
>CAJUJI010000045.1 GCA_910586875.1 uncultured Anaerotruncus sp. | reverse complement strand
ATATAATAACAATGGATGTAATTTATTGATGAATGGAGCGTGTACGATATGGGAACCTTTGATGAAATTCTGGCAAAAGCAAAAGACCTAGCAAAAGCGGCTGGCAACAAAACCGAAGAGGTGGTAGGGATCACCAAGCTGCGGATGCAGGCGGCGCAGATCCGTTCGGATATCGACGCAAACTATCTTAAGCTGGGCGAGATTGTGTATGAGCTAAGCAAGGCGAAAACCGAGAACCCCGAGCTAATCAACATGTGTATTGCAGAGATTGAAGTACAGTTGGACGAGCTAGCAGCAGTTAACCACAAGATCAATGAGATGAAAAATGTGGTTGTTTGCCCAGAATGCAACGCATCCAATCCGGATGGCGCGCTGTTCTGTGCGCGGTGTGGCTCCTCTTTGCAGCCGCAGGAGCCGGCTGCCGGTGAGCAAGAAGCTGAACAAGGGGAAGCTTTACAGTTGGTGGAAGGCGAAGTTTCACCAGAGGAAGAATAACCCCCTTTTGTATGTAAACGACCAACAGCGAAAAGCCGCCCTTGAGGGCGGTTTTTTGATGGAATTAGAAGCATCGCAGCGGTGCAGAAAGGGGGGACAGCGATTTTAAACAACAAAAGAACTTTGATTTGGGACAGGAGAGAAAGGGAGACAATATGCAAGAAAGAAAAGAAAATAAAATGGGTACCATGCCGGTCAGCCGGTTGCTGATTACCATGTCGCTGCCGATTGTGGTATCGATGTTGGTACAGGCATTGTACAATATCGTGGACAGTGTATTTGTTTCACGCTACAGCCAGGAGGCGCTTACTGCGGTATCACTGGCATTTCCGGTGCAAAATCTGCTGATTGCGGTGGGGGTTGGTACCGGCGTAGGAATCAATGCGCTGCTTTCCCGCAGGTTAGGCGAGCGCAACTTTGAGGATGCAAATGCGGCAGCGGAAAACGGACTGCTGTTGGCGGTGCTTAGCGGGCTGGTGTTCGCAGTTTTGGGGCTGCTGTTTTCCCGTACATTTTTTTGTGCCTTTACCCGCAATGAGGAGATTATTCGGATGGGCACCGAGTATTTGACCGTTTGCACGGTATTTTCCTTTGGTGCGTTTCTCCAGATGGCCTCCGAGCGAATTTTGCAGGCAACAGGCAATACCATATACAATATGATTTCCCAATGTGTAGGCGCGCTGACCAACATCATTTTGGACCCCATTTTTATTTTTGGCTATTTTGGGTTTCCTGCGATGGGAGTCAAGGGCGCTGCGGTGGCAACGGTAGCAGGCCAGATCTTAGGGATGTGTTTAGCGCTATATTTCAATGTAGAATTTAACCATGATGTCAAGCTGAATCTACGCGCATTTCGCCCGAGCAAACGGATTATCGGGGAAATTTACAAGGTCGGCATCCCATCCATTATTATGCAGTCTATTGCATCGGTAATGACCTTCGGACTGAATAAAATTCTGGTGTCGTTTACCGAAACCGCAACCTTGGTATTTGGCGTTTATTTCAAGCTTCAGAGCTTTGTGTTTATGCCGGTATTTGGACTGACCAGCGGTATGGTGCCAATTGTTGCTTATAATTACGGCGCGCGCAGAAAGGATAGAATTACACATGTGATCCGCGATGCAGCGCTGTATGCGGTGAGCATTATGGCAGTTGGTTCACTGGTGTTCCACCTGTTCCCGCAGCAATTGCTTTTGTTTTTCAAAGCGTCGGCTGAAACGCTGGAGATTGGCACCCCAGCGCTGCGGATTATCAGCCTGAGCTTTGTCGGCGCGGGCATTGCAATTGTGTTGTCCTCGGTATTTCAGGCGCTGGGCAATGGCGTGCTTAGTCTGCTGATTTCCGTTGCGCGGCAGCTTTTGGTGATTTTGCCGGTTGCATGGCTTCTAGCGCAGCTAGGTGGCTTAAATGTTGTTTGGTGGGCATTTCCAATTGCAGAGCTGGTCTCTTTGGGCCTGTCGCTGCTGATGTATCGTAAGATTTATGTCAAAATGATTGCGCCACTTGTTTCAGAAGAATCGTAACACTTTTCTAAAAAGGCCGATGCAGTTATCTGCATCGGCCTTTTCAAATGAAAAATAGGATAAAATTTCAAGGGAAAGCCTTTTGTTCTGCGAGATTGGGTCGAATATTTATGTTAGAAATGTGATATAGATGAGAGGCTTCTGTGATCAGAATTTTGCAAAGAGGAGGAAACGTCATGAAGGTTGCGGCTGGAACCAATCAAATGGGAATCAACAGCGCATGGCATAAGCTGACGGTGACCGAGCGCGAGAAGCTCCAACAGGAGCAGGCAAACGCTGCCGAGATGCAGGATGCGCAAAAGAGCGATGCGGATAAACAGGCTGATATGGCTAGTAAAATGGGAGCTGCCGGTGGTGGAAAGGTGTCGGTTTCCTTGCCCAATGTGCAGGTAGGCCAGCTTGCAACCGAGCTTGCAAATGCGCAAACAAAGCTGGATGTGCAGCTGGTTGCAGGCAAGGCGATGCGTGCGCTGGCGAATCTGCGTATGGCGGAGGCATTGTGCGAGGGTAAGGACAAACAAACAGCGCGGCAGATGATCACCCGTATGGAGAAGCTGATGAAGCGTACCTACACCAAAAAACGGCAGTTGGGTAAGGAAGAACAGCTTGAACGCAAGCGCAAGCGTGCGGAGAAGGAACAGGAGCAGCAGAAGGCAGAAAATCTGCGCAATGAGCTGCGCAATAAACGGAGCAAGCGCCGGCGGGACGAGTCGAACTATGCGATTAAGGAGACCGCGGAGGACCAGAAGGCTGCAATGGGAGAGAGCCCATTGGCTGCGGCAGCAACGGCAGCTGCAACCATGCCGGTGGATGCAATGGCGGCAGCAACGTCAGCAGGGGCCGCTGTCGCGGATGTGGCGCCGGTGGAAAGCGGCGCATCGTTGGATATAACCGTTTGATAGACGATTCGTGTATAAAAGAAAAAAGCCCGATCAGGGCTTTTTTCTTTTATGGGGAATGTATCTGTGAAACCCGCTAAATCCGCTCAACCAGTGCCAATGTAATTTTTGCACAGCGTTCAGCAGCATGTACAACAAAGGTGTCAAAATCCATTGCCCCGTTATCATCCGCACCATCTGAGATGCAGCGTACCACGGTAAATGGGATGTTGTTTAGATAGCAGACATGGCCGACCGCAGCACCCTCCATCTCGGTGGTGATGCCCTGCGTCTTTTCGATGATCTGCGTCTTGAGCGCGGAATCGTTGACAAACTGCTCGCCGGAGACAATTCTCCCCCGCACGCAGGGAACGCCCTGCTCCTTGCAGATTTCCTCCACCAATCCAGAAAGGCGCTCATCCGCAGGGAAGCGTGCGCAGTTCGGGAAATAGCCCTCTCCTTCCAAAAAGTTGGGAAAAAGATCGTGGTGCATAAGGTCGGTTGCTGCGACGATATCCATGATGTGCAGGGAGGAGGAGAGCGCACCAGAAACGCCGCTGTTGATGATATAATCTGCGCCAAGGTTAGAGATCAGTGTCTGTGTGAAGGCGGCAGCATTAACCTTGCCAATCCCACAGAGGGCGGCTGCAACACGTTTACCGCCCAGCTTTCCAACATGAAAGGTCATACGGCCGACCTGTTGCGTTTCGCTGTTGTGCAGCGCCTCCTTGATGCGCGCCAGCTCACTGTTCATGGCACAGATAATTCCGATTGTTTGCATAATTGAGATGCCCCTTTCTATTGCAATTAAAGATGGTTCCAGAAGCTTTTTAATTGCCGTCGTGTCTGTTGCTATTTTACAAGATTATCTTTCAAATTGCAAGTGCGCAAAAAGCAGAGAAATGGTGGTAATATCCAATTCCTTGTGGTAATATATGTGTATTATATAAAAAAGGGGGGATTGCATGAAACCGCGTCAAAGCTTTCTATATGGAACCATGATCTTAGCGATGGGAACGGTGATTGTCAAGCTGGTTGGTGCGTTGTTCAAGGTACCGCTGGCGAACCTGCTCGGTGGGGTAGGGATGAGCTATTTTAATGTGGCCTATGACCTGTATTATCCCCTGTATGCGCTCTTTGTGTCCGGTGTGCCTATTGCGGTGTCGAAGCTGGTGAGCGAAAGTCTGGCACAGGGTCGCTGTCGGGATGCGCGCCGTCTGCTGCGCGTAGCAATCTGTCTGTTTGCTGGAGCAGGACTGCTCGGGTCTCTGGTAATGTATGCAGGCGCCGGCTGGTTTGCGAATTTGGTCAATAACCCCTCTGCAAAATATGCGGTGCGCTGCCTATCGCCTGCCTTATTTTGCGGCTGTCTGCTGGCGGTATTCCGCGGCTATTCCCAGGGACATCAGGATATGGCGCCGACAGCAATTTCTCAGATGATTGAGGCGGTTGCGAAGTTGGTTTTTGGGCTAACCTTCACCTATTCCATCAGCTGGATAGGGCTGCATCAGTATGCGCAGGAAGGTGTAGTATTTGGGTTAGCCTGCGACAGCGAGCAGCAGGCGTCCTTGCTGGTACTGCCGTTTGCAGCGGCAGGAGCAATTTTGGGGGTGACGGTGAGCACCCTCTGCGGCACGTTCTATATGGCGCTGTGCCACAGGTCCGGCCGCCGCATTTCACGTGAACAATGGGAGGCTGCGCCGCCAGCCGCTTCAACGGGCGCTTTGATGCACCGGCTGGTGCACCTTGCGGTGCCGGTTTGTATTGCAGCAGTGATCTCCAACCTGACCTCCTTTATCGACCTCATTTCGGTGATGAACCGGCTGAATAAGGCGATCTATCAAAATCCGGAAATTGTTCTGGGGATGTATCAGGGAGCGATTCCAGAGGGGATCGGTTTAGAGCAGCTCGGCTCTTATCTATATGGCTGCTATTCCGGTTTGACCGTGCCGGTTTATAATCTGGTTCCATCGCTGACCACCGTAATAGGGGTAAGCTTGCTGCCTGCGGTCGCGGCGGCGTGGGCAACCCACAACCGCGTACAGCTCGAGCGCAATGCGGCCTCTGCGCTGCGTTTGGCTGCGATGATTGCAATTCCGGCAGGGCTGGGCATTGCGGCAATGGCAACCCCTGTGCTTGAGCTGCTTTACTTCTCAAAGCCGATGGAGATTGCGGCGATTTCGCCTGCGCTGCATCTGATGGGGCTGAGCGCGGTATTTGTTGCAATTTCGCTGCCAGTCAACGCAATTTTGCAGGCGGTTGGCCAAGCCACAGTTCCAATGCGGCTGCTGTTTTTTGGCGGGCTGCTCAAGCTGGCACTCAATTATATGCTGGTGGCAATCCCACAGCTGAATATTCATGCTGCACCGGTTGGGACAATGGCCTGTTACACATTGGTGCTTTTAGGCGGATTGTGGTCGTTGGTGCATACCACTGGTCTAAAACTGCCGTTCATTCCGGTTTTTGGGAAGCCCCTTTTTGCCGGAATCTGTTGCGCATTGACGGCGCATTTCTCATTCGGCTGGCTCTCAAAATGGCTGCCTTCCCAAGTTTCAACCCTTGTAGCCATTGGTTGTGGAGGCGTTGTTTATGTTTTTCTCATCTTAATCACCCGCACAATTACAAAACAAGACATTTTCCTGCTTCCACAGGGAGAAAAGTTTGCTCAGATACTTGAAAAACACTCATTTTTAGGGTAGAATACATTATAGTCGCGCTATTGCGACAGAAAGGGAGGGAATTGGATTTGGCGTTCACGCAAAAGGACTCATATGGAATGCAGGATTTGCTTCAGATTATGGAAACCCTGCGCGGAGAAAACGGGTGCCCCTGGGACCGCGAGCAGGATCATCATTCAATCCGGAGAAATTTTCTGGAGGAAACCTATGAGGTTTGTGAGGCGATTGACAACGAGGACCCCGCCTTGCTAAAGGAAGAGCTGGGGGATGTGTTGTTACAGGTGGTGTTCCATGCGCGCATGGAGGAGGAAGCCGGCCGATTCTCCTTTTCGGATGTGTGCGACGGCATCTGCAAAAAGCTGATCGAGCGCCATCCGCATATCTTCGGAGACATCCATGTGAGTGGCACAGATGAGGTGTTGGATAACTGGGACAAAATTAAGCAGGCAAGCAAAGGGCAGAAAACTGCTGCGGAAACCCTGCACAGTGTACCGGCAACCTTGCCCGCGCTGATGCGCAGTGAAAAGGTGCAGCATCGCGCCGCAAAGGTGGGGTTTGACTATCCAGATAGAGACTGGGCGATGCGCGACCTGGAAAGCGAGCTAGTCGAGCTCAGGCAGGCGGTTGCCGAGGGAGAGCAGTCTCATATTGATGAGGAGCTGGGCGATTTGCTGTTTGCGGCGGTGAATGTCTCCCGCTTTGTCCACACTGATGCAGAGGACGCACTTTCCAAAGCCTGCGGCAAGTTCATCCGCCGGTTTGAGCAGGTGGAACAGCTGGCAAACGAACGCGGTATTGAAATGAAGGCGGCTCCGATTGAGCTGCTGGACGAGCTTTGGAAACAGGCAAAAAAGAAGACATCTTGTTAGGTGGGCGGGTATTCGCCCATAAGCGCGCGCAGCGTGCCTGTCGCTTATCAACTGGCTATCTCAGGCTATGTGTCTGGAAGATATAGAAAGTATTAAAATTACGGAGGTCGTTGACATGACGAAAGCAGATCTTATCAATGCAGTTGCAGAGAAATCCGGATTGTCCAAAAAGGACAGCGAAAAAGCAATCGGTGCAATGCTGGAGGCAATTACCGATGCACTAAAGGCTGGCGAGCGCGTTGCGCTGGTGGGCTTTGGTACCTTTGAAACCAAAGAGCGCAAGGAGCGTCAGGGCATCAATCCGGTTACAAAGAGCCCGATGACCATTCCGGCCTGCACTGTACCGTCCTTTAGCGCGGGTAAGGCGCTCAAGGATGCAGTCAAATAAATTCCACCACAAAAGGGGAACCATGCCTGCTGTGCTTTTGTGCAGCAGGCTTTCTGTTATACAAGCGAAAAGGAGAGAAACAGATGAGACTGGACAAATATTTAAAGGTTTCGCGTCTGATTAAGCGCCGGACGGTGGCCAATGAAGCCTGCGACAGCGGGCGCGTGCTGGTGAACGAAAAGGTAGCGCGTGCGTCGTATGATGTGAAGGTGGGGGATGTTATCGAAATCAATCTGGGGCAAAAGCCGCTAAAGGTTCGAGTGCTTGCGGTGAACGAATATGCAACAAAGGATACAGCCGCGGACGCTTATACCGTAATTGAGTAAACAAAAAAGCCCCCAAACGGGGGCTTTTTTTATCATGCTTATTTGAGCTCGACGGTTGCGCCAGCCTCTTCGAGTTTCTTTTTGATCTCGTCTGCATCTGCCTGGGAAACGCCCTCTTTGATCGGCTTAGGAGCGTTGTCAACCAGCTCTTTTGCTTCCTTCAGACCCAAACCGGTGATCTCTTTCACCAGCTTGATAACGCCCATCTTGGACCCGCCAGGGCTGGTCAGGATAACATCAAACTCGCTCTTTGCATCAGCAGCCGGAGCGCCACCATCTACAGGGCCAGCTACCATAACCGGAGCAGCAGCAGAAACGCCGAACTCCTCCTCAATCGCCTTAACCAGCTCGTTGAGCTCCAGAACGGTGAGGGATTTTACTTCTTCAACAAACTTCAGAATTTTCTCAGAAGCCATGCTTATTACCTCCTAAAATAGTTCATTTTATCACGGGATTATTCAGCAGCCGGTGCTGCCTCGGCAGGCGCTTGTCCGCCTTCCTTTTCTGCGATTGCATTCAGTGCAACAGCCAGACCTCTGAGGTTGCCCTGCAATGCGCTGCACAGCATCGAGAGCAGGCCCTCTTTGTTTGGCAGCTTGCCCAGTGCGGCAACCTTTGCAGCGTCAATTACGCCACCATCCACAAAGCCAGCCTTTACGGTAAACTTTCCATTGCTGTTCTCTGCATACTTGCTCAGGATTTTTGCTGCAATCACCTGGTCTTCTTTGCTCAGCGCGATTGCGGTGGTACCCTCTAATACAGAGGACAGATCGCCGTAACCGACCTCCTGGGCAGCAAAGCGAAGCAGGCTATTTTTAACAACCGTGTACTCAACGCCAGCCTCACGCAGCTCTTTGCGCAGTTTGGTGTCGTCCGCTACGTTGATCCCCTTGTAATCGACTACAACGCCAGCAGCCGCAGCCCGAATCTTCTCGCTGAGCTCTGCAACGACCTGTTTCTTGCGCTCCAAAATCTTCTCGCTTGGCAAATTCGTTCACCTCCAAATTCAAATCAAAAAAGCCCTTCCTCCCAACCGTGGAGAAAGAGCCGAATCATACGCAAAAACGTATTCAAATCTCTTTGGTTCCTCGGCAGGCGGCATCAGCCTTATGTCTTACGACACCTGCTGTCTTCGGACAGCTTGTTTATTTTAGCACAACTTACCAGTCTTGTCAAGAGGGGAAATGGGACCTTTTTTTAAGAGCTTGTTTGTGCTATACTATGACTATAAATATGAATTTGGAGGAATAAAATGAAAAAGTGGTATGCTGAGGAATACGAATTTGAAATTGAGGTGACGGGCTTTCTGCACAGCAACCACACTGAACGGTATTGCCGCAATGGTGAGGAGATTGGGGACAGGTATACCTGCACCTATGGCTGTCCGGTGAATGCAAATGGGCAGGGGATCTGCTCGAAAACGATGCTGCTGCTGTTTCCAATCATGGAGGCAATCCGCAGCGGCGGAGATTTGGAAAATATTGGCGGAGATAGCCCGTACAGCAAAAATCTGGTGTGCCCGGATGGTTGTGTAATCTTTCGGTTAACAGCCAAAAAGCTGGGAAATGAGAATTTTTTCAAGGGAAAATTTTTTGATTAAACTTCTCAGGAAAGCGCCCATTTTAGGAGGAGCTCTCCTGCTGTTCCAGTGTTTTAAGGGTGATGCCCGTATGTGATTTCCAAACGTACTGTCCTTCTAGCTCGGGAACGGCCTGCTGAACATCCCTGTCGGTGGCAAGCGCATAGGCAAGCTCAAATATAGCCTGTCCCTGGCCGCGCGCGTCGTTGAAAACTGTGCCCGCAAGGGTGCCCTGGCGCAATGCCTCCAGAGCGGGTGGGGTAGCATCAATTCCCACAATAATCGGCCAGTCCTCGATCCCTAAGCTCTGATAGGCATCGATCGCCCCCAATGCCATATCATCGTTGTTGCTGAATACAACCTCAATGCTATCGCCGAATTTTTCAATCCATTGCACAACCTTGGCAAATGCCTGTGAACGCTGCCAATTGGCGATCTCGTTAGCGAGCTTTTCCGCTTCGATACCCTGCCAGCCCAGCTCCTTAATGGCGTATTCGGTGCGTACAGCGGCGTCCTGATGTCCGGGTTCGCCCTCCAGCATCACATATTGCAGCCGTCCGTCCTGGTTGCGATCCACCAGCTCCGGGTTTTTCCGGTACAGCTCGGCGACAATGTCTGCTTGCAGGATTCCTGCCTCTCGCGGGCGTGAGCCAACATAATAAACCTGTTTCCAGCGCTGCATATCCTCCTCAACCGGTTCGCGGTTAAAAAAGACGATGGGGATATCGGCCGCTTTTGCTTTGTCGATAATCACCGATGCAGCGGTACGGTCTACCTCGTTGACACAGATAACATCGCAGCCCTGTGAGATAAAGCGCTCCACCTGATCGTTTTGAATGCTCTGGTTGCCATTTGCATCGCAGATATTCAGCGATATTTTGATGTTGTCCTGCGCCTCGCGCGCCTTGGCAGCGCTTTCCAGATACCCTTGCAGGCTGGAAATAAAGGTATCGTCCTGCTGGTAAAGGGTCAGTCCAATTTTCACCTGCTGTACAGTCTGAGTTGTTGCCTGGGAAGTGCGGCACCCGCCCAGACAGAGCAGTACCGCCAGCAGCACAGCGTAAAAACGTTTGTACGGTTTTATTTTCATAGGGAACCTCCTATCGTCAGTGCCATTTGGCAGCTCGACAAGGGGGCTTTTTTCTTGCGAAAATCCCCCCTTTGAAATGCGCTCCTTAATGCCCCATAGGGTGGCCAAAGGCGCTGCCGAAGGCAATTCTCAGCGGATGAATGGGAACAAAAGCCGCTGATTTTCAGGATCATACATATTGCTGCTGGTGATTAGGCGGTGTTCCACTGTAACCGGTACAGAGGCCATGTCGCCTTCTAAAGCGTCAAACGCGGCTTTCACGCCGAGATAGCCGATGCCGAAATCGTTTTGAATGATGGTGGCAGTAATCACATCCTGCTCGATAAACGATGCAATCCGCCCAGAATTGCCGATGCCATACAGCTCGATTTTTTCGCTGGTATCCTGTATCGCTAGCGCCGCCAGTTCGAGCGCGTAAGGTTCGAGCGCGACCAGAACATTGATGTGCTGCGCAGAAAGATTTTCGGCTAGTTCCTTTGCGGCCATCTCCCGATTGTTGGAGAGCGGCCAGAGCTGGAGAAATTCAAACTGCTCCTGTTCGCTGAACTGGTCCAGCAATCCCTGGCGGCGTTGGGTGATGTTTTCACAGTTGGGGCTGGTATCCAAAACTGCGACCCGCAGCTGGCGAACAAAATGGGTGCTGATCATTCGCTGACCGAGCATCTGCCCCATCTGGTAATCATCCGCGGCAATGCAGCTGACAACCGTACTGCTGTCGGCAGGGGATTCGATACAAACAATCGGAAGCTTGTTGCTGATGCGGGAAAGCGGTTCAAACAATCCCTCAAAGCTGGCGGCGGAAAGCACGATTGCATTTGCGCCGCCCTCAACCTCTCGATTCAGCAGAAAAATTTGCTCATTGAGGTTGTTTTCCTCCGAAAGTGTAATAAAGCTTAAATCGATATTGCGCTCGCTGGCGGCCTGCTCCGCCCCCTGGCGTACATTGGTCCAGCTATCGCTGCTTTGGCCGCGGACCAGCACCGAGATGGAATAAACGCGTGCAGGCTGTTCCTGTGCCAGCAGCCTATATAGTAGGAAGGAGAACAGCAGCAAAAAAGCCAAGGTCATCAGAAAAGCGATCAACAGCTTTTTATGTTTCATGCGTTTCCTCCTTTGGCGGCTGGTCGTAGGGGATGGCCGGCAGATGAATTTGAACGGTGGTCCCTTCATCCGGCTCGCTGAGGATGCAAAGGCCATACTGTGCGCCATAACGGAGCTGGATACGCTGATGTACATTGCGCAGTCCGATGCCGGAGCCCTTGCCATGCCCAAGGGTTTGGTCGGTCAGCAGCTTTGCACAGCGCTCAGCTGGAATACCTCCGCCGTTGTCGGTGACAGCGATGTACAAATCCCCCTGTTCTAAATAGCTGGAGACGATAATTTCGCCATCCCCGTCCATGTACTCCATGCCGTGATAGATGGCATTCTCTAAAAGCGGCTGGACGATGAGCTTGACGGTGGAGAGGCGCAGGGTTTCTGGTGCGGCGTCAAATCGGATGGTGAATTTGTTTTTATAGCGCATGAGCTGGATGGTCATATAATTGCGGGCATGTTCCAGCTCGTCTGCGACCGGAATGATGGTGCGTCCGCGGCTTAGTGAGATGCGAAATAGCCGTGCAAGCGCGGTTACCATGCGGATTGCCTCCGGGTAGCGCTCATTTTCGATCATCCAAACGATGGAATCCAGCGTATTATACAGAAAGTGCGGGTTGATTTGGCTTTGTAGTGCGTCTAGCTCATTGCGGCGTTTCTCCTCCTGCTCTACCAAAATGTCATCCATCAGCTTGCGTGTTTGTACCGCCATCGAGCGGATTGCACTGCCCAGATGCTGGATTTCGTATGAGCCACCGATTGCAATGGGTGCATCCCAGTTGCCGTGTTCCAGCTCGCGCACCGAGTTTTCTAACGCTGTGATGGGGTCAGCAATTCGGGAGGAGACAAAAATATTCGCAAATATCATCAGGAAGATCGAGAAGCCGAGTGCGAAAAATACAAACGTCCGCAGATGGTAGTAATCGGAGGTGAGACCATAGATCGCAGGGGAGACTCCGACAATCTTCCAGCCGGTATAGCCGACCGTTTTTACTGTAACAAGACGTTTGTGCCCCTGAAAGGTTTCAAAGTGGTTGCCATCGTCATAGGAGGCGGCGACCAGATTGTTTTCCTCCAACAGATTGGAATAGAGCAGCTGCTGACGCGGATGGTAGATCACTTCGCCCTCGGGATTGATCAGGTAGACATACCCATTCTCCCCTAAGTTTACATTTTTAAAGAGCTGTTCAATTCCGGAAAAGCTCATATCCACCAACAGCACTCCTTGGCGAATTACGCCGTTGGTGGTCAGCTCAACCGCCCTTGAAAGGGAGACTACCCAGCGGTAGCGGTAATCGGGGTCCTCAAACAAATTTTGCACATGCGGAACAGAAAAATGCAAATTTTCAGTGCGTCCGATGGCGCGTAAAAACCAATCCTGCTGGTGAGGCTGCACCGTCTGTTTAAGGCGCGAGAGCGGGGAAGCATACACCAGCCCGCCTGCATCGTCGAACAGCGCAATGCTGACCAACAGCTCCCGGTTGGTCTCATATAGCAAATTCATCGGTGTGTCGATTTCATCCTGCGCCAGATCAATATTTTTCAGTACCCGATAGTATATCGCGTCCGAGACCCGCATCATATTGCGCAGGTAGATGTCTAAATTGCTGTTTACCTGGTTGAGAATGCGCAGATTATAAGCCTGTGCTTGAGCCTCGGTCGCGGTGGTATAGCGGGCGTGCAGGGTCAGGCCCAGCGCGACCACTCCAAATAGTGCAATGATGCTGAACGAAATGGAAATCAGGTATTGGATGCTCATGCGGCGAACCCATTTGGTCAGCCGGCGGACTGCATCAGACATTTTTTCCTCCCTGGTTGTTCCGGTATTTGGTGGGGGAGATGCCGAATCGTTTTTTAAAGACGTAGCTGAAATAATTTGGCTCGATGTAACCGACCTGCAAGGAGATTTCGTAGGTTTTCAGTTCGGTTGTGGAAAGCAGCCGAACCGCCTGATCCATACGCACATCGGTTAGATAGGTTACAAAGCTCATGCCGGTTTCTTTTTTAAATAGGGTAGAAAAGTAAGCGGGGGAAACATGCAGATGGTCGCAAAGCATCTCAACCGAAATATCAGGGTCGGAATAATGTGTGGTGATAAACTGTTTTGCACGGTCGGCGGTCGCGCGGGCAGAATAGGTGCGTTCGCGCCGGATCAGCGTACTAATTTTTAGGCAGGTGTCCAAAAACCAATTGGCCAGTTCTTCCAGCGAATCAAATCGAGAAAGGTGGAAATTGCCGTCAAAGTCCTTTCCAAAGAGCTCCTCGATGTCCAGCTGATAGGCGCGGACGATTTTGAGCAGCTCCGCCATCATCTCAATAAAGTAAAGCTGGAACTGTCCCAGTGGCAGGCGTGCTGCTCGAAACTGGGAAAGAAATCGTTCGGCAGCGGTGTGAATACTTTCGGGTGTGCCCAGCTTGATTGCGGAAATCAGCTCACGGCTTTCCTGTTCGCTGAATTGCAGCTGTGCGGAGGGGTCCGGCTCGACATCGCCGATGTAGATAGCGCGGCCAGCGCCCATCAATACCCGATAATCCAACGCGCTGCGTGCGCCCTGGGTGGAATAATATAGGCTGGATAAATCCGAGCAGGGTGCACCTACTCCTGCGGTCAGCGCCAGATTTAAAAAGCGGCGCGCCTGGGTACAAACGTGGTTGAGGTCGTCAATCAATGTGAGCACCTGGCTTTGCTCGTCAAAGCTGGCGATGATCGCCACATAATCGTTATAGATTAAACTGCGCTGGCAGCAATGGCGGATGCCCTCGTCTGCAAACTGTTTGACCGAGAGTGGGATAAGCTCGCTCTCCTGCGCAAAAGCGCTGTCGGCGTTGCCTGCGTCGATATGCAGCAGTACCACCGTCCACCAACTGCCGGAAAGGTCGATCTCATACAATGCCGCCTGTTCCCGGATGCGCTGACTGGACATCCGCCCATCGATCAGCCGGCAATAGAATTGCTCCCGCAGCAACGGCAGGCTGCTCTGGTAGTGTGCGCGCAGAGCTTCGATATCCCGTTTTTCAGCAAATTCAGTATCCAGCTGGGTTTTCAGCCGCTGGAGCACCTCGGTTAATTCCGCGGCGTCAATCGGTTTGAGAATATACTGCACAACGTTTAGTTGGATTGCCTTCTGTGCATATTCAAAATCGTCGAAACCGGAGAAAAGCACCAGTTTGGTGGCAGGCATCCGCTCGGCCAGATGCTTTGCAAGGGTCAGCCCATCCATAAAGGGCATTTTAATGTCGGTGAGCACCACATCGGGGTGGAGCTGTTCGGAAAGCTCCAGAGCCTCCTGACCATTTTCCGCAGAACTAACCAGCTCAAAGCCGTTGCCAGCCCAATCGATCTTGCAGCGGATGCCATCACGGATTTCTGCTTCATCATCCACAATGATGACCTTATAGTAGCTCATTGAACTCTCCTTTCATTTCGCCGCCTGCAAGCAGCAAAAAGTCAGCGCTATGACAAAATTTTATAACAAATTCCGCACCGCCCAAAAAGGGCGGTACGGAAAATGAAAGAAAAATAGGGGGCTTATTTTTTTGCGAGGTATTTGCGCAGGTCGAGTGCAACTGCGATGATGATAACCAAACCCTGTACGATATAGGTATAGGAGGTCTCAACGCCCATGAATTGCAGCGAGATTTTCAGCAGCTCGAATACCAGAACGCCAACCAGAATGCCGGATACACGGCCGACACCGCCGTTTACCGATACGCCGCCGATGGTACAAGCGGCGATTGCCTCCAGCTCATAGCCCTGTCCCATGTTAACCGAGGTACCGCCGGATTTTGCTGCCCACAGGAAGCCTGCCAGCGCATACATGATGCTGGCCAGCATGTAAATGCGAATCAAGGTTGCTTTGGTGTTGATACCAGCGACCTCAGCAGCGCTCTCGTTGCCGCCGATGGCATACATATATTTTCCGTGACGGGTCTTATTGTATAAGAACCACATATATAGGCCGCAGATAAATGCAACAATAACCAATACCGAAAGATAACCATTTATAAACGCGATGTTTGCAAAGCCGGTGTAGCTCTTTTTAAAGCCGCCGATTGGTTTTGCGCCGGTGAATACCAGACAAATACCGTAAACGAAAATCTGCATACCCAGTGTGGTCAGGAAAGGAGGCACCTTCAGGTAAGAGATAATCAGTCCATTTGCAATTCCGAAAATCGAGCAGACCGCAACTGCAATCAGCAGTGCAACGATAATCGGCATATCCGGCAGGCCGGGGAAGAAGCGGTCGCTGTAATCGATGCGCTGGAGCAGCACGCCGGAAATACAAGCGCCCAAACCAACCAAACGTCCGGCAGAAAGGTCGGTTCCTTTGGTAATCAGACAGCCGGAAACGCCCAGCGCAACAATGAAGCGCACCGCGGTGTTAACCGAAAGGTTTTTAAAGTTTGCGCCGGAGATAAAGTTCGGTTTTAAAATACCAACCACGATTGCAACCAAAATCATCAGGATAACCATTGCATGGTTTTGAAGGAATGCGCCAACTTGATTTTTCTTAGCAGTATCCATCTTTGAAATCCTCCTTTGAAATTATGAAAATTGCGTAGCCAGGGCCATGACATTTTCCTGGTTGGCTTCTTTGCCGTCGATAAAGCCGGTTACCTTTCCGTCACACATCACCATGATGCGGTCGGACATGCCAATCAGCTCACCCATTTCAGAGGAAATCATGATGATGCTCTTGCCCTGTTTTGCCAATTCTGCAATAATGCAGTAAATCTCATATTTCGCGCCGACGTCGATGCCGCGGGTCGGTTCA
Source organism: uncultured Anaerotruncus sp. (assembly GCA_910586875.1). Classification (GTDB taxonomy): domain Bacteria; phylum Bacillota; class Clostridia; order Oscillospirales; family Ruminococcaceae; genus Anaerotruncus. The sequence goes on along the minus strand of CAJUJI010000045.1, from coordinate 2,578 downwards.
TCCAAAATCAGAATATCCGGATTGTTCGCCAGCCAGCGGCTGATGAGCACCTTTTGCTGATTTCCGCCCGAAAGCGACTGAATGAGCGTTTTACTGCTGGGAGCTTTGATGGATAACTTTTTTACATTATCCGCAACAAGCTGTTCAATTTTTTTATCATTTAGCATAATGCCAAATTCCAGATATTTGTCAAGAGAGGCGATAGATACGTTATCTGCGATGGAAAGCACACCTAAAATTCCGGTGGCGCGCCGGTCCTCGGTCAATAGCGCGATTCCCTTGCGGATTGCGTCCTGTGGACGGTTGATGTTCAGCGGCTCACCCTTATAGGAGACGGTCCCTTTGGTGTGGCAGCGAATGCCAAACAGCCCTTCCATCAGCTCGGTACGCTGTGCACCGACCAGCCCGCCAACGCCAAGAATCTCGCCGCGCCGCAGCTGGAAGGAAACATCCCGAAACGATTTAGGATTGATGGAGGTAAAGTCCTTCACCTCAAACACAACCTCGCCTGGCGTATTTTCGCGGGTGGGATAAAGATTGGTCAGCTCACGTCCAACCATCTTGGAGATGATGAAGTCAATCGTCAGCTCCTTTGCCTCCCAGGTGCCGATATATTGGCCATCGCGCATGATGGTAACCTCATCCGAGATGCGGAGAATTTCGTCCATCTTATGAGAGATATAGACGATGGAAACGCCTTTTGCTTTGAGGTCCTCGATAATACGGAACAGCGCTTCTACCTCATGCGAGGTCAGCGAGGAGGTCGGCTCATCCAAAATGAGCACCCGACAATCGGCTGAAACCGCTTTTGCAATTTCTACCGACTGCATTTGCGAAACCGAAAGGGTTCCCAGCTTCGCCTTCGGGTCAAAATCCATGCGGACCTCTTTAAGCAGGCGCTCGGTGTCCTTATACATTTTTTCGTGGTCAACAATTTTGATGCCAGCGACGGATTTCAGGGGGTAGCGTCCGACAAAGATATTTTCGGCGACACTGCGCTCGGGGATGGGCTGAAGCTCCTGGTGAACCATTGCAATACCATGGTTCAGCGCATCCATAGGGTCGGTAATCTGCACCTTTTGCCCTTCATAGAAAATTTCGCCACTGTCCATTTTATAGATACCGAACATGCACTTCATCAGGGTGGACTTGCCCGCGCCGTTTTCACCCATCAAAGCATGTACTGTACCAGGCCGCAACTTGAGATTTGCACCGTCCAGCGCCTTTACACCAGGAAAGGTCTTGACGATGTCTCTCATTTCCAACCGATAATCTGCCATAGGTCTACCCCCTGTTCTTCTTTTTAAAAAATTGCGTGTGCGCTTTGCACGCACACGCAATTTAGATGCCTCAAAAATTAGCCAGTAACCTTGACATAGTCAACGGTGTAGTTCTTTTCAATCGTCTCGCCGTTGAGCGCTTTGAGAGCAACATCGGCAGCGGTGCGTGCCTGGTTGATGTGGTCGTTGAGCACGGTACCAGTCATTTCACCATCTTTTACCATCTGCTGTGCCTCTTCCAGAGCGTCAACACCTAACAGGTAGATGTTCTCGCCAACCTTGCGGCCGTTTGCAGCAATTGCCTGTGCAGCGCCCAGTGCCATTGCGTCGTTGTTGCAGAAGATAACCTCAACCTGATCACCAAACTGAGTCAGAGCAGTGTTTGCCAGCTCCTGGCCTTTTGCCTGATCCCAGTCGGCGCGCTGCTCGAACAGCTTCTCGACCTTCATGCCGCCGTCTTCCAGCGCCTTGATGGAGAACTCGGTGCGGTACTGTGCATCTACGTTCTCAGGGTCGCCCATGATCATTACATAAGAAATAACGCCATCGCCGTTAAAGTCGCCTTTGTTCTCGGTCTCCAAAACGATTTCGCCCTGGAAGGTACCGGACTGACGTGCATCAGCGCCTACATAAGCAACCTTATCCCACAGCTCCAGGTCCTCAGCGGACGGCTCGCGGTTGATGAAGATGACCGGAATGTCAGCAGCTTTGCACTTCTCAACAACGGTAGCTGCGGACGAGGACTGTACCATGTTGCAGATGATTACATCCATGCCGCTAGCGATAAAGCCGTCGATCTGGTTGGTCTGCTCAGCCTGGTCGCCCTTACCATCCATGATGGTCAGCTCATAGGTGACACCGTTTTTAGAAGCCAAATCTTCCTCGAAGTATCTCTTGAGCTCGTTGCGGTAAAGGGTCATGAAGTTATCGTCAAACTTATAGATGGCGATACCAACCTTGACCGTGTCACCGCTGGCCTCTGGGGTGCTTTCTGCTGGGGTGCTCTCAGCCGGAGCAGAAGAAGCCGGAGCAGAGGATGCTGGCGCGGAAGATGACGGTGCATTGCCGCCGCCGCAAGCTGCGAAGCTCAGGATCATTGCAGCAGCAAGAACAGATGCAAATATCTTTCTCATTTTCTTTTTCCTCCTAGTTCATGTCGTAATTGACAAAGGAATTGCCGGATGCAGTCCCTCTGTCTGTTTCTAGTATAGCTTGACTTTACGTGAAAAACCATTGAATATTCTTTTCAATATCATGGAATATCTTCTCAAAAAATCTATATTTCATGATTGTAAAAC